>CALMSX010000060.1 GCA_937872515.1 uncultured Bacteroidota bacterium
CCAAATGAAAAAGATACAATTTCTGCTATGGATTTTACTCACCCTTTTTATTTCTGCATCAAAACTATTGGGTCAATGCTACCAATGTGAATATTTGTATGCAAGTGACCCCCAAACACCCTGGTACCAAAAGCAGCTCGCGATTGAAGACGTAACCATGGTAGCCAAGCCTGTTGGAAAATTTTATCAGGTGGATTTATACATGCATTATAAAGTGAGTCCCTTGGATTATGCATACGATTGGGACACCTTAGAAGTGGTTCATTACTTTAAGCTGCCTAGTAGTTTGGCTATAACAGATTCATGGTTGTGGGTCAATGATACCATCATGAAGGCTCAGATTTTGGAGCGATATGATGCTTTTAATATATATGAGGGCATTGTGAATAGGAGGAAGGATCCAAGTGTGTTGTATAAAAATGGAGTAGATCAATACGAATACAGAATTTTTCCAATGCCGGGCAATAAAAGCAGAAAGGTTAAACTTTCGTTTATGATGGCTACCAATGGTTTTGATGAAATTACCTTACCTACCAGTATCTTTAAATTTTCATCGCCAAAGCCTAAGGTAAAAATGATTGTGTATGACAAGGACACGGATAAACAACCAAGGCTGGGAGGTAATATCACTTTTGTGAAGCGGTCTGATCCTAATTTAGGAAGCTACCACTACGCAGAAATAGAGCCCTCTAATTATTCAGATGTTTCCGGTCATGCCAAGTCAATTTCTTTTAAACTGGAACAAGAAAAAAAGGATGTTGAAATGTTTACCTCCTCTTCTCCGGTAGATGCAGAAAGAGGGTTGTTTCAGTTGGTTGTCAATCCTTCTGAAATATTAGGAGCTGACACCCTGGATGAAAAAAAATACATTTTTGTCATAGATTATCATTCAATTGCTACCTATTATTCCAAAACGACCATTCTTGAAGCACTAAAGAACCAAATTCAAAGAGTAGTCAAGCCTCGTGATGAATTTAGAATAATGTACAATCAACTTACCGTAAAGGAAGTATCCAATGATTGGATGAAATTATCAGAGGTTAATTTAGACGACATCATTAACAAAATTAACCTGGGTAACAACAGCCTGCTTAGTTCTTTATTATATGAGGCTTATGATTACCTGAAAACGGAAGAAACCGGCAGCTTGTTTTTACTCTCATCCGACAATACCAAAGTGCTGCCATCCTCGGCCCAGGCCCTTAAAAATGAACTCACAGATGCCATAGGTGTTCTTAAACCTACCTTTATTCTGGATTTTGCCAATTATTATAAACACGGACAGTACACTTATTATCTGGATAAATATTTTTACGGCAATGAATTGTTTTACAAAACTTTGACCAGCAATACAAGGGGAGCCTATGAGAGTCTCGAATTGGACAATGGAAACGCCGACCTGAATGAAACCCTTAATCTATTATCAGGTAAGATCAGACAAAATAAATTTGATTTTATCGATTATGATATTAAATCAGTTGGCGGTTTGTGTTTTGACATACAGGCAGTCGAGAATGGTGCCAGATCTATTTTAACCGGTAGTTTTAGGGGCAGGGCACCTTTTAGGTTGGAATTGGTGGCATTGTATAAAGACAGCTTGATATTGAAAGAGGTAGAACTGGACGTGGTAAGTGAAAACAACTTATATCTCCCGTATAAACAAATTCACGCCATGTCAAAGATTTATAATATAGAGGGTTCAACCAACACAGAAATCGAACGAGAGGACATCGTAAGATTGAGTTTGGAGAACAGAGTGCTATCAAGGTACACCGCATTTTTGGCTTTGGAGCCCGGCTTACAGGAGCCTTGCTTTGATTGTGAAGATGAGTCTGATAATACTGTAAGTGTTGATGATCAAGACCTAAATCAAAAAGTGCTGACAGCTGCCCCCAATCCTTTCAGGAATGTACTGACCCTACAATTAAAGGGTGTGGAAGATGCCAGTGATATTGAAAAAACAGAATTGATTGATCTAACCGGCAGGGTGACCACCTTGACATTGGACTGGAGTCGTGGAGAAAATGGCCTGGTTGCAGAGTTGGATGGTACCGACCTCCAAAGTGGCATGTACATTCTGAGAATTACAGTAAAAGGTAAGGTGTATATCCTGAAAATAGTGAAAGCCTAAGTTAGATCAAGCAGATACCATAATAGCCTTTGCCGTGCGGGTAGCTTGTTGTCTGTGCCTGTTCATGTGGGCTACAATGATATCTAGCGCAGTTTGTATATCGTAAACAATTAAGTCGTTGGCCGGAGAGGCAATGGTTACATTCCTTTTGACCTGCCCCTCGATGCTTGCTAATCTTTGAATCATTTGTTGACAATGAGCAGAAAGAAGGGCAAGGGCGTCGACAGTATCGTCTGCTATCTTAGGTTGCCAGATAGGTAGGGTTTTTTGTTTTTTAGGTTCATTGGGTTGGATAGATTTTAAGATCATTTTCCCAAAGAGATTGCGGAAAAATGCAAAATTACCCAACATGCTGTGCACATACTTGCCCTTTGCCACGAGGTCAAAGATGGGCCAGTAGCTTTCATTAACCGTAATTACGTGTACAATAATTTCATTTATACTCCAGCCTCCTTTAGAAGGTCTTGTATTTCTCTGTTCCGGAGTAAGTCCGGCGAATTCCTTTTGAAAAGCAGCGTTTGTCTCGTTGATCTCAGTGATCCATTTCTGAATGGTAACTTCCATTGGGTTTATAATTTTTGATAAAGGTCAGAAATCAGTTTTTCAATTGCCTGGCGCGCCTGAGAGCTGGACTGTGTATACCCATTGACCATGACAGAAAAAGTATACCATTCCTTGTTTTTAGCTTCGATCAGTCCGGTATAGGACATTATTTTATTGAGCGAGCCACTTTTCATCCACACATGCCCTTTGGCCGGGCTGTTTTTGAGTAGCCTTCTAACGGTGCCCTCGGATCCTGCTTCCGGTAAAAGATAGGTGGTTGTAGCAGGTGAATTTTTAAGAACAAATTGTGCGAGAAACCCGCTTAAGATGGCCGGACTAACATAGTTTCTGGCAGACAAACCACTGCCATCTTCCAGGTGTATCGGTGTAATATCAAAACCTTTTTCAGCAAGACTTTTTTCTATCAAAGCAATGCCCTCGCTACCGGATCCACGACTGCCGGACTTTAACCCCAGGGTCTTAAGAAAGGCCTCACAATACATATTAAGTGAATGGTGGTTGGCAGCGCGGACCAGGTCTTTTAACGGCATGGATGAAACCGTATCTATGCCTGTCAGTGGGGGATGAAGGGTAGGTGTGCTGATTACTTTTGCCTCTCCACAGCTGATACCATAATGAGTCAGTTGGTGGTGGATGGCTGAGGCCAGAAAATGTGGCGGGTCAGGTATAGAGCCTTTTATTCGAAAAGCTTGTTTGCTTTTGGGTATCGTCCCTACTATGCGTTTCTCATAGGTATAGGGTCCACCAAAAATATAAGCATTGTCGCCTGAATTTTCGGCGTCAATGGTGACTTCATTTTGTAAAATCAGATTGGGTATATCGGGTGTTACGGTAAGGATTTCTGCTGCATTTCCTGGTTCAGCCTGGCTGTTGTACCAGATCTCATACTCATTTTCGTTGATATTGATTCCCCAGGCGCCAGAGGCATAACCACTGCCCAAATCGTTCCATTGCCATGAGGGTGAAATGGGGAAGGAGTCAAAAATCGATTCATCACAGAACAGATTGCCAGTTATGGTTTTGATGCCGGCAGCTTTTACCTTTCCAGCCAGGTAATTGGGCAGCTCACTAAAGTTGAGTTTTTCTTCAAATCTTTTAGAACCCAGAGAAGGGTCACCGGATCCAATGAGATATACGTTTCCTGTTAATACAGAATCTGTCAACGTACCATCGTACGCCAGTACTGTTTTAAAAGTATAATTTGCGCCCAAAACCTCCCAGGCAGTAAGTGAGGATATTAATTTTAAAGAAGAGGCGGGTACAAAACACTTATCGTGGTTGTATCCTGCCATCATTTTACCGCTTTTGACTTCGTGCAAGGCAAAGCCTACATGCGCGTGTTTCCATTGATTATCGTCGGCCCACGTGTTGATTAATTCTCCGGCGCCCTGGGCCAGGATACATCGAACCAACAGGGTAAATAGAAAAATATTAATTGTTTTTTTCATCGTAACTTCCAATGTGAAATAATGCATCCCCCTGGTTGACCACAGCTGCATGATTGATACCCAGCACATGTCCCTTATACCTGGATACAATGGGGTATGATTTCAATCCATAAGGATCCTTTATGATACCCAACATCTCACCTTGTTGAATGTTTTGTCCAGCTGCGATGGCGGCTGTAAATATACCAGGGTGAGCAGCCCTGATCCACGTTGTTTTATTGATGTGGATAACCTGATCATTATTGATATTTCCTTTCATTTGGGGCAACATATCCAGATGGGTCAACACATGGAGAATTCCTGCCACGCCTGTGCTTACAGCCCGATTGTCTATTCTCATGGACTCACCGGCTTCAAAGACCAGGACATGGGTATTCATGTCGTGGGCAATTTTACGAAAGGAGTTGGAAATAAGGGCTTGTTTGACAGCAAACGGGGCATTAAAAACATCTGCCAGTTTTTTACAGTGTTCATCGTGCGGAGAATATCGCGTATGGGGAAAATTGTACCTCAGTGCACCTCCGGTGTGCAGGTCAATGGCATAGTCGGTATGGGGCAAAATATTTTGAGTCAGACATTTGGCCACGCGGGAAGCCAATGAACCTGACTTGTGGCCCGGAAAACTGCGGTTTACATCCTTGCCATCGGGCATGTCTCTTGACATATTATTGAAACCAAAGACATTGAGCAGGGGTATGGCGATGATGCATCCCGCTTTGATGTCTTTAAAAAACCCCGAGGCCAAAAGATTGGTGATGATTTCGATGCCATTGATTTCATCGCCATGGATGCCACCCAATAACAATACCGTGGGGCCGGGATGGTGAGATCTGAATATATGCGCGGTTATTGAAAGAAGGGAACCGCTGGGCAATTTACCTGCGCTGAGCTGGATCTTTTTATTTTCTCCCGGGGCTATTTTTTCTTCATTGATGACCAGGGCTTCCGGAAAAGGGGTTTTAGAAGAAGGAGCAATCATACAATGACTTTTCTTTCAATAAATTCAATGATTTTGCCGGCTATGTCTATCTGTGTTGTGCCTTCGATACCTTCAAGCCCGGGTGAAGCGTTAACCTCCAGGATCAGGGGACCCGCATGACTTCTGAGCATGTCTACACCTGCGATGTGTAAGCCCATGACCTCGGTAGCCTTCAGTGCCACTTCTTCTTCTTCGGAGGTCAAAACAACATTTTCTGAATGTGCCCCTCTATGCAGGTTGGACCGGAATTCTCCATTTTTCGCTTGTCTTTTCATAGCCCCGACAATCTTGCCATCGATTACAAAAACGCGAATGTCGCTTCCACGCGCTTCTTCAATAAATTGTTGAATCAGGACCTTCTCCTCCGTTTTTTGAAAAGCTTCAACGATGGATTCGGCATTGGATTTGGATTCTGAAAGGATGACACCAAGTCCCTGGGTGCCGGTAGCCAGTTTTACAATGTAAGGAGCGGTACTCACTTTGTCAATAATAAAAGGCAGGGTGTACAAATTATTGGTAATGCCTGTTCTGGCAACACCCAGGCCGGCACCGGAAAGTAGTTGCATACAGGTAAGTTTATTGCGTGCCTTGAGCAGGGCTTCTGCTTTCAGTGTTGTAAAGATGCCCATGGCTTCAAATTGCCTGATGACCGAAGAGCCAAATGAAGTTGCTGTAGTTCCAATTCGGGGAATCACCGCATGAACATTTTCAAGTTTTTGGAAATTATAATAGATCTCCAGTTTATCCTTTTCGATCAATAGATCGCAAAACATGTGGTCCAGGACCCTTACATAGTGGTGTTTTTTTCTTCCGGCATCCACAATGGCCTGGGTGCTGTACAAAGAAGGATTTCTGGATAAAACTACGATGTTCATTGAATGCTTTAATGTCTGGCAAGATACAAAGATTTATTTTTATGTTTTAATGGCAACAAGCCGGTCCAGCTACCTTTCGGGTTATTTTTAGCCTTGATGGCCTGGTATTGCAGCTTTTCTCTATGGGGGTTACTAAAAGTAAATGTATCTTTGTTGTCCTGCTTTATATTGAAATATGAGATTCATTTTACCCTTTTTTTTCAGTTTTATTGGTTTGACCGGAATGTCTGCCCAAATCTTTATCGATGAGGACCTGAGCGATTGGCCTCCTGCATCTCATTTGATCAGTGACGTTGGAGATGGCTTGGAAAGTGACCTTGACATTCAACACTTATGGGTTGAGAATGACGCTGAAAATATCTACCTCCGCTTTGAACTTGACAGGGAAATTATTCTGCAGGAAAACAACCAGCTTGCCATCGTAATTGATTTTGACAACAAGCTTACCACAGGACTTAAAGAAGCGGGGATTGGAGCTGAATTGATGGTGGTGTTTGGAGAAAGAGACATTTTTGTGTACAAT
Organism: uncultured Bacteroidota bacterium; assembly: GCA_937872515.1. Lineage (GTDB taxonomy): Bacteria > Bacteroidota > Bacteroidia > Chitinophagales > Saprospiraceae > JADKBO01. The sequence continues at coordinate 6,521 of CALMSX010000060.1, forward strand.
CCCAGTGGCACCAGCCAACGATTGAGACACGAAGACATTGGTTTGATTTGTTTGCCTTCTGTAAGCAGTAAATTTTTTGAACTCAAAATCAGCAGGGTCGTGGACAGAGGGTCGAGCCTGCTTACCATGGGTAATCAAATAGCCATTGCTGTGAAAAACCGGGTTATTGGAGGGGATGTGTTACCCAACGATGGAGGTGTTGCCGTTTATGAAATGAAATCAGGGGCGGGTCCTGGAAAAAAGGCCTACCATTTTGACAAACAGAAGGCTGAGCAGGTGAGAATATTAAGTTATAACTCTGCCAGAGATGGATTGACTGAGGCAGGCACCGGCGAATATCAAATAAAATTGATCCAGGCAGCCAACCCGGATATTATTTGTTTTCAGGAATTGTACAGCGCCACGGCAGCGGTTTCTGTGATCAACTTGTTAAGCCAGTATTTACCATTGCCCGCCGGACAGACCTGGAAGGCTGTGCGCATTAGTCCTGATGTAGTGGTTGCAACCAAATTTTGTATTGAAGCCGCTGTTCCCCTTGATGGCACAGGCATCTTTCTTGTGCATACAGGAAAAAATTGCGATGTGCCATTGGTGATTTTTAACGCCCACCTTCCCTGTTGTGACAACGACACAGACCGGCAATCAGAAGTGGACGCCATAATGGCAAGATACAGAACCATGAAAGAAAGCCAGGGAGTAGGGTTTTTATATACCGAGGATACTCCAACCATCATAGTGGGAGATATGAATTTTGTGGGCCTCAACCGACAAAGAAAAACGTTAATTGAGGGTGATATTTTGAACGAAGGATTTTTTGGTGCTGATTTTAAACCTGATTGGGACAGCACGTCTCTGAAGGATGCCAAACCCTATGTACCCGGTACTCCATTGACGTATACCTGGTACGATGAAGGCAATACCTATATGCCGGGAAGATTGGATTATGTACTCTATACGGGCAGCGTAATGCGACTTGACAACAGCTTTGTATTGGAGACCGCCCATTTAAACCTGGAAGATTTACAGGATCACAACCTGCAAACTACTGATTCCCGTTATGCTTCAGACCACCTGCCTGTAGTGGTAGATTTTACCCTTCATCCTGAAAAAGAAGTGGCTTTGAGTCTAAGCCTTGAACTTAGCCCCGCATTGTGTTATGGGGATACAGCAAAAATTGAGATCAAGGCGGCAGGTGGCAAGCCACCGTATAAATACATGTTAGAAAACGGCTTGCCTCAAAATGATTCTTTGTTTTTACTGGTCAATGGAGGAAGCTTTTGTTTTTCAGTCATTGATGATGGGGGTACAATTGTTACTCAATGCGGAGTTGAAATTTTTATACCGGAAGAATTAAGAGCCTTTTATTTTATCCAGGCAGATACCCTGTCTTGGGTTATAATGGGTGGAAGTCAGCCTTATCAAACCGAACTGACGGGGCCAGGTGTGGTAAGTGTAGAAAACAACAGGGCGGTTATCAATGCCAGTGGTGCTTATCAATTGCACTATTTTGACGAAAGAGGTTGTGATGTCCTTCAAATAATAAACGTGATTATTGATAAAGACCGCGATGGAAGTCCATTGGAAGTTGATTGTGATGACAGCAATGCTACGATCTTTCCCGGAGCTATAGATATACCGGGAAATGGCATTGATGAAGATTGTAATGGAACGGATTTGGTGGGAGTGATTGAAACTGCGGCCAATACATTTAAGCTGCACCCCAATCCGGTGAAAGGACTTTTGTATATTGAATCGTTAACTGATGGAGAATGGCAATTCAGAATTTTTGATTCTTTTGGAAAAGAAGTGGTGAGTGACAAATCTTTAAACAGTCAGGCTATCCTGGATACAACCCCATGGACTGCTGGAACCTATACGGTTTGTTTTGAAGTACAGGGCAAGGTTTTCTGTAAAAGCTTGGTAGTCGTTAAATAATCGGGATGATTATTTTTTGGCGGGACGTATCCGAAGTAATTCCAACGATTTTCTGATCGAATGGGGTTGTGACCAATCCTGATGCCCGGGAATGGTAATGGCAATCTCATAAAATGTTGACACTACCTTTTGAAGGGAGGCAGGCCATGCTTCTGTGTTGGCATCACTGAGGTTCCCCAATGATGATGACTCATAACTTTTAACCAGGCAGCCACCAAAAAGCACCTTGTCTTCTGGGACATAAATGACTATGTTGTCGGGAGAATGCCCTTCTCCGGGGTAAAAGGTTTGAACCAGCAGTTGGCCCACCTTAAAAGTGGTATCAGATAAAAAACTATGGGTGGCATATTTTTCCCCTTTCTCAAGGCACAGTTTTTTGGTTAAAGCGCTAGAGTATGTTGGAATTTTTTTCTCGGTATAATAGTGTAGACCTGCAGTCCTGTCGTCGTGAAAATGGGTAGAGACGACCCCAATGGCTTTTGCCTTAAATTGGGTAAGAGTATCTAACAGGGTTTGAAACTGGGTGGTGTCCCATGGCGTATCAATGATGAGTGCCTGACCAGCATCGATGACCACCATGCCATTGGAAGGGAAGCTGAGTGTACCCAGATTTCTATAAGTAGTAAAAACATAACAGTGTGGACTGACTTTTTGGATTTCCAAAGCCGGTTGGGCTACGGCAGTTGTGCCCAGCAAGGTTAAACAAAAGCCCCAAAGAAGATGGGTCATTTTTTTCATAATTTAAGGCTCAATCTTCTGTATGGCATCAACAAATTCTTGTTCTGTCATGATTTCTACCGTTCCCAGTGCTTTTGCTTTGGTCAATTTTGATCCGGCTTTTTCACCCACTACCAGGATGTTGAGGTTGTTGCTGACAGCAGATATGTTTTTGGCTCCATGTTTGGCGGCCAGCTCTTCGGCTTGTTTTCTGCCCATGGAAGTGAGTGTTCCTGTAAACAGAATGGTCTTGCCGGAAAAGATGCCGTCAGCAGCCACTTCCAGGGGTTTATCCTCGTCGGTCTGTGTGAGGTTCACCCCATAAGCTTCCATGCGTTGTAGCATGGCGATATTGGTATCATCATTAAAGTACTCGATGACATTGTCTGCCACTACAGGGCCGATGTCTTTGATGTCTAAAAACTTTTCGCGGCTCCAATGCTGAAGATCCAAAACATGGTGAATTTGTTCAGCAATGAGTTTGGATGCTTTTTTACCCAGGTGGTGAATGGATAGGGAATGTAAGAGTTTGTGGATTGGATTTTTCCTTGCCTTATCGATTGATGTTTTTAATTTTTCAGCAGACTTAACACCAAATCCTTCGAGGGCAGCTATTTTATCGTAATTGAGATTATAAATATCCGCCATGTCACTCAGCCAGCCCATGTCATAGAATCGCTCTACATACGATTTGCCAAAACCATCAATGTCCATGGCATCTTTACTCACGTGGAAAATCATGCGCTGTAAGTCTTGTTTACCACAAATACAATGAGGGCAACGCCAGGCAGATTCTCCTTCTTCTTTCACCAATGCTACCGGAGTAGATTCCGTATTGACGGGACAAAATTCGGGAAATTCGATGATGGTTTCTGAACCATCTCTTAGCTCTTCCATACTTTTCACAATGTAAGGAATAACGTCACCTGCTCTTTCTACCAAAACAGTATCTCCCAGCCTGATGTCTTTGCCTTTGATAAAATCCTCGTTGTGCAAAGAGATAGAACTAACCGTAACCCCTGCCAGGGCGATGGGTTGAATTTTAGCTACCGGTGTGATGCTGCCAATTTTACCCACCTGGTATTCCACTGCCAACAGCCTGGACGTAGCCTGTTTGGCTTTAAACTTAAAGGCAATGGCCCATCTGGGGTGGTGGGCAGTACTGCCACATAATTCCTGCAGGGCATAGTCATTTACCTTCACCACCATGCCGTCGATTTCGTAATCGTAGCTATCTCTTTTTTCCTGCCATTCGAGACAAAAACGCACCACTTCTTCAATGCCTGTGCAAAGTTTTTTTTCTGCTTTGGGAATTTTAAAGCCCAACTCCCCTAGTTTTTCGATATTGCCATAATGGGTATTGAATTGGGAGAACCGGTTATTTCCCTCTTCATCAACGGCATAAGCTGCCTGGAACATAAACGCTTCGATGCCCCTGCGTTTTGTCTCCATAGGGTCTTTGGTTCTCAATCCCCCGGTGGCTGCGTTTCGTGGATTGGCAAATAAGACCTGGCCCTCGTCTTCCCGGTTTTTATTAATGGCTTCGAAGTTCTTTTTGCTGATAAGGGCCTCTCCGCGCAGTTCAACTTTTTTCATACCCAGGGTGGAAAATGGAGCCCGCAGTGGTACACTTTGCAACACTTTAATATTTTGGGTAATTTCTTCTCCCTCTAGTCCATTGCCACGGGTAGCCGCCCTAACTAAAATGTCGTCTTCATAAACCAGGGCTATGGAGCCGCCATCAAATTTGGGTTCTACTGCATAAATTATTTTTTCTTCCGCCGGGATTCCGGTTAGTTTTTTTATCTGTGCATCAAAATCATTGAGGTCTTCTTCATTATAAGAATTCTCAAGACTCAGCATAGGCACTATGTGTTTGACCGTATTAAATGTAGTAATAAGGTCGGTAGCCACCCGCTGACTAGGAGAATCGGCGCTGATCAATTCCGGATGAGCTGTCTCGATGGCCTGCAATTGCTTAAACAGGAGGTCATATTCGTGGTCCGAAATTACGGGATCATTTTGGATGTAATACTTCCATTCGTGGAACCGAAGAATGGACTTTAAGGCATCCAGCTCATTTATTCCGGCGGGGTGGGAAAGGAAGTGTTTTGAATCTTCGAAGTATTTTTTTTGTATTTCGGCTGGATACATGTTGACTTAAATTTTATTTCTGTTGACTTCCCATTGCCAGGCTGTCTTCATAATATCTTCAATGTTGTATTTTGGCTGCCAATTTAGCACTTTTTGGGCTTTGGTATAATCACTGTAGATTGCCACAACATCACCTTCCCTCCGACCTGAAATGGAATAATTTAATTTCATTCCTGTAGTGCTTTCAAAGGCAGCAATGGCCTCCAGCACCGTAACTCCCTGGCCAATGCCAAGGTTAAAAATTGAGATCAAGTCTTCTGAACGATTGTGGATTAGGTAGTCCATGGCCAGGGTATGGGCTGCTGCCAGATCGCATACGTGAACAAAATCTCGGATGCAGCTTCCATCGCGGGTGGGGTAGTCGTTTCCAAATACTTCCAATGAAGCACGTTTGCCAATGGCTGTTTCGGTGATTACCGGCACCAAATTTTGGGGTGTTTGCCTGGGAGATTCCCCAATCAGACCTGAGGGGTGTGCGCCTGCAGGATTAAAATACCGAAGTAAGGCTGCCTTCATTCCTGTTTTTGCAATGGCGTCCATAATGATGGTTTCTCCCATTTGTTTGGTTCTGCCATAGGCTGAAGCTGCCGGTTGTAGAGGTGTATCTTCATTGACAGGGGAAGTTTCAACATTGCCATAAACCGTACAGCTGGAACTAAAAACAAAGGCCTTACAGCCGTTTTTTGCAGCGGCATCCATGGTATTGATCAGACTCAACAGGTTGTTTCTAAAATATTCAAGGGGAATTTCCATTGACTCACCCACAGCTTTCAGGGCCGCAAAATGGATAACGCCATCCGGTTTTTCTGCCTCAAACATTTTGTGGGTTGCTTCTGTATCACAGAGGTCTATGTGGTAATGTTTCACCTTTTTGTGGGTAAGAGCTTCCACACCTTCTAAGACAGAAGCTTCTGAGTTGATGCCATTGTCTGCAGAGATAACGTCAATGCCGTGGTTTTGGAGGTCCACTATGGTATGGCTGCCAATGTAGCCGGTACCCCCTGTCACAAGAATTTTCATGATTTGAGTAAAATTTGATGCAATGATACTATATTTGGCGGTCCTAAAAAAACGGATATCCCTTAAATCAAACATTAGAACATCAAAATAAAGTGCCACAACAAAGGGTGGCAGGATGAAAAAAATTGAGACATGGAGCAATACGCATCATTGTTTGGTTTGATGGGAGAACTCAATTCCATTGTTAAAAAGGCCGGAGATGCCATACTTAAGGTATATGGCGGAGAGAGTTATGGAGTGCAAATAAAGGCCGATGACTCGCCCGTCACCTTGGCCGACATTGCAGCCAATGAAGTAATCTGTGAAGGATTGTTAAAATTGGACCCAGGCATTCCTTTTTTGTCAGAAGAAAACATGGAAATTTCCTATGAGGTTCGCCGGAATTACGAATACTTTTGGTTGATTGACCCGCTCGATGGCACCAAAGAATTTGTCAAGCAGAATGGACAATTTACCATAAATGTGTGTTTGGTGCACCGCACCAGGGCTGTGTTAGGCCTGGTCTTTGTGCCCGTTGAACAGACCATGTACTATGCTCTTTCAGGTCATGGCGCTTTTATGGAAAAAGAGGATAAGCCGGTTTGTCGCCTGGAGTGTGCCACATTTTCAACTGCACAAAAAGGTTTGAGGATACCCTGCTCCTTATCCCATGTCAACACAGATACCAAAAACTACATTCAACAGTATATTGATCCTGTGCTGATGCCAAGAGGCAGTGCCCTTAAATTTATGATGCTGGCCAATGCAGATGCCGACCTGTATCCAAGACTGGCGCCAACCATGGAATGGGATACTGCTGCCCCGCAGATCATTGTGGAAGAGGCTGGAGGTGTAGTACTCAACTATGAAACTATGGAGCCATTGCAATACAATAAGGAGAGTCTGGTAAACCCTGGTTTTGTGGCCTTTGGTAAAAGAAGTTAAGGAAAAAATTAGAACCTAAACTCATAACCCAGATGGGCACCAACAAACTGGTATTTCTGCACAGTGCCATAACCTTGCGAATTGAATGCCGAAGGTATAAATCTACCCCTTAAGGCAAGGTACAAGTTACCGGGTCCCGCAGCTTTTTTAACATAGACACTGGCAAAACCACTTACTCCCAAAGAAGGTTTAAAAGCGGCGGCAGTTTTAACATCCACAAAGCCATTGACCGAAGTAAGGATGTTGCCTTTACTTACGAGGGCAAGGTTGAAATAGGCACCAGCTTCTGCACCCAGGCTCCAACTCTCAAAATCTTTTTCATAAAACAATGAAAGAGGTATGTCAAAGGTACTGAGTGTATAATGTGATTTTGTGGTGCCGGTCACCCTGGTTTGGGTAATGATGTCTCCATATATGGTAGTAATGGTGTCACCGGTTTGAGATACCGTTACGGAAATAATGCCCTGGGTGGTATCACTTTTTACATAGGTGTATTGAAGGTTCATCCTTTCTGTGAGACGGCTGTAATGAAGGCCAGTGCTTAAGCCCCAGTTGCTACCGGGTTTCTGCAATCGGGCGTAGAGTGCTGCCTGGAGCCCTTCCAGACTTTTTTCACTTTCATTTCTTAAAGAGTAGGTTTCAGGTGCGGGGTTGGATTCGGGACTTAATTTTTTAAAGGGTCTGAAATAACCCACTTCCGGAATGAGGGATAATTTCATGGTTCGGTTTTTTCTGAAAGTGGGACATTCCACTTCCCTATTCAGGGTGATCTTGTCTTCAATTGTCAAGGCAGCATCAAGGGGGGTGATGGGTGAAACATAAATTGCCTTGCTCTCTTCTAACAAAGGTTTATTTTCTTCATCCCAATTAGTAATCTTGATTATATTGTTCTCAGAATTGGCATTTATACTGTTTGTAGACGGTTCGATAGGGCTTTGGCTGATTTTATTGAAGTTTTGATTTTTTGGAGTATTTCCGGCAAAGATTTGTTTTTTTACAGGAGATGAAGGAGAAGTGGTTTGAACATTACGTGTACCGGCATCTTGCACAATATGGGGAGTTGTGTTATCAGATACCTCAGTTGCTTTGGCCAGAGTAGGTGCAGAAGCTACAAAATTCTGGGTGGTGGCCGTCACTGCCAGATGCCTTTGATGGGTATCCAACCAGGCATAGCTGCCCAGGACTACCAGGGTCAATCCGGTAATAAACCAAAGTGCCATCGGTCTTTTTTTCTTTTTAGGTGGCCGTATGGCATCTATCAACCAGGCAACATCAACCGGCTCTTCTGCATTTTGCAGGGATGTCTTAATCGAATGTTCAAAATTTCTATAATTCATGGTAGTCCTATGCATTAATGTTAAGTACCCACTTTAGCGTAAAGTTTTTCGGTAAAGTTTTCATTTTGTAAAATTTCAACCAACCTGTTTCGAGCCTTGCACAGGGTCGAACGGGAGGTGCTTTCGGTAATGTTAAGCATCTCGGCAATTTCACCGTGGTTATAACCTTCGATGATGTTGAGATTAAATATCACGTACTGGCTGTGGGGCAAACGGGTTAAGAGGGCCATGATGTCTTCTTTTCCCATGGTGCTGTACACATCCGGTACCTCGGCAAAGGCATTGGTATCGATGGCGGTCTCTTCCAGGGTATGAATCTCATACATGGTTTTAATGGTTTTGAGACTGCAATTGACTGCTATTCTGCGCAACCATCCTTCGATAGAGCCACTGCCTGAATAAGAGTGTATGTATTTAAAAGCATTGATAAAAGTTTCCTGGAGTGCGTCTTTAGCGAGATCTCGGTCATGGGTATATCGCATACACAATGCCATCAGTCTGGTAGCATACAACTGCACCAGACTGTTTTGGCATTTTTCGTTGCCGTTTTTACACCCTTGTATGATCTCTTCTAACTCCAAGTTTACAGCGGCTTTACTTTATTTCAAATTTTCGGTAGGCTACATAACAGCCCGTATTTTCATCAGTAACTACTGCATAGTATAACCCTTTTGACAAGGTTTTCGCTGCATTGGCTGCTGAGAGATCTGTGTTTAAGTCGGTGGTTTTAAATATTTTGATATCACCAATTGCACAATCAATACAGTTGGAAGCTGTGGCAACCACTACGTATCCATCGTTGCAAGTACCACAGGTAGTGGCAAATGGAGTGACATTCAAAGAATCCAAACGTGGGAGACTGATGTTGAATATGCGTTCACAGTTGGTACCAACCAGGATGATGTTAAACTGAAAGCCTGTGTTAAAAACACTTAGGTTTTCTGTAGAGTTAATTGCGGTCTGTATGTTTGCTCCTGATATATATCCTTGTGTGAAAGGTGATGAACTTAGACTAAAGATATCTTTATTACACGAGGTAGGAGTTGGTGAAACAAAAAGATTATTGGCAAGAAACGATGTGCATCCCTGGTTTGAACATCCATTGGCATCGGTTATTGTTAAACAATAAGTACCTGCAGTAGCCGGTGAAATGGTTTCTGTTGTAGCTCCATTGCTCCACTGGTACGTGAAGGGAGCCACGCCTCCATATAAAGTAGCACCGAGCCTGTCTTCACATGCCCCGCTCACCAGAAAACTCAACTGGCCTTTGAATTCAATGCAGAAGGTTTTTTCACAATTGGCTGTTACATCGGTCACTGTTACACAGTAAATAGTAAATACAGAATCCAGCGAATTTAATTGGATAGAGGGAGTCGTTTTACCATTGCTCCATTTGTAGGTGTAATTACCACTGCCGTTGCTGAGATCCACCGCAAACAAATTATCACAATTGTAATTGATGCTACCCGTAAATGCGCACCCTGCATCGCACACATCCAATACAGAAGGTTGGGCATCATCTACATTTTTTATTAGTATTTCGCTGGCTTCTCCCGTTGCTTCGTTGTAGGCAAAAATCTTGTAGGTGTCAAAATTTTCACACAACAACCAACTTAGATCTTCTTCAAATATGCCTTCTGCATTGGCCTTAAATACCTTTCTCAGGTTTTCAGTTTCAAAAACCACGATGGCATTGGGTAAGGCGGTTCCTGAACAAACCACACTGCCTTTTACAATGAGTTGTTCATTTGTGATTTGCACTGCAAAGGTATTGAGTTGGGTGTTGTTGCTCAATGCTTCAATTTCTTTGGTAAATACCGGATTGGTACAAAAGCCACCAGTGTAGACATAAAAAGTGAGTTTTACTCCCTTGGGCATCTTGCCGCAGAATTCTCCATTTTCATCCGTTTGACCTGCAGAACTATATAAGCCCTCAGCATCCACGCGAATCCAGGCATTTTTTAAGGGTTCATTGTCCTGATTGACCACCTTTCCACACACCTCTATCAACGGAAATGGGGCATCGCAGTTCCAAAAACTAAAGTGGGATACTTCGCCTGTGTAATTATTGTTGACCAAAGTAGCCACACCTTCTTCCTTCCACCTGCCCTTTGATTCGTCGAATGACCAAAGACCAATGGTGGCTGGTTTTGATTTACTTTGAGCCGGAATGCTGAAAGATACTTTTTTGCCGTTTCCAAGCTGTAGCTCTTCACCTGAGGTACTGCGCAGTTCTACGGCAAACATGCCTGCTGTTCCCAGCACCACGGTCTTTCCGTTTACATCGTCTGCTACCAAGGCACCCGGCATGGTGGCATTGAGTTGAGGGTCAATTGCTGAAATCAGTTTGGCACTAACTTCTACCGATCCATTAAAAGTTGCTCCTCCGGCATCCACAATGGCACCGGCAGGAAAATTAAGGGTACCACCACCCGAAATGTCGATGGTTCCTCCTTTTTCAGCATCTAAGATCTTCCCTTTTTCAAGGGCCAACAGCCTCACATCAGAGTAGTTTCTGGAAGCCTTAGGATAGATCATGTCTGAACCTAAAATGTATCCATTTTTGCGGACCGTGAGGTAGGTTCCGTTTTTATCCATTTTTACATTCTCAAAGGAAAAGACTCCAAATTGATTGGTTCGTGTATTGGCGCTGTAAATCTGAACAACGGCATCTGCCACCGGGCGATTGTTTTCATCGTACACATGGCCCAGGATGCTGCCGGTTGTCTCCTTCACCACCTCAGCAGTAAAGGTGGTCAACTGCTCTGGTGACTCATTGAAATCATCTTTGTGGCAAGAGATAAAAAAAAGCAAACTAAAAAAGAAAATAATGAAGCGCATTATGGCTGTTTGTGGATTAAAATTAAGTTTAAATCTCTATTTAAAGCGATTACTTTTATTAGAGGACTATTTTGTGTTGAACGCTCCCTGAGAAAACGAAAAAAATCTGTTTTTTTTATGATTCATTTAGTTATTTCTTATCGTTGGGAGCAGATCAGCTTTCTTCAATTCTTCTTTTTGAAAGTTGGGTTATTGAAAGGCAATGGATTACGTATGGAATTAATTATTATGGATAAATTCAGGTGTAAATTTTCCTCAAAATTATAGGATCAATAATGATATAAATATCAGATATACAGGTGTATATGAATTTATTTTTCCTGAAAAATGTAATTTTTAAATAGCTGAATTAAAAAGTGGAGCAAAGTTTAGTTTTGACACTCCATTCAAACTTATTCTTTGTGTTTATGGATTTCAATATCCATCTGATACTTGGGAAGGTGGACATTTTATTCTTCTGGTTCTTTTTTGCAGGCATTGGTATTATGAAAAATTTTGATGGAAGCGAATGAGAAAAGTATTTTCAGGTTTGGATAGTATATATTTTAGCGGTCATAGATAAAAAAAATCCCGTGAAACCTTTGCTCCACGGGATTAAAAAACTTAAGTAAAAATGTATTTTGGGGTTTTATTCGATCACGATTAGTTTTTTCTTCAGGTTAATTCCCTTGTTTTCAAACTCGATGAAGTAGTTGCTGGAAGGAAGAGCATCAGCATTGAGTCTGAAGCTTGTAGAATCCAGGCTTTGCTGGTGTACAGTTCGGCCATTCATATCAATGACTTTAACCGTACCGCCTACCATTTTTTCAGGTACTTCGAGGTTGATTTCGCTTCCCTTCTTTACAGGATTGGGATACACTTTTACATCATCGATGCCCAGGTTCGTTAAGCCCTGAATGTTACCCAGGTGGTCATTCTGTAATTTGCTGGTAAGTTTGCTGATTTCGTTGAGGTCGATTTCACCAATCAGGTGGAAGACTACTAATTCGCTATCCGCAGCTACAATACCGATTAACTCGTGGATGATGTCATGGCTCTCGTCAACCAAAATGGCAACATTGGTTTCTTTGTCTTTAACGCGGATCAATTCATCAAAGCCTTTTACTTTGGCAATACCTGCCTTGAACTCAGATTGGGGATTGCTCAAGCCGCCTACTCTGATCAGATCAAACGATTTGATTTTTGAAATGAGGTCGTGGGCCTCTCTGTTTTCGCCCTCTTTGGTAAGAGTGGCTGCAATATTAAACATTCTTTCTCCTACCTGAACACGGGTTATGTCTTCGCGGTCAAGCAGGTGGGCATAGTTGTTTTCAATAAAATTTTGAGCATACGTAAAACTTGTAAATAGAAGGCAAACCAAAAAGAATATAGATCTCATGATAGATGGTTGTTTAGATGTAAAAAAGTGTTTTAATTTCGGTTACCCGAAGGTCTTGTTGGTTGACAAGATTTGCGCATATTGTCTTAACTCTTCCTTGACGCTTATGGTTAAAAAAATGTTACAGGGCTTTTTGTAATAGTTTTCAATTTATCGACGAAATACCGGTTTTATTGATATAAATACAGGAAATGGAAGGAGAAGATTCTGTTTTTATATAGACAGGGGGTGTAAAATCGTGGTCATTTAATCAAACCCTTATAGTTCCGTCCAGGGACCGATGAGATCTGGCTCTAAAAAATTGTGTTTCATATGCTCAAAAAAGACTTGGGCTGGAATTTCCTGTCCCCCAAAACTGGTCAGATAGGGATTGTACACCTGACAATCGATGAGGCTGAAATTGTGTTTTTCCAAAAATTTTGCCAGCGAAATCATGGCAAAACGGGAAGCATTGGATTCGTGACTAAACATAGATTCTCCGGTAAAGACCCTGCCAACTGCTATGCCATAAAGGCCACCTACCAGTTTATCTCCCTGCCAAACCTCCACACTGTGGGCATGACCCTGTTGAAACATTTGTGTATATACCTTAATAAACTGTTCTGAGATCCAGGTTGAAGCCTGGTCCTTTCTTTTGGCTGAGGCACATTGTCTAATGACCATTTCAAATTGGGTATCGAAGGTAATGGTGAATCGATGGTTATTGAAATAGCTGCGGATGCTTTTGGGTATTTTGATGTGCCGCGGCTCGATCACATATCTTTTGGAAGGAAAATAAAAGGCACCTATTTTATCCACATTGTCCCAGGGGAAGATACCAAAGCGGTAACAATGGAGCAAAGTTGTGGGGTCATCCATCATTGCATAACACAAGAGCCCATGTTCATCAGCCAGATAAGGGTGGGGCATAGTGCCATCCTGATTGTTATAAAGAATTACCCTTGGAGAATGATAAAGCATTAAAAATTATATCGAACATCTGAAGTGCTTCAGACGCATTTACCTGCTTTCTACTTCGGTTTCAATAACAGCAGACAGCCCGCGGTCAAGCAGAGCGTCTTTCATGGGCTTAAGGGAATCAAAGGGGCCTGTCTTTACAGTAGCCTTGCCCTTGAAGTGAATGATCAGTGAAAGTTGTTCAGATTGTTCGTGTGTGTGGTTGCAAACATCCATCAGGCATTGGATGACCCAGTCAAAGGTGTTGTGATCGTCGTTGTAAATGATCAGATAAGCCACGGTGCCTTCGGTCGTTTGGTCCATGACCAACTGTTCTTCTGATTCTTCAAACTTGTGACTGAGGTGTGGATTCATGTTTAATCCTTTAAGGTTTGCAATAATTGCTGAATGGCAACAAAATTAGGAAGCTCGCCCGCATTTTCCAAAACTTCTGCATACCTAATTTTTCCAAAACGATCAATTACAAAGGCTGCTCGTTTGGAAACTCCTTTTAAACCACCTGCAAATTCAGGATAAAGCACTCCATATTGAATGGAAACTGCCTTGTTGAAGTCGCTTAACAAAGGGAAATTGTAACCCTGGACTTCTTTAAACGCCGCCAAAGAAGCCGGTGCATCTACTGAAATGGCAAAGACCTGTGCTTCCCAACCGTCATACATGGCTTTGTTGTCACGGATATCACACAATTCTTTGGTACAAACACCGGTGAAAGCGAAAGGGAAAAAAAGAATAACCACATTTTGACCTTTGAAATCCGACAAGGTGATTTTGGTCCTATCCGATGAAGGAAGGGTAAAATTGGGAGCTGTATTGCCTATAGTTAGTTGCACAAATATTGTTTTTGAACTTAATCGAACAAAGATAGAAGGAGATGGTTCTTTTTTCTCTTAAAATTTAAAATTTTGTCAAAATTGGTCGGAGAAATAAGGGTAAACCCCAATTTAACTACTTAATTATCAATAAATGACAAAAATCCGACACATATTTAAAAATTTTATATATATTTGCGTACTGATGCCCTGATTACCGATTAACAATATTGTTAATATATTATTTTAGATCATCAATATGGGTCTACACTTAGAATACTACAGCCTGTTGAGGCAGTTCTTGCCTATTTCATTTCTATTCATCATCCTGGGTAGCAGTAAGGCGCAATCGTCCTGTTCAGTGAGAGTGGCCGAAGAGCCCATTGCTGTTACAGCCATTTCTAAGCCCTCCAAAGCAGACCAGGTCATTGCCACTGCTCAAAAAGAGTGGCTTTCTACGGAAAAATCGATGATAGCCGATGATGCACATGCCAGGGTAGTGATGGATGGTCAGTTTTACTCTTCCACCCTGAGCTTATCTCAACTCGGTTTTAATCTCCCTCAAGGTGCCACCATTCTGGGCATCAAGGTCAATCTGGAAGGCAGGAGACAGGGCAATGGGACCCTCAAAGAATACAGTGTAAGGCTGGTTTCCGGCAATGCAGTATCCTCCAACATGGCAGGCAAGGGCTATAATGCTATGAATGTTTGGGCTAAAAATGTCAGTGATAAAAAATGGAGTTATGGCTATGCTGACCACCTTTGGGGCATGAACTGGACAGCAGCCATGATCAATGATCCTTCTTTTGGTTTACAAATTCAACTCATCAACTTTTCTACCCAAAGCGTTGAAGCATTGCTGGATGGTGCCACCATAGAAGTGACCTATCTGCCACTGGCCACCTTTTGCCTGACCGATGTTTTTTCGGTTTATGTTGACCAAAGACCAGACGGTTGCAAATACATGTGGCAGGTTCCCCAGGGCTTTGAGTGGACCTCAAAAAGTACCAACAATTACATCGTTGATTTTAAGGCTTCCTATGCACAGCCCGGCATCTATCCTTTTTGCGTTGATATTTATGGCTTTCAAAATGAATACCTGGGTAGTTGCTGCAGAGACATCCGCATCCGTAATTGCACCCCATCTACCCTTGGCAATTTTGTGTGGAATGACATCAATTACAATGGTATCCAAGACAGCGGAGAGCCCGGCATCAAAGATGTAAAAGTTGAGTTGTATAACAGCGACAATGTATTGGTGCAAACCGTAACTACCAATGCATCCGGCCAGTACCTTTTTACCAACATCACAGAAGCAAGTTATTATATTATTGTTCGGCTGCCTTCGGATTATGTAACTACGATTAGTAATACCAACGATCTTCAAAACAACAGTGATTTTATCAGCGGCAATAACCGTACTGAAACCTTTTTCCTTCCATTTGGTAGCAACCGCACAGATCTCGATTTTGGTTTGGTCAAAAAATTGAAAATAGGTGATTTTGTATGGGAAGACCTCAACTACAATGGCGTTCAGGACGGCGGAGAACCGGGGATTGGCAATGTAACGGTAAAACTTTACAATGGGGCAGGTACCCTGGTACAAAGTGTAGTAAGTGATGCCAATGGAAAATACGCTTTTGACAATGTACCTGCAGCACAATACGAATTGGAATTTGTGGCCGGTACAGCCTATCTACCCACCCGGTTCCAACAGGGCAGTGCAGCTACAGACAGCGACATCCAAACAAATGGTCGCACTGGCCTGATCAATATGCAAAACACATCTGTGCAAACAGCTATCGATGCAGGATTCTATCGCTTAGGATCGATTGGTGATTTTGTTTGGAATGATCTCAACAATGACGGCAAACAATCTCCCCAAGAAACCGGCACCCCGGATCTGACCCTTTACCTCTTAAATGATCTGGATCAGGTAATTGACACAACCACTACCAATGGCAGCGGTCTGTATCGCTTTGATTCACTGGTACCGGGACGTTACAGGGTAAAAATAATTTTGCCACCGTTTACAGAACCCACTCAGATTCTTACCGGCACAGGTACTTCGAAGTTGGAAACGGTCAATGGCATGTTTGTATCACAGAAAGTGACCCTGATCTCTAATCAAAATATAACCGACAATGACCTGGGCTTCATTGAAATCAACAGCGCAGTGGGTGGTTATGTTTTTAGGGATTTCAACAACAATGGTGCCCGGGATAATAACGAGCCGGGCATTGCAGCCATAGAAGTGACCCTCGTTCGTGAAAACCTGCAAGTAGTAAGTACGATTACTACAGGGAGTGATGGTTTTTATCAATTTGACAACTTGCAACAAGGTGGATATTTTGTTTCGTGCTCTATTGCCGATAGCTTGCAGTTTACAGATGCAGACGCAGCCACCGATGATATAGATTCAGATATCCTGGACCGCATTGGCATCGGCTATACCAATCTCATACCATTGCTGGCAGGAGATTCTCTTACCAACGTATATGCCGGTGTGTGCAGACGAAGTTGCATTGGTGACCGGGTTTGGAGAGATGCAGACTACAACGGTGTGCAGGACGCCGGAGAAGCGGGTCTGGAGGGCATAGTAGTAACATTAAACGACGAAACAGGAAGTATCCTGGATCAAACCACCACCGATGTTACCGGAAAATACAGCTTTGAAAATCTTCCGGTGGGACTTTACCAAATCCAGGTAACAGTGCCACAGGGTTCTATCGTTACCCGTTTCCAACAAGGATCTCCGGCACTCGACAGCGACATCAGCCCTGATGGACTGGCCACTGATGTGGCACTGCCTCTGGGCATTGATAATAAGGACATCGATGCAGGTCTTACCCTTGCTTTGGAATTGGGTGATTTTGTATGGGAAGATATGAATTACAATGGACTCCAGGATGCAGGAGAACCCGGAATCGAAGGAGTGGTTGTAAAAGCATTGGATGCTTCAGGCGACTTGCTGGCAGAAACCCTGACAGGAGCTGACGGAAAATACCTGTTGAGTCAGCTACCCTCCATTGATATGGAGTTGACCTTTGAGGCAGCAGATCCTTTTTTGGCTACCCAGTCAAATATATCAGATCTCACCACCAATAGTGATATCAACAATGTTGGCTCTACCGGCTTGATTGCGCTTGCAGGCCAAAGCAGTAATAAGAACATCGACGCTGGATTGTACAGAGAAAGTTGTATCGGTAATTTTATCTGGCTGGATCAAAATGGGAATGGCATTCAGGATACTGATGATAGAGGACTCTGGGATGTGATGGTAGTACTGTATAACGAAGCAGGCATTCAACAACAAATATACTTCAGCAATGAAACCGGAAGTTATGAGTTTTGTGGCCTAAAACCTGGCAATTACTACCTTACCGCTCAACCGGTAAATGGTTATTTTCCAACCCTGGAAGGGTTGGGATCAGTGCTACAGGATGCAGGCAATGGTGAATACAAAACAGCGGTATTTACCTTGGTTTCAGGCAATACCCTGGACCATCTGGATTTGGGATTTGTTTACAGACCTCAATCCAAAGTATGCGGCATTGTATTTTCTGATGAGAATGCAGATGGAAGATTTACCTTAAATGAACCTGGAATTTATAATGCAATAGTAGAAATACAAGATGTAGACTTTAATTTTGTTGCTCAGGTGTTAACCAATGAGGAAGGAAAGTATTGTTTTGAAGAGGTCCTTCCAGGTAGTTATTATTTTAAATTTTCAATTGGTGACAGCCTGCAATTCACAACAGCCAACATTGGCACAGATGATGCAGACAGTGATGCAGAAGGAACCATAGATATAGGTATAACATCATTGGTTGCCATACAACCAGCCACCGATATCAACCATGTTTTTGCAGGAACTACCTACAGGTCAACTATAGCAGGCTTTGCCTGGTTTGACTTTGCCAAAGATGGCTTACGGGGAGGTACAGAACCTGGTATTTCGGGTATTTCGATTGAACTTTTGGATGAAGCGGGACTCAACCTTGCATCCACTACCACAGGATCAGATCCAGCCGGCCATTACCGTTTTGACAAGTTGCCAAGGGGCAATTATAAGATTAAATTCCAAACCAATCCCAATTTTGAATTTACGATCAAAGGAGTGGATCCCATCACTGGATCTTATGCCAATGCAGATGGTATAACAGATGTATTGACCGCCCTTCCCAACACAAATTTGCTCACCATCAATGGTGGCTTTGCATTTAAGGGAGGAGGTATCGAAGGAAATGTCTGGAAAGATGTGAATAAAAACAAAGAAAGAGATCAGGATGATGACAACTTACCTTTGGTGAATGTGCACCTGTACAATGGCCTCGGCCAGTTGTTGCAAACAACACAGTCAGACTTTACCGGTAGTTATTCCTTTTTTCCCATCAACAGTGGATTGTATTATGTAGTATTTGACACCTTCCCTGAATTATCATTTGTAATGCCGGATCCCTTGTTTTTAAATTCAGATGTCAACCATGAAAACGGACGAGGTAGTACCCGCTACATCACAGTAGACAATGGTACCATCGAGGCAGGCATTGATGCCGGATACTACGATATTCGATCTTATCTTGGTGGAACGGCATGGGAAGACAGAAATGGCGATGGAGCTCTGGAGGCTACAGATACGTTGTTGAGTAATATGAAAGTGAGATTGTGGTCAAATGGACAGGCCGTTGACAGCACCTTTACCGATGAAAATGGACTGTATTTATTGGGTCCTTTGTTCCCCGGGAAATATCGCATTCAATATGTAAACACGGATAGTAATTACACCATAACCTATAAGCATGTAGCCGGCCTGGATACCTTACTCGATAGCGACATCAATGCCGAAGGGTTTACAGATACCCTGGTAGTTGGAGAATGTTTGGTGATAGGAGGCATTAATGGAGGGTACAGAGGCTTTGGAAAAATGGAGGGAGAAGGTTTTGTAGATGAAGATGAAAACGGACTCAATGACGACGACATTGAAGCATTGAATGACATCCAGGTGAGTCTGATAGATCAATTCGACAATGTAGTGGCCAGCGACACCACCAGAGAAATAAACGGAGAGCAGGGTAGATTTGCCTTTGACAAGATACCTGTGGGCGATTACAAGATGAGGGTTAAAAGACCTTTGTTTTATGTTTTCACTTTGCAGAATACAGGGAGTGGAAGTCAGGAAGACCTAGACTCAGATGTACTGCTGAACTCCAACACCTTTGCTTTTTCAGACCCAATAGCCATACGAAAAGCAGTGACGGTAGATGACCAGGACTTTGGCCTTGTATTCAGAACACCCGCTATTTCGTCGATCAGAGGTCAGGTGTGGACAGAAAACATCATAGATGGTCAGCGTGCTGTTGGGGAAGTACCGGTACAAGGGATGACCATGGGCTTATACAAAAGTGACGACAGTCTGGTCAAACAAACGACAACCGATGCAGAGGGTAAATACATATTTGATCAGTTGATAGAAGGTTTTTATTATGTCAAAGCGGATTTGGCAGCCGGTAAGACCTACACCTTTTATAAAGAGGGAAGTGACTTTACCATTGATTCAGATTTCACTGACGAATACAGGCAGGATGCCACCCTGCTCTTTTATTTAGGTATTTCAGCAGATACCATGGCCCTGGATTTGGGCATCACCGAGGAATTGCGATTGGGCGATTTTGTGTGGGATGATCTCAATGATAATGGTGTCCAGGATGCGCAGGAACCGGGTTTGACAGGTGTTAAAGTTTCGGTAGTGCGCAATGACAATAAAGTAGTAAAAACGACCACTACAGATGCTGTGGGTAAGTACCAGATGGTGCGCATCCCTGCAGGCAATTATCGCCTTGTATTTGATCTGCCAACGGGCTATAGCAGCGCTAAAAAGCAGGCCGGTGGTTCTTCCATCGACAGTGATATCAATGAAGATGGGCGAAGCGATTTATTTTTCTTTCCCGCACCTGCTGTACGAAACGACCTGGATGCAGGATTTGTGAAAAATGGCAGCATTGGCGATTTTGTGTGGATTGATTTTAATGCCAATGGCATACAAAACAGCGGTGAACCCGGCAAAGACAGTGTGGTCATCAACTTGTACAATGATGCCGGACAATTGGTAAAGACCACCCAGAGTTTTACCAACATGGCGTCCGGTGTACAGGGACAGTATATTTTTACCAATGTTAGACCGGGGTCTTATTTTCTGGAATTTATAACCCCAGCCCAATACCAAATTGTACCCCAAGACATAGGTGACGATGCCCTGGATTCCGATATAGATGGGGCGGGTGTTACACCGGCCATAACCGTATTGCCTGGACTGGTAATTAACCATGTGGATGCGGGCATATTCTTGCCGGGTTGTATAGGCAACTTTGTCTGGTTGGATGAAAACAAAAATGGCATTCAGGACATTGGAGAGCCGGGTGTGCCAGATGTGGAGGTCAAACTATTTAAATCCACGGGCAGCCTGGTAGCTACCGGTACCACCAATGAAGAAGGATTTTACCAGTTTAACGATCTTGCACAAGGACTGTATTATTCAGAGTTTATTGTAGAATCACCCTACGTTTTCACCCTTACTGACCAGGGCGATGAGACCACAGATTCAGATGCCAATGCCAATGGGCAAACCCCATTGATTTCCCTGGCCCATGGCGCCAAGTTTTTTGATCTGGATGCAGGGATCTTTATTCCCACCCAGCTGATCCAAAACGCGGTTCCGGCTGCTGTGGTGGTAGAGGATCCATCATTCATAATTGCACCTAATCCGGCCAACTTCCAAACCACTTTAATAGCGCAGGAAGCAGGTAGAAAAATGACATTGCTGGATAAAAGTGGTAAGATCATCAAGACCTGGCTATCGGGTTCTAAAAATGAAGTAATGGATCTGAGAGGTTTACAAGCCGGAATCTACTTTGTGGTCATGGAGAGTCCGGGAGGTAGGGTTCAGCAGCAGCTCATTAAAATGGATTAAAGTTGAAATTATAAAATCATTAACACTTGTACCGTGAAAAGTCACGTTATACTTAACATAAATCACCAATAAATGAAACGATTAACTTTTTTATGGGTATTATTTGCCGGCCTGGCAATGGGCTTGCAGGCTCAACCACTTGATGAAGAAATAGGATTTAAGTTGGTTAAAGCAGAATACCTCATCAATACGGAGCGCTTTGAAGATGCGATCAAAGAATTGAATGCCGTAATATTAGAAAACCCCAACTATAAAAATGCACTGCTGTTGAGAGCAGAAACCAAATACAAGTTGGCGGCATACAAAGGTGCCAAAAACGATGCCATGGAGTACATAACCAGCCATGGTATTACCGCTAAGGCTGCTTCTATTTTGGGTAAGTCTGAGTTTGCCATGGGCAATGATGATCCCGCGCTGAATTCACTTACTGCGGCTACCTCCTTGGGAGAATCCGATTTTAGAATTTATGAAATCAAGGCAGAAATTTTAGAAAGAAAAAATCAAAAAATAAGTGCCTGCGAAGCGTGGCAGGCTGCTGCGAGGTTGGGAAGCACAAAAGCTGCCATCAATGCCCGTAAGTTATGTGGCACAAAAACGGAGGTCCCTGTACAACAAGTGCCTGTCAACAATGATGCGACACACACAGATGACAATGACGCCACACACCATGAAGAAGTTAATCCCGGAACGGTTAGCGCAGATACCAGCGTGGTAGCAGAGGGTGAAGTGATTTCAGAAGGAAGCCATGAAGCCACAGATTCCACCAAAACTGAAAATGCAGAAAACCAGACTAGTGGGGGTCAGACCAATGATGGCGGTGATCTTTTAATACCGGATGAAGACAATACCATCAACAGCATTGTCATCGATGAAGAGTTGACCCTTGAATTGTTTGGACAAGGATTGGGCAAACGAAGGGTTTTGGAACGCCCCAGCATCCTGATACTGGCAGAAAAAGATGGGCTGGTTACCGTTGAAATCTGTGTCAACGCGGAAGGCAGGGTTGACTATGCGGAATTTGTAGCTTCCAAATCAACCCTCAGTCAAAACAGCCTTGTGTCACTAGCCATCAGGAAGGCAAAAGAATTTTGGTTCGAAGATTCAGATTACCCAAAACAATGTGGTTTCATCCGATTCAAGATCAAGGGAAGTTAATCATTTGATTTTTTTCAATACCTCTTCCTGTACCGTGGTTCCATTGATTTTGGCATCCAGCCATGCGATGATGTCAAGGTACAGGAAGGGTCTTTTTTCGTAGGGGTGCTCGCTGTAAGGCAGCAATTTAGCCCGCAAACTTTTAAACTCTTTTTTCACATCCGTCGGGAAAATATTTGGCGTTTTTCTCAGGAATGAGAGGATTTCTCTTTGCACGCCTTGTAAGTCTTCCATGTTGCTGAGAAATCGAAAAACTGAACGTATCTGATAACTCATCAATACCTCATTGCCCAGTTCATAGTGTACAATCAAGCTCAGAAACCGAGCAAAACATTGGATGTCTTGTCTGATTTTAGATGAGGGTGCATTGATGATCAGGTTCAGGTAAGTGAGGGCATGGCTATAATCATTGGCGCCAAAATAGACGCAGGCCAATTTGTAGTGTAACACAATGATGCGACTCTCATCCCATTGCATTTCATTTTTTTTCAAGAGTTCTTCCAGGGGCTTACAGTTGTTTTTACCACTTAAAAATTGCCCTGTAAGAAAGATTTCATTGAGCAGGTGCAGATGGTAGTACATCAGGTAGTTGGATCGGTCGTTTTCACTTAGCTTAATGGGGGGGTGGTCGCCAAAACTTTTATACTTCTGAAAGTAGGATTTAAACTTATCTCTTTTACCGGCCATGTAGAGCGCATTAAGCGTGTTGTGAAGGCCTTTCAGGTACATGGTTGTATCTGTCAAAATCATTTTTGGGTCTGACTCAAAACAATCCACCCATTTTTGTGAGAATTTGTAATAGCCGGCAAAATCCTGGATCATATGGTGGTACCAAACCTGGCATTGGAAGAGGTAAACCTTTTCGTAAAAATCAAGATTTTTGGTACTTTTTTGAGGAAGGTTGGATTGGAAAAAGGCATGGATATAGTCAAAATCTTTTTGGTCTTTGACATAGCCATGTTTCAGGTATAGCGTATAAAGCGCCATAGACAAATTGCTGTATTCATTGCCGGTCACGAGGTTCCTTACCAGATCGTCGCCTTGTTTTTTTAATCTGTCAGCAATAACAGGATTGCTGCCGGTGACAAATTGGTTTTCAATAAATCTTTCAAAATCCAGCGCGTGGTACAACAGTGCCTGGTTGTGGATAGCGAGCGCCGATTTTTTAGCTTTTTCAATGCTCTCCAGCGCCGCTTTCTGCATACCCTTGGTGAGCAGGATTCTGGCGTGATCAATCCATTCGCGGGCAGCAATGTCTTCATAAGTATTTCTTCCGAGCCACCTGAGACTGCCCAATAATTGTCGGTAAAGATTAGCTTTCAGATTGGGTAGCTGTGATTTTTTGATGCCCTGTATTTTTTGGAGCAACATCGCTTCATTGTAATCGCGGTGATCATCTATATAATCGAAAAGCTGTAGAAATAATTTTTCCTCTGCATTGCCCAACCTGCCGGCAAATAACCGAAAATTTCGCTTTTCGGATTTGGAAAGAGAATGAATTAAATCTACCAGGTATTCTGTTTGCTGTTTTGGCATGAAGCGGTTAAAAAAGAGCGAATTTACTGAAGACGATATATTTCCATGATCTTTGACAAGATTTGGGAAAAATTGATGTTGAGGTCTTTCAATTTTCCTGAATGGACATCAAATATCCAGCCATGTACCAGCAGCCCCCATTCTTTGTGTGCCCTCTGTACAGATGCTGTTTTGATCAGATTGATGCATTGCTCCTGTACATTGAGTTCGATTAACCGATTGTAGCGGTCATCTTCGTTGATATAGGTATTGAGCTCTTCCTGGTGGGTGCGGTATACATCCCTGATATTTCTGAGCCATGGATTGAGTATGCCCAAGTCTTTGCTTTGCATGGCTGCTTTGACACCTCCGCAATAGTAGTGTCCGCAAACGATGACGTGTTTGACCTTTAGGTGATCGATGGCATAATTGATCACAGACATGGCATTGAGGTCGATGCTTACCACCATATTGGCTATATTGCGATGTACAAAGATCTCGCCCGGTACCAGGCCCATGATTTCTTCTGCGGTTACCCGGCTGTCAGAACAACCAATGTAGAGGTATTCCGGATTCTGACCTTTTGATAGCTTATCGAAATACATGGGATCTTCAGCTATGCGATCTTTCACCCATTTTTCATTGTTTTCAAATATTTTGGACAGTTGCATAAGAGTGGTTTTTAAAGTAAAATATTGTTGACAGGTTTGATGGGATCCGGAATTTCTTCGTAATTAAACATCTCTTTGAGATCGATCTCAATGCCCCGTGACATGGCAGTTATGGGTACATCGTTGGCGCTGCCCTCAAAGGGACTTTCGGTGACTTCGCCTATCTTTTCAAGGGTGGTAAATAGCCATGCTGATAGAATAGAAAAAGGAATATTGAGCCAAATCAGATTATCGCCCAACTTATCAAATTCCTGCAACATGCCAAATGGAATCAGCACCACAAAAGCTTTGATAAAATATTGATTGAGTGTTGCAAATTGACGGGGATAGGGAAAATTTTTAATTCTTTCGGAGGCTCCCTGCTGGTTGTAGAGTTCCACAATGATTCTTTCCATTTCCATGTGGCGAAAGTCTTCAATGTATCCCTCATCTAGCAACTGCCTGAGGTGAGCTGATTGAAGGGCCAGGATCTGAGCTGCTTTGTTGGTTTTTTTACTTACGATATTACATTCTTCTCCGGCAACAAATGGAGCAATGGCTTCGTTGATGGGCACAGCATGTTCGTCAACAGTATAGGTGCGATTGCGGTATTCGATGTTGTGGACCTGATGGCGGGATTCCCAGATGCGCGGCTCCCTCAGCTGGTAGCGAAGTGCTGTCAGCCAGGCAATATGTCGGTCTATCAATCTTCGTTTTACCTTTGACAATTCCTCTTCATTGAGGCTTGTGGTGGCATGGCGATTGGTAACATAGTCCTGAACCATAATGCCCCAACTTCTGCTGGCATTGACAATGGCGCCCCAGATGCGACGGGCCTCCCACAGACGATCGTAAGACGCATTGTTTTTAAAACCCACCACAAAGGCAACAGCAGTGCCCATGAGGGCAATTGGTAACCAGGGTATGGCAATCCACTTACAGTTGAAATACTGGTAGATTGCAGTAGCCACAAAAGCTACCATAAAATGAAAGTAAATATCTCTCCGGGTCCAAAGAATAACCTCTTTGAGCGAATAGTTTTTAGCGGTGTGCATACCATCAAATTGTTGGACACAAGATAAGACTTAAGAGAATGCCAAACAATGTGAAAGCCGGAGGCCTAGAACGAATGCTTAAAATTCCAGTTTCTTATTGTCCGATTGAGGAAGTATTATTGAATTTTGCCATTTAATAAAATTTGGTTTTTTGCTGTATTTTGAGGTAAATACAGAATAAAGTAGCATAAATTTAAATTTTGCAGGATTTAAATAGAAAAAATGACAATTGTTTTAACAAATATTGTTTTTGTGATATTCGATCTTAGTAGTAAACAAAATTTTATTTCGCTATCTTTGGTATATGAAAAGGCGATTGGCTACGCTACTACTTATCTTGTACATTTCGGCCATTGTTCCTATTTCGGAATGGGCGAAAATTCCGTATTTGTGGGATCACTATTGTGAACACAAATTGGCCGATGCCAGTATGGACTTTTTCGACTTTATCAACCATCACTACGACAACTGTCTTAAGGTCTATCCTGATGCAGAAAAGGACATGAAGCTGCCATTTAAGTCAGACCATCAATCCACCAACACTGTGTTATCCGTTTTGCCCAAAGAGATGCAACCAATAGTAGTGGTTAAATCACTTCCCACCAAGTTTATCAAAACCAGGTTTATATTCAACAATCATTTCACTTCTGCAGATGAGGCAGATACCTGGCAACCGCCCAAACTTCTTGCTTAAATACTTCGGGACCTTCACTTAGCTTTTTGCTTATCTTTTCTTTTTAATTTTTTTAATGAATAAAACCGCTCATAGCATTTATCTTGCTACGTTGACATTGATAGTCATAGCAGTAACCATTTATCTGTTTTACTATGGTGCTTCGTATTACAATACCAGTATGGAAGAACGTTTCTACCATGCGGATCACGCTGTGCTAAAGCCAAGTGGCATTTATGGCCATGGTTTGGGTATCATAGGTACTCTGCTAATTTTAATCGGAGTGTTTGGTTACATGGCGCGCAAGAGGTATCGTATTTTATCCAGGATAGGGGTACTTAAACATTGGTTAGAGTTCCATATCTTTTTGTGTACACTGGGTCCTATTATGATTCTTTTTCATACCTCTTTTAAGTTTGGAGGAATTGTATCCATCAGTTTTTGGAGCATGGTGGCTGTGGTGGCAAGTGGGGTGATCGGAAGGTTTATCTATTTGCAGATTCCCCGCACCATCCAGGGCAGGGAGTTGAGCATTGCAGAGATCGGTGAAATGCAGGAAGACATATCTTACCGGGTAAGAGAAGAAGCGGGTGAGCATTCAGAAGATGTATTACAGGCCTGGCACGATGTTATTCAGGAAAGAAAAAACCAGGGCAATCCCGGATTTTTTAAAACGTACATTCGCGACTATCAGCTTAAATCGCGTTTTGCTGGCCAGTTAAAGGCCTGGAACATATCCACCCGTAATAACCGAATCATTACCGGATTGATAGCCACAGAACTGGGCATTCAGAGAAAAATTGAAAGACTCATGTTAATGCAAAAACTATTCAGGTATTGGCACATTGCCCACCTGCCTTTTGCATTGATCATGCTTATCATCATGGTCATCCACGTAGGAGTGACCCTTGCTTTTGGCTATAAATGGATATTTTAACATGGGCTGGTCAATAGAAGAAATCGGAATTTATGCTGTGGCTGCGCTCATGTGTGGACTCATTCTTATGATCTATTTGCGCAAGCTTAAAAAAGAATCTAAGGAGGTTGATGTAAAAATTGAAAAAGCCATAGCGGAAGGAGTTCATGAGCCTGTTTCTCTCCACCCTTACATCGATTTGAATACCTGCATCAAAAGTGGTGCCTGTATCATTGCCTGTCCTGAACAGGATATACTTGGCATTCGAAATGGCAGAGCTACCCTGATCAATGCATCCAAATGTGTGGGCCATGGAGCTTGCTTTCATGCCTGTCCGGTGGAGGCCATTTCACTCCGCATCGGTACAGAAAAAAGGGGGGTAGACCTACCTCATGTCAATCAGAATTTTGAAACCAATGTACAGGGAATCTTTATCGCCGGCGAATTAGGTGGCATGGGCCTGATTAAAAACAGTGTGGAGCAGGGCAAACAAGCAGCCGACGAGATCAAAAAATCAATCGAAAAAAATCACGGTGCTACCTACGATTTGGTCATTGTTGGCGCAGGTCCGGCGGGCATCTCCGCTTCAGTACAAGCCAAATTGAACGGACTGAATGCTGTGATTTTAGAACAAGATAGTTTGGGAGGAACTGTGTTTAATTTTCCCCGGGCCAAGGTTGTGATGACCAACCCGATGGACCTTCCGGGCCATGGCAAGGTAAAATTATTTGAGACTAGCAAGACCGAATTGCTCACACTTTGGAATGATGTCATCCATAAACACAACATCGATGTCAGAGAACAATCCAAGGTAGAAGGCATTTCCAAAAAAGACCACAACTTTGTTGTCACCACCCACGACGGTGAACAATACCACACCCATAAAGTATTGCTTGCCATTGGCAGAAGAGGTACACCACGTAAGCTGGGCGTGCCAGGAGAACAAATGGAAAAAGTAGCTTACCGTTTGCTGGAACCAGAGCTCATCCAGGGTAAAAAGGTTTTGGTTGTAGGCGGAGGCGATTCAGCTATAGAAAGCGCTATATTATTGGCCCAGGGCAATAAAGTTACCTTGTCTTACCGCAGCGAAAAATTCAGTCGCTTAAAACCCAAAAACGAAAGCAGCATACAGAATGCGATCAAAACGCAATTGTTAGATGTAGCATTTAATACCAATGTTGTAAGTATAGAAAGTGACCATGTGATGATGACGGGGCCGGAAGGTGAGTTTAAACTTGACAACGACCTGGTCTACATCTTTGCCGGCGGTGAGCTGCCCACCCAGTTTTTACAGAAATCGGGAATAGAAATACAAAAACGTTTTGGTTATACAGTAAAATCGCACAAAAGGGTAGGATGACCACCGGAAACCATATAACAAAGTTTATGCAAACTGCAATGACGGCCATACTTGTCTTTGGCATTCATGCTGCATGGGCTCAGTTATCTCCCGGTAAATTGACCAAGGCCCATGCCAAGCTCGAAGGTTTGGCCAATTGTACTCAGTGCCACACCATTGGTGCAAAAATTTCCGAGCAAAAATGCCTTGACTGCCATAAAGAACTAAAAGCCAGAATTTCTGCTAAAAAGGGATATCACGTTTCATCGGCCGTAAAGGGCAAAGAGTGTATAACTTGTCACAGCGAACACCACGGTCTCAACTTCGACATGGTTAGGTTTGATAAAAAGACCTTTGACCACAAGCTTACCGGCTATGAATTAAAAGGTGGTCACAAAATCCAGGACTGTGCCAAATGCCATAAGCCGGACAACATAACCATAGCCACCCTCAAAAAGAAGCCCGAAACTTTTCTCGGCCTTGACACCAAATGTCTGAGCTGTCATGAAGACTACCACCAAAAAACCATGTCTTCGGATTGCGCTTCTTGTCACAATTTTACCAAGTTTAAGCCGGCCTCTTTGTTCAATCATGCCAAAACTGAATTTCCTTTAGCAGGGGCACACAAGACGGTTGATTGTGCATCGTGTCACAAAGTAGAAATGCGAAATGGCAAAGAGTTTCAAAAATTTGCTGTGGCCTCCTTTAAGAACTGCAGTAGTTGCCACAACGATGTACACAAAGGTGAATTTGGTACACAATGTAAGGCCTGCCACAATGAAGAATCATTCCATAAAATAACTGCGGGCCCCAGCTTCAATCACAATGTTACCGGATTTACCCTGGTGGGCAAACACCATAAAATAGATTGCAAAGCTTGTCACGAGAAAAGTTTTGGATTGGGCGGACACTTCAAAGAGTTTAAAGCCAGGGATGTCAAAGATTGTCGCACCTGCCACAAAGATGTACATGAGGGAAAATTTGGAAACCAATGTTTAGACTGTCACAACCAAAACTCATTCAAATCGGGCAAGACCCCACAATTAGACAATTTTGATCACAGTTCTACCGGTTTTGCCTTATTGGGTAAACACCAGAAAGTGGATTGTCGCACCTGTCATAAACAAGATCTGACCACACCCATGGCCCATGATCAATGTGCCTCTTGCCACAAAGATTTTCACGAAGGGGACTTCGCGACAAAAAAAGACAGATATCCCGATTGTGCCAGCTGCCACACTGAGCAAGGCTTCCTGCCTTCTACTTTTACCATTGAGCAGCATGAAAAAAGTAGTTTTGTTTTAGCTGGGGCTCACGTGGCAACACCCTGTAATGCCTGTCACTGGAAAGAAAATAAATGGGAATTCAATCTTCCCCAACAGGATTGCCATTCTTGTCATGAAGACATCCATAAGGGTCATATAGATGAAAAATACTATGGTCAAAACTCATGTAAAAGCTGTCACAATACAGATTCATGGCTTGCCGGAAATTTTGATCATGGACTTACCGGCTGGGCCTTGGAAGGTAAACATGCTGACGTTAGTTGCGGTAAATGTCACATGGATAAAAAATCGGGTACAAGGGTACAACGCTTTAGAGATTTGGATGCTCAGTGCGTTACCTGTCATGACAATGTACATGGAAGCCAGTTTGAAGTGGAAGGGAAAACAGATTGCAACCGGTGCCACGGCTTCAAAGAGTGGAAGGCAGACCGCTTTGACCACAGCCTGACTCGGTTTAAATTAGAAGGAGGTCATCAGGGTGTGGCCTGTGTAAAATGTCATAAAGAAGTAGTCATAGAAGGTAAAGTAAGTGTCAATTATAAAATAGAAAAATTTGCATGCATAGACTGCCATCAATAATATTTTTGTTGATGGTGCTGATGGCTCAGTTGTCAGCACAAACGTCACCCCACGGCGCAGGCTTTGCCATGGATTGTGCCAAGTGTCATAGTCCGGAAAGCTGGTCATTCTCCGGCAAGGCTCAATTTTCTCATGACAGCACTGGGTTTGCGCTTACCGGTCAACACCGAGATCTGGAATGTAAGTCGTGTCATACCAGTCTTGAATTCAAAAAAATTGACAATGCCTGCATCTCGTGTCATACAGATGTACACCAACAAACCGTAGGTAATGATTGTGCACGGTGCCATACCTCTGACTCCTGGTTGGTAGACAATGTCACACAATTACATGAGAAGACCTCATTCCCACTAATGGGTGTACACGCCACGGTCAATTGTAATGCATGCCATGACAATGAGACCAACCTTCGGTTTGCGCCTACCGGCGTGGATTGTATTTCATGTCACCGGGCTGACTATGTAGCAACCCAGCAGCCTGATCACGTTAAGTTTGGATTTTCAACCGATTGCGCATCTTGTCATAGCTTGACCGTAAGTGATTGGAATACCAACAAGGTCGATCACTCGTTTTTTCCGTTGGAAAAAGGACATGCCATTGATGATTGCGCCAAGTGCCACCAGGGCGGTGATTATTCATCGGCAATGGCAGATTGTTTCAGCTGCCATGAGAATGATTACATGGCTACAATCAACCCCAATCACAGCGTCCTTGCTTTTGGCACAGATTGTAGACAATGCCACGATTTAACACCGGGTTGGAAGCCCGTGGATTATCGAGAACACGACGCCAAATTTTTTCCAATTTATTCAGGCAAACACCAGGGTACCTGGGAGTCGTGTGCCTCTTGCCATACAGATCCCAATAATTATGCTTCATTTTCATGCGTAATTTGTCACAAAGATCCGGAGACCAGCAATCTTCACCAATTGGTATCCGGGTATACTTATCAGGACAATGCCTGTCTTGCCTGTCACCCTACCGGTGATGCAGACATGGCTTTCAACCACGATGCCACCCAATTCCCTTTGACAGGGGCTCACAAGATTTTGGATTGTATTGCCTGTCATGCCAACGGATATGCAGGTACACCCATTGAGTGTAAGTCGTGCCACCTGGAAAACTTTACCTCCACCTCAGACCCCGACCACCAGGCCTTACATATTTCTGAAGATTGTAAGGCGTGTCATACGACTGAACCGGGCTGGGCGCCTGCAAGATTTGATGTACACGATGACTATTATCCATTGTTGGGGGCGCATGCGGCAGTAGCCAATGATTGTGCCTTGTGCCACAACGGTAGTTACAACAATACACCCAATAATTGTGCAGGTTGTCACATAGACGATTACAATACCACCACTGACCCCAACCATAAGTTGAGTCAGATATCTCAGGACTGTGCATCGTGCCATGGACAAGCCGCATGGCAGCCATCTACTTTTAACCACGATGGCATGTATTTTCCAATCTATTCCGGTAAACACAACGGTGTATGGATGCAGTGTACTGAGTGTCATAAAAATCCATCCAACTACGCAGAATTTACCTGTGTTAGTTGCCACCAAAATCCGGAGACCAATGATGTTCACACCGGTGTGAGTGGGTATAATTACAATGACAATGCCTGTCTTGCCTGCCACCCTACAGGTGACGCCGACAATGCATTTGATCACAACAATACCCAATTTCCTTTAACCGGGGCTCACGTAAATGTGGACTGTATCAGCTGCCATGCCGCGGGATTTGAAGGGACTTCAACCCTGTGTGTGGATTGTCATCAGTTAGATTTTAATGGCACCACCAACCCCAACCATACGGGTCTGGGCTTTGCTACAGATTGTAAACAATGTCACACGACAGATCCGGGATGGGCCCCTGCATCCATGCCCAATCACAACGATTATTATGTTTTAAATGGTGCCCATGCCGGCATTGCCAATGACTGTGCAACGTGCCACAATGGCAACTACAACACGACCCCTAATACCTGTGCCGGTTGTCACCAGGCTGACTACGATGCCACCACTGACCCCAATCACTTTCAGGCTCATTTTCCCAACGACTGTGCATCCTGTCATAACGAAAGTGCATGGCAACCTGCTACCTTTAACCACGACGGTCAATATTTCCCCATATATAGTGGCAAGCACCAGGCTACCTGGACCCAGTGTACAGAGTGTCACACCAATCCGGCGAATTATACAGAGTTTACCTGTGTGACCTGTCACCAAAACCCGGAGACCAATGACCAACACAATGGTATACCCGGTTATATTTATCAGTCAACTGCCTGTCTTGCTTGTCACCCCACCGGTGATGCAGATTTGGTCTTTGATCACAACACCACTCAATTCCCATTGACTGGCGCGCATACTACGATAGATTGTATCAGCTGTCACGCCAATGGCTTCCAGGGAACTTCGACTGCATGTATGGATTGCCACCTTACCGATTTTAATTCAGCCGTCAATCCCAACCACGTTGCTTTGGGCATACCTACCGATTGTGCTCAATGTCACACTACAGCTCCTGGTTGGTCGCCAGCCAGTTTTGCCATCCATAACCAATATTATCCTTTGAATGGGGCCCATGCCGCAATTGCCAATGATTGTGCTACTTGTCACAATGGCAATTACAACAATACACCCAATACCTGTGCTGCTTGTCACAATGATGATTATGTAGCTACCACCAATCCGAATCACGTGGCAGCTCAGTTTCCCAATGACTGTGCTTCTTGTCATAGTGAGCAAAACTGGGTGCCATCTACCTTTAACCACGATGGTCAGTATTTCCCTATTTACAGCGGAAGTCACAATGGCCAATGGACACAGTGTGTAGATTGTCACAGTAACCCTGCCAACTATGCCCAGGTTGTGTGTATTACCTGTCACCAAAATCCGGAGACCAATGATCAACACCAGACCGTAGGAGGTTATGTGTATACCAACGCAGCTTGTTTGGCATGTCACCCCACGGGCGAGGCCAATGGCATGTCATTTAACCATAATACCACCGCCTTCCCATTAACAGGGGGCCATATTGGAGTAGATTGTATTCAATGCCATGCCAATGGATACCAGGGCACTTCAACTGCATGTGTAGATTGTCACATGGACAATTTTACAGCTAGCATAGAGCCCAACCACGTTGCCCTAAACGTCCCTACCGATTGTGCCATGTGTCATACCACCACACCCGGCTGGGCACCTGCCACTTTCCCGATCCACAACCAATACTATGCATTGAATGGCGCGCATGCTGCCATTGCTAATGATTGTGCACAATGTCATAGCACTGGCTATAACAATACTCCCAATACCTGCAACGGGTGTCACAATGCCAATTACCTGGCTACTACCAATCCCAACCACGTGACTGCTCAATTCCCAACGGATTGTGCATCTTGTCACAATGAAAACGTTTGGATGCCGGCTAACTTTGACCATGATGGCTTGTATTTTCCGATTTACAGTGGCAGTCACAATGGTCAATGGACACAGTGTATAGATTGTCATAACAACCCTGCCAATTATGCCCAGGTGGTTTGTATCACCTGTCACCAAAATCCGGAGACCAATGATGAACACCTGACTGTAGGGGGCTATGTATATACCAATGCGGCTTGTTTGGCGTGTCACCCTACGGGCGAGGCCAATGGTATGACATTTAATCACAATACAACCGCATTTCCATTAACCGGAGGCCACGTAGGAGTAGACTGTATCCAGTGTCATGCCAGTGGCTATCAGGGAACAACTACTGTATGTATGGATTGCCACATGGATAACTTTACTGCCAGTGCTGAACCCAATCACGTGGCTTTAAATATGCCCACTGATTGTGCCATGTGCCATACCACCACACCTGGTTGGGCACCGGCTACCTTCCCGATTCACGACAACTATTATGCGTTAACAGGTGCCCACGCTGCCATCGCCAATGACTGTGCACAGTGCCATAGCAGCGGTTATAGTAATACACCGAATGATTGTAATGGCTGCCACAATGCTAATTTTACGGCAGCTGTCAACCCCAATCACGTAGCGCTGGGTCTGTCAACAGATTGTGCAAGTTGCCATACTACTGCCCCAGGTTGGGCTCCTGCTACATTTGCCGTTCACGATGATTATTATCCATTAAATGGAGCCCATGCTGCCATTGCCAATGATTGTGCAGAATGCCACAATGGTAATTATACCAATACACCGAATACTTGTAATGGTTGCCACAATAGTGAATACCAGGCTACCACCAATCCCAATCACGTAACTGCCAACTTCCCAACTGATTGCGCAGCGTGTCACAATGAAAACAACTGGACACCGGCAACATTTAACCACGATGGCTTGTACTTCCCTATATACAGTGGCGAACATCAAGGGGAATGGACATCCTGCACAGATTGTCATACCAATCCCAACAATTATGCGGTTTTCACTTGTCTGACGTGCCACACCAACCCTGAGACCAATGACGAACACGAAGATGTAGGTGGATATGTATACAACAGTCCGGCTTGTCTGGCTTGTCACCCACAGGGAGAGGCGAGTCCTTCATCCTTTAATCACAATGCTACTGCCTTCCCTATTACAGGAGCGCACCAGGGCTTGAGTTGTGTTGAATGCCATTCTGCTGGGTATCAGGGTACATCTACGGCTTGTGTTTCATGCCACAATACCGAGTTTCAGGGTGCTGCAGAACCTAACCACGTGGCATTAAATTTCCCAACTGATTGTGCCATGTGTCATAATACATCGGCTGGATGGGCACCTGCTACCTTCCCAATTCACAGCAATTATTATGAATTAACTGGAGCGCATGCCTCCATTGCCAACGACTGTGCTTTATGCCACAGTGCTGGTTATAGCAATACCCCCAATACTTGCAATGGCTGCCATAACGACAATTATACAGCAGCGGTCAATCCCAATCACGTAGCCCTTGGCTTGTCAACAGATTGTGCATCTTGTCACACCACAGCTCCCGGTTGGGCACCCGCCACCTTTGCTGTCCACGATAATTACTATCCTCTGACAGGGGCCCATGCCTCGATAGCTACTGATTGCGGACAATGTCATGCTGGAGGAAACTACAATAACACGCCCAATACGTGCAATGGTTGTCACAATGCCAACTACATTGCAGCTGCCAATCCAAACCACGTGGCTCTTGGCTTGTCTACTGATTGTGCATCATGTCACAGTACAGTACCTGGCTGGGCGCCAGCTACCTTTGCTGTCCACAATACCTATTATCCTCTGACTGGTGCACATGAAGCAATTGCCACAGATTGTGAGCAATGCCATGCCGGAGGCAATTACAGCAATACGCCAAATACATGCAATGGTTGTCACAATGCCAACTATGTTACAGCAGCCAATCCCAATCACGTTGCTCTTGGCTTATCCACAGATTGTACTTCTTGCCATACTACAGCTCCCGGCTGGTCGCCTGCCACTTTTGCGATACACAATACCTATTATCCATTGACAGGCGCCCATGCAGCTATAGCGACTGATTGTGAGCAATGCCATGCCGGAGGAAATTACAGCAATACACCCAATACGTGCAATGGTTGTCACAATGCCAATTATGTAGCTGCGGCCAATCCGAATCACGTAGCCTTGGGTTTATCAACCAATTGTGCATCCTGTCACACTACAGCCCCTGGTTGGTCGCCTGCTACCTTTGCGGTACATAATACCTACTATCCATTGACCGGTGCCCATGCGGCCATTGCTAATGATTGTGAAGAGTGCCATGCTGGAGGAAATTACAACAATACGCCCAATACGTGCAATGGATGTCACAATGCCAATTACGTAGCAGCATCCAATCCGAATCACGTTGCCTTAGGCTTGTCAACCAATTGCGCAAGCTGCCACACCACGGCGCCTGGTTGGTCGCCAGCCACCTTTGCGGTGCACAATACCTATTATCCATTGACAGGGGCCCATGCCGCCATAGCCAGTGATTGCGAAGAGTGCCATGCGGGTGGAAATTACAACAATACACCTAGTACATGCAACGGCTGCCACAATGCCAATTACATAGCTGCAGCTAATCCTAACCACGTTGCTCTTGGCTTGTCAACGGATTGTGCATCTTGTCACACCACAGCCCCCGGTTGGTCGCCAGCTACTTTTGCTGTCCACAATAATTATTATCCACTTATTGGTGCCCATGCTTCGATAGCTTCAGATTGTAGTCAATGTCATACAGGAGGAAATTACAGCAATACGCCCAATACATGTTTTGGATGTCACGCATCAGAATACAATACTGCCAATAGTCCCAACCACATTTCAGCAGGCTTCCCTACCGACTGTGTCATTTGCCATGGTCAATCCAACTGGACACCATCAACCTGGGATCACGATGATTTGTATTTTCCTATCTTTAGTGGCGAACACGAAGGAGAATGGGATGACTGTAGTGATTGCCACACCAATCCTAATAATTACAATGTATTTACTTGTTTTACCTGCCACTCACAATCTTCAACCAATGGAGACCACAATGGAGTATCCGGGTATCAATACAACAGCAATGCTTGTTACAATTGTCACCCCAACGGAGAAGAATGATGAAAAAAATATATAGCAGCATATTATTTTTATGTGTACTGGCAGGAAGTGTTTCAGCACAGCAAAAGGAATGGATAAAAGGAAGTATTTCATTTGCCAGCGCTGTCAATGTTTATGTAAGATTTGACAATACAACCGACATTAAAGAAGGGGATACTTTGTACATTGATGAAGCGGGACTATTTAAAGCAGCTTTGCTTGTTAAAAAGAAGTCGTCTCTTTCTTGTGTTACAGAACCATTGATAGCGGGTAAGGCGTGGACAACGGGAATGGTTGTGATGAGTCCCAAAGTGATGGAGAAAAAAGAAGAGATTAATCCAGTCCTTGTAAGTCCCACCCCGGTTGTGGTTACTGAAGATACGGCCAATACAGAAGCAACTGACTCCAGTTCCACAAAAAAAGAAAAGGTGAGAAAACCACTCATCAATGGTCGTTTTTCTGCATCGACCAATGCCAGTCTGACAGATGGAGAAGATTACCAGCGGATGCGTCTTGGGTTTACTTTTAATGTGACCAATATCGGAGGAGGCTATTTTTCAACTCAAAATTACATCACTTACCGGCACAGGTATGGCATAGATCAACAGACCGGATTTTACGACGATTTTAAAATTTATGCATTGGCACTGGGCTATGACCGAAACGGCCACAGCATTTATTTGGGAAGGCGAATTAATAATCGCATAGCCAATCTGGGTGCCATAGACGGTCTGCAATACGAAAAAAAGGCTGGTTCGTGGGTCGTTGGGGCCTTTGCAGGATCTAGACCCGATTACCTCAATTATACTTTTAATCCCACCTTATTGCAGGGAGGGGTACTGCTTGGTTATGAAAAACAAGGCGACAAAAATAGCAGTCAGACTTCCTTTGCCTGGGTTGAACAACGCAATGATGGCAAGACAGACAGGAGGTTTGCCTATTTTCAGCACAACAGCAATCTGGGCAAGAATGTAAATATTTTTGGTTCACTTGAAATGGACATGTATCAAAATGTTAGAGATACAGTGAGCAATAAGTTACAATTAACCGGTGCTTATTTTTCTGTGCGTTATCGTCCCTTTAAAACTTTTAACATAACGGCATCGTATGACAACCGAAGAAATGTAATTTTTTACGAGAGCCAGAGAACTTATATTGATCAGTTGTTAAACCAGGAGACCCGCCAGGGCTATCGACTCCAGGCGGGTTGGCAGGTGATCAGAAACATCAATTTGAATGCATCTGTATTTTATCGTTTCCAGGAAAACCAGCTGAAGCCTACCAAAAATCAGGTGGTCAATTTAAATATCAGCAGATTCCCTTTACAAAACATGTCGCTCAATCTCAACTACAATACACTTGAGTCTTATTACTTCACGGGCAATATCTATGGGGGGCGATTGAACCACAGTGCCATGAAAGGCAAGCTGGGTCTGGAGGCCAGTTACCGCAAGGTCAACTACTCCTTCTTTAGCGGTGAGCAACAATTGAAACAAGACATCTTTGGAATTTCTGCCAATGTTGTCATGGCCAGATTCACCACACTGATCCTGAGTTATGAAGGTACCTTTGAACCCAATAAAAAATACCACAGGTATTTTATCACTGCTATACAACGTTTCAAAAACAAGTAAAAAATTCTTTAATTTTACCCCATCAAATTTATAATCAGCATGAGAATCCTCTTTGCCCTCGTTTTGTTTTCATTTTTTGCTTGCGACTCAAAGCCCAAGGTTATCGTAGAAGATACCACAACCCAACCGACAGACGGCACCATGCCTGCTAACAATCCCTCGACCACTGTGCCCGGTCAGGAGAGTGCCCAAGGCACCGATGTGCATCAGGTTAAGGCTGTAGAAATATTGCAGGCTGAAAAATACACTTATATGAAGGTAGTAGAGAATGCAGATACTTTTTGGATTGCAGCCTCCAAAATGGATGCGGCCAAGGGTAGAAGTTATTTTTACAGAGGTGGCCTGCTCAAAACCAATTTTGAAAGTCAGGAATTCAATCGCACCTTCGATAAGATATTTTTGGTATCTCAAATCATTGATGCTTCAGCCCACCCCGGTGGAAGAGGACAAGGAGGCGCTACCCCTTCCGTGGCCGATGTAGACATTAAAAAGGTGGCAGGAATTATGTCTCTTAGCACTCTTCTTGCTCAACCCGCCAAACATGCTGGTAAAGCTATTGTAGTGGGTGGAAAAGTAGTTAAAGTTAACAATGGCATCATGGGTAAAAACTGGATTCATATCCAGGATGGCACCTCTATCAAGGGTAAAAAATGCGACCTGGCTATTACCACCCAGGAGAATATTCCGATGGGAGCAACTGTAGCCTTTGAGGGTAAAATTTTTGTAGACAAAGATTTTGGAGCGGGCTACCGGTATGATATCATCATGGAAGAAGCGGTTGTTAAGAAATAAAGCGAGGACCAACTGGCGTAGAGATCAATTGGCTTATCTGCCCTTTTTCAGGCAGATTTTTTGATTGGAGGATAATTTCTTCCTGATGTTAGTTTGAGATTTCACAGCGCTAACATTTTTTCCAATAAAAGACATTCGGATTTATTTTTTATTCACTACATAACTACATTTTATATGCACAGCCATTAAGAGAATTAAGGTAATTAAGATGGACTCATCGTCAAATGAAGAATCCCTTAATTCGCTTAATTCCCTTAATGATGTTATGATTTAATGCACATCACAAATACAAGCCGTTTGAAAATTTGCTCCTATATCGAATGAAGGCGGCAATGCTCAGTATGGTCAATGAAATGGCAGTGTAATACACTTGTGACGGAATTGGAACAGGATCACCGGCAGCATATGAATGGAGACCAGATAAGTAATAATTGACACCAAAGTAGGTCATGATTACTGTAGCAAAACCAAACAAAGAAGCGAAATTGAAAGCATAAAGACTTTTTAATCCCGGTATAAAACGCATGTGCAAGATAAACGAGTATACCAAAATGGTAACCAGGGCCCAGGTCTCTTTGGCATCCCAGCCCCAGTAACGACCCCATGATTCATTGGCCCAAACACCACCCAGGTAGGTGCCTATGGCAACCATAAACAAGCCACCGAGCAAAGTAATCTCACTTATGATCGAAAGCTCACGGACAGCTCTTGTGGTGTAGGCCATGTTTTTGTCTGTGGTAAAGACCATCAGGATTAGGTTGAGCATGCCAATGACAGCACCCAACATCAAAAAGCCATAACTGCCTGCTTCGAGGGATACGTGGATGGTCAACCAGTAGGACTTAAGTACCGGCACCAAAGGGGTAATTTCTGGATCGAGCCAGCTCATACCCGCCACTAATAAGATGGTTGCAGCAAGGGTCATGGTAGCAGCGAGACCTCCCAACGACCTTTTAGAAAAAAGAATACCGGCCAGGGTGGTGGTCCATCCAATGTAGATCATAGATTCGTAGCCATTGCTCCAAGGGGCCCTGCCTGAGATGTACCATCTTAAACCTAGTCCAATGGTGTGAAAGGCAAAGCCTGCAATGACGGCATAAAAGGCAACATTGGACCACCTTTCCCTGTTGGCACTGGTTTTTAAAACAGTGTAAAAAAACATAGCAAGGATGCCCAGGGCAAGTAAGCCATAGTAGTTTCGCAGTCTTCCAAACACATCCAGTTTATTTAACAGCAATTCTGCTTTTATTTTGGAGTCTGATGGATAAACAGCTGCTGCATTGGTTTTCTGGAAGTTGGTAATTTTAGCAAGGCTGGCATCAGCGGCTCCATAATTTCCGGACTGAGCACCTTGACTCAGGTTTTGCAGGTACTCCATAAAGAGGGTGCGCTGCGATTCGGTCCTTACATCGGCCCCCTGGTTTTGAAAAATATCAGCGGGAGAAAGCCAGGTATTGCTTGGGTCGTTGGGCATCGGAAACAATTTGAACAAGCGACCGGAAAAGACCATGCTGGTGATGTTGACTTTTTCATCCAACTTGATGATGGTTTTTTCAAAGGTACCATGGTCTTTAGGATTCATGGTTTGTGCTTTTCGGATCTGGTCTTTGAAAATGTATTGACCGTCGGCGCCAAAAAACTGGGCATAGGCCACTCTTTTTTCAGTGGTGCCCAGCATTTGTGCTACCTGCGGATGCGTGCCAATGTGGATAAATGGTTTGCGTTCCCATTCCATAGGGGCATTCATCATTGACAACATCATTTGTTCAGGGCTCAGGCCATCTATGCTTTCGGTTTTAGCTACCTTTCGCATTATTTCTCCACACAGGGTATTCATAGGCTTAAACCTGCCATTGTTGTCCTGAACCACAATGCTGCCAAATTTGGAGGCGTGATCGCCAGAGATAACAGCCTGAGCATTACTCGCAAAAGGAAGCATTAAGAGAAGTATGAAAACAAGATGGGAGTTGGACTGCATTTCTCTTAATTTTTTAGATAAGTAAGTAAAGCGACTGGTCTTTGAAAAGAAGGTCATCATCAAACCAATGGTAAGAATAATGTAGCCTATATAGGAAATCCATGTGCCCCAAAAATCGTGGTTGACACTCAGGTAGGTGCCCAATTCATCCTGATCAAAAGAGGATTGGAAAAATCTGTAGCCTCCGTAATCGAGGATATGATTCATATAAATGCGCTGGTCTCTGTTGACCCCGTTTGCAGGATCTATCAGCGTTACTTCACTGGCATAAGAGGATGGGTTATCAGTACCCGGATAACGCTCAAGGATAAAGTCGCGACATTTGATAGAGAAGGGTACGGTCTTGATTTTAGAACCATAGGATACTGCCAGTTGCAGGTCTTTGTAGAGCAGCTCGGCAGGTCGGCCAATAACGCCCTGGCGCCCGATTACAAAGGCTGGTTGGCTCTGCCCATTGACATCAATATTGAGGTTAAGTCCTGTGGCGCTTTCACTTTTGACCTTGGCATCACCCGAAGAAAGTGTTACTTTACCTTTTGGCGTATAGCTGCCAACTACAAAATTGGAGCCGCCCATGGTATAAAGAGATCTGAGCATCAGCATATGGGTGCCCGGTTGTAACGTGTCGTTTTGTTGAGTAGCCATCACCATCTGGGTTACCGGCACCCCGGTTTGGAACATCAGCGAATCACCTTGCAGAAAGACATTAAAAGCACCTTCTTCAGGCGTATTGGTAAAATTGAAACGAATGCCATTTACCAGGACCTTGTCACCATATTTTACATAGTGTTCTTCGCGACCACCCATGCCCCCAATGACCACCTTGATCATGGGTTGACCATTGGGGTCATCTACTGCCGATTCTACCGGATTGGGCATAAAACTTTGGAGGTCTACTTTGATGAGGTCGCTGCCAATTTGATATGCTTTTGAAAAGGCATTATTGCCCAAAGAAGAAAAATAGACCGGTTCATCAAAGGAATACGATTTACCGTTTTTAATGACCCTGAATTGCAGGTATTGTTCAGTAGAAACAAAACTATTGGCGGTTTCTCCTTCACGGATGTGCATCATGCCCTCATAACCGAAATATCGGGTAACGCCGGCTCCGATCAAAATGATGATGATGGAAGCGTGAAAGCTCAGACTTGCCCATTTGCGGAGAGGAATGAGGCGGTATTTGTAAATATTGAACAAGATGGTAGCTCCAAATAGAGCCAGTAAAATTTCAAACCAGCGACTGCGAAAAATGACGTGTTGGGCTGAAGAAGTGCCAAAATCGTTTTCAACAAAGGTGGCAACCCCAATGGCGATGGCAAACAGCAACATATACATGCCCGCTGCCCTTTCTGACACCAAAGCCTTTCCCCACTTGCTTAAATCCTGAATTTTCATCGATAATTTTATACGTAATAAAAGGTTAAAGATAAGGATTTTAGGCCTTATCTTCCCTTTTATTAGGCCCCAAACCGCATATTTGAGCCTGACCCGGCGTGGGGTATCAACACATTGTTTTTGTGCTTTTGTATCTTTGCCACAGACTCAAAAAAAGATGTCAAAAAAAGAACTTTTTTTTCAGGACGTAAAACAACTTTTGGATGCCGGAACGGCATTTAAAATGATATTGTCCAAACCTCGCCCAGGAGTGGAGATGCGCAGTGCTATCATTTCACAGATGGATGAAGAAGGGGAGTTGAGTTTTAAACAGGTTGAAAAAACCGATACCCAACACTTTACCACCGTCATTCCTTACGCCGATTTTTTAGAGCACATCATAAAGGTGATGAATGAAAGGTTTTACTACTGTGAGCTTTTTAATGAAAATGGTAATTCTGCCCTGTTGCAAAATCAAAAAGGTACGGTTACCTACTTAAAGAGAAAGGGAGGGACGGCGGTTAAAACCGAAAGTCACGACAGAGAAAAATCTTATCTCATTCCAGAGGAGGCTGATTTTTTGCAAAAGCTGGGCATCAGCAGTAGCCAGGGAAGGGTATTTGAGCAAGCCACTAAAAAATTCAGGCAAATCAATAAATATGCTGAGATCATTGACAGCCTGGTAGACAAGCACCGCAAACAGCTGACCATTGCCGACATGGGCAGTGGCAAGGCCTATCTTACATTTGCCCTTTACTATCACCTCAAACACAACAGGGGCATTGAGGTAGTGATGACCGGATATGAGCTCAGGCCAGAATTGGTAAATCTCTGCAATCAATATGCGCGAGAGCTGGGCTATGACAAACTTAATTTTGTGGAAGCCAACATCGAAGCCATTGTTTTGGATAAAATTGACATGGTGGTTTCACTCCATGCCTGCGATATTGCTACAGACATGGCCATCCACGCCGGACTCAAGGCACATGCCGACTACATTGTACTGGCACCTTGTTGTCACAAACAGATCCGCAAACAGATCGAATTGAGAAATGGCATTCTCAAGCATGGCATCCTTTTGGAGCGCCAGGCCGAGATTATAACCGATGCCATCAGGGCCCTTGTTTTGGAGGATAAGGGCTATAAGACCCAGGTTTTTGAGTTCATTTCAACAGAACATACCGCTAAAAACACCATGATCATTGCTAAAAAAGCAAGGGCCAATGCGCATGCAGCCCTTGAGATCAGGGACATCAAAGAGACCTATGGCATCAGGTACCACTACCTCGAAAAACTGTTGGAAGTGAAATATTAAGGGAATTTCTTAGCTTTTTATGTCTATTTCACACCTATTTTGACCATCGGGCAAGGTTTTTGCACTGAAATAAGTATAGTAGTACTTATTCGAAATGAAAGGAATCATTTTAGCCGGCGGCCTAGGCACCCGCTTATATCCACTGACCCTTGCCATGAGCAAGCAGATGATGCCCGTGTACGACAAGCCCATGATTTATTACCCCTTATCGACCATGATGAGTGCGGGAATAAGGGAAATATTGATCATCAGTACCCCGGCGGATTTGCCCAATTTTAAAAACCTGCTGAAGGACGGTAGCGAAATCGGCTGTTCTTTTACCTACATCGAACAACACAATCCCAATGGTTTGGCGCAAGCTTTTGTACTTGGAAGAGATTTTGTAGGAAACGATAATGTGTCACTCATCCTGGGCGACAATATTTTTTACGGGCATGGATTAAAAGAATTGCTGCAATCCTCTACCAAACCCGATGGAGGCATCGTTTTTGCCTACCAGGTAGCCGATCCTGAAAGATACGGGGTGGTAGATTTTGACAAAGATTTTAAAGCCCTGAGCATAGAAGAAAAGCCGGCCCAGCCGAAGTCCAACTACGCAGTACCAGGTATTTATTTTTACGACAATACCGTTTTGGACATCGCCAGGGACCTCAAACCATCGGCCCGTGGAGAATACGAAATTACCGATGTAAACAAGACCTACCTTGAATTGGGAAAACTAAAGGTGGGTGTTTTATCCAGGGGCATTGCCTGGTTGGATACTGGTACCCATTTGTCGCTGCTCCAGGCCGGTCAATTTATTCGGGTCATCGAAGAAAGGCAAGGACTCAAAATTGGATGTATCGAAGAAGTGGCGCACGAAATGGGCTTTATTTCTGATGCTCAACTGGAGGCACTGGGTCACAAGTACATCAAAAGTGGTTATGGCGAGTACCTGCTCAATTTGCTGCGTAACCGTTAAATTTGGACGCGCTTAAACCTTTGTCCGGTCCAACCGTTTATTAGCAGAATCAATCAGAGATGAATAAACACTATGACAGGAGGGTCTTCCTTCAACAAACCGGTCTTGGCCTTGCCGGCCTTTACCTGGGGTCAGGGCTTATATCATGTAGTCCAAAAACA
Source organism: uncultured Bacteroidota bacterium (assembly GCA_937872515.1). Classification (GTDB taxonomy): domain Bacteria; phylum Bacteroidota; class Bacteroidia; order Chitinophagales; family Saprospiraceae; genus JADKBO01. The sequence continues at coordinate 51,518 of CALMSX010000060.1, forward strand.
TCTTATGCCTCATTGACCACCATCCCAACTGATTCGCCTTATGTGATGAAACACCTGAGGGGCAGGGTGGGTTACTTTACCGAAAAGGGAGGTACCATTGCCTGGCTGATCGATGGCAAAAGCTGTGCGCTTGTAGATTCTCAGTTTCCGGAGCAGATGGCTCATTTAATAACAGAAGTCAATAAACTTACAGACGATAGTTGGAACGCCCTGTTTAATACCCACCACCATGCAGACCACACCAGTGGCAATATCAGCCTTAAGGGAAAAGTAAGCGCGGTTATTGCTCATGAAAATTCAAAAATCAATCAAAAGAAAGCGGCAGAGCAAAAGAACAATTTAGAAGGTGTGTTATTACCTGATACCACCTTTAGCCAAAATTACAAGGTCAAAGTGGGTAAAGAAAACATCAGCTGTCACTACTTTGGTGCGGCCCATACCAATGGCGACAGCATCGTGCACTTTGAAGACAGCGACGTGGTTCACATTGGCGACCTGGTTTTTAACCGCAGATTTCCGTACATCGACAAAGGAGCCGGAGCCAGCATTCAGGGTTGGATCAGTGTACACGATGCACTGTTGCGTTATTTGGACGATTCGACTCAGATCATCTGCGGACATGCAGGACAGGGCTATGATGTCATCCTGGGCAAAGAAGACATCAGGGCCTTTAGAAACTACCTCGAACAACTGTTGCAATTTGCACGTAAAAAAATCAATGAAGGCGTGCCATTGGAAGAATTAAAAAAGACAACCACCTTTATACCCGGCGCAGAACAATGGCAGGGCGATGGCATAAGCCGCAGCCTCGAAGCCGCATACTTAGAATTGAATGGACCCAAAGGATAAAGTCAGCTACAAAAACATCATCTTTGATTTCGGGGGCGTGCTGCTGGATCTCGATGTCAATCGCACTTACGATGCCCTGAAACAAGTCATGGCTTTTGAAGGTGATGCCCACCAGATCTACCTCGATCACCAGGACCTTTTTGACTCTTTTGAGATGGGCCACACCATTGTTGAAAATTTTTTATGGAAACTTCAAAACAAGAGCAAACGGGTACCTCCGGTTGACAAGATGATTACAGCCTGGAATGCCATGTTACTGGGTTGGAGGCCCGAAAAACTTAGGCTGCTGGAAGAATTGAAACCCAGGTTCAGGACTTTTTTATTGAGCAATACCAATGAGATCCACATCGAGTGGGTACGCCGTGATTTAAAAAACAACCACCATATCACCGACTTCGACACCCGGTTTTTTGAAAAGACTTATTATTCTCATCATTTGGGTAAACGCAAGCCCAATGCCGACATCTTTGAATATGTAATCGCGGATGCAAAACTGAACCCTGCTGAAACTTTGTTTATTGATGACAATGCCCACAATATTGAAACGGCTGCTGGCCTGGGCTTTCAAACAAAGTTGCATGAGACCAACGCCAACCTTGATTTTTTGAGGGGGTAAGGGGAGGGCGGAGAAATGTTCAAAGTGTTCGAAATGTTCAAAGTGTTCGAAATGTTCGAAATGATTTGAATGGTGGGCATTCTTCTTAATTCTCTCAATTCCCTTCATGTTGTAAGAAATACCGTATGTTAAAGTTAAGAGACATTAAGAAAGTAAAGATAAATTAACCTTTAATGCCACTCAATGCTCTTAATGTTTAAATGCTGCTGGATCTC
>CALMSX010000061.1 GCA_937872515.1 uncultured Bacteroidota bacterium
GCGCATGCAACAAAGGCCGAGGCCATTCAGGAGGCACAATTGATGCACGACGTCTATGCCCGATTTGCAGAAGAGTGGATGTCGATGCCGGTAATAAAAGGGGTTAAAACCGAAAACGAAAGATTTGCAGGAGCAGACGACACCTTTACCATAGAAGCCATGATGCAGGATGGAAAAGCCTTACAGGCCGGAACTTCTCACTTTTTGGGTCAGAATTTTGCCAAAGCCTTTGAAGTAAAGTACCTGACAGAACAAAATCAGGAAGAATATGTATGGGCAACCTCATGGGGTGTTTCCACACGGTTGATAGGTGGCCTGATTATGACCCACAGCGACGACGAAGGGCTGGTGCTGCCTCCTAAGCTTGCACCCATTCAGGTGGTCATTGTACCCATACCTAAGCCTGAACCCGAATTGATGTTGGTAGCCGACCAGATTGCCGACAAGTTGAGAGCCAGGGGCATTAGTGTAAAAATCGACAACGATGAAAAAAACAGACCCGGCTTTAAATTTGCAGAGTATGAGATGAAAGGCATACCCGTGAGGTTGGGCCTGGGCAAAAGGGACATCGAAAACAACCAGGTGGAAGTTGCCCGAAGAGACAACAAAACCAAGACCTCGGCACCGCTTGAAACCATAGACAGTTACGTGGCAGACTTGTTGGACGAAATCCAGGCCAACCTGTTGCAACGCTCAAAGGATTTCAGAGCAGAACGAACCACCATTGCCAATAGTTATGACGAACTCAAGCAGGCACTGGAAGAAAAAGGTGGTTTTGTTTATGCCCACTGGGATGGTACCACAGAGACAGAATTAAAAATCAAAGAAGAGACCAAGGCTACCATCCGATGTCTACCACTGGAAGGAGAGAAAGAAGAGGGTTCCTGCATTGTTACGGGCAAGCCCTCTGCACAGCGGGTGATTTTTGCGAAGGCGTATTAATGCAAGGGCCTTAACAATTGGGCTTGGATTTACCGATTGTTGATATACCCATTCTGAATAAAGAGAATACAAAAGGGGCGCACCACAATGCGCCCTTATTTATGCAAAGGGATATCTTGGTGGGTACAGAAATACCGATTTGATCTCTTTACGTTTTGGTAAGATATCAGTAAGAAAAAGGAAAATACAAGGCAGTGACGCCGGTCATTGCTATTTTTGTTTTTGTGGTATACCTTATGGAAAAAATAAGAGATGTCACCGGGCAAAAGATATCAGTGGGTGTACCTGTTGATGGGGGGTCTGGCTCTATGGGTAGGAATGTTACTTTACATTGCGGGAAGGGGATTAACATCTCCGGTTTACCTATTAATTCCGGCATCCGAATATCTTGAGAAAACAAGTCTTGCCATATGGATAGGAGCCTGTTTGGAAGACCATCCGACATTGACATTTTCATTGCCCGATGGGCTGTGGATGTTTGGCCTTATGAGTGTGCAGCTTTGGATATGGAGAGGAGTGAAAAACAAAACAGCTACCGGAAGCCTGGCTGCAGTATATATTTTGGGAGTTGGATACGAAGCATTGCAGTCGATAGGGATAACCCCGGGTACTTATGACAAAATCGATTTGGTTTTTATGATCATTGGTGGTCAGTTGCCAATGATTATTGATTATATAATTCAAACGAAAACAAAATGAGATGAGGAAGCACAAAGAAATCATATTATCGATATTGGCAGCGGCGGGTTTCTGGATGCTGGCGATAGGGAGCAGTCCTGAAATAGCCCGATCCGTGCCGTGTGAAACCTTTCCTAATCCAAAAACGGTGACACATTTTATAAGTGTGAAACTGGTGGATGCGGCGACGAATGAACCGATCAAAAATGTCCAAATATTTGCGAGAGTAGAACACAGCAAGTATTTTCCGGCAACGCAACCAGGAGATGGATGCAGCACAAAATCCGACAAAGTGGAGATACCCAAAGAAACGACCAACAACAGTGGAATTGCTGTATTTGCCATGACCCGCACCTATACTTCACCAACAGAACTCATAGAGGGGTATATCAGAATAGATATACCCAATTATGATCTTGTAAACCATAGTTTTTTATTATTTCACAACAGTGGAGACAAAGCCACAACCATCCCATTGGTTAAAAAAAATAAATATCCATGAAAAAGATACATTTTATACTCGCACTCACTTTCTTTCACTTAGGGTTGGTCCAAGGCCAAATATATGAATGGAGGGGGTTCAATCCTTTTGGGTTATACCCATTCAATGAAGACACCTCGGATGTGGCAATGCGATTTGATTTTTATGATGTAGACAGAGACGGAGACTTAGACGTCATTGTAACCGGAATAGACACCATTTATCAGGATAAAATTCAAAGTCCGGATGGCTTTAAATTTTTTATGGCATATCAGGAAAACATTGGCAACCGATGGAGTCCGTCATTTGCTAAAATGAGAAAAATGCCGTTGCAGGTTCCCCCAGTGAACGGAGCTATTTATCCGGCTATTGGCGATTTGAACGATGACCAGGTACCGGATTTTATAATTTGCTGTAAGTTTGATCAAGGCTATAATATTTCTGCACAATACTGGGAAAGCCAGGGCTCTATAAACCAATATAAAGAACATCTTGCTGAAGAAATAAAGCTTCAAAAAACCGCCGCCGGTAGTTTTTACATTCCATCGATCTACGACATGGACAAAGACGGAGACCTTGATATATTGATGAGTGGTTCCGAAGTAGAAATCGATGAAACCGGCAAAAAAACAGATAAGCCCAATACCATGTATGCAAAAAATGTGGGCACTCCAAAACAACCCCTTTTTGAAGGATGGTACAAAAACACCAATGGCATTGATCAGTATTTTGAAGAGAGTTCTCTCTTTTTCCCGGGCGACCTTGATCTGGATGGAGATGTTGATTTATTAAGCATGTTTACCTTTACAGAAGAAGACACGCTGCGCTATTTCAGCATGATCATCAACGAACCCCTGGTCAATAACAAAGCCAACTTTGTATCGGTTGCAAGCATTCTGGGGCTTCCAGTAAGTGTGGACGACCGCACGTTGCCACCAACCCTTGCCGATTTGGACGGAGATGGAGACCTAGACATCGTCTATATGGAAAATATGTTGCGTGAAAACTTTAGGTGTGTTTATTATGAAAATACGACCTGTACCGGTCACATAGACAACAAAGTAATCAAAACAGGTTCAGTGCTTAAAGCCAATGCCATAGGAATGAGCTATCAGTGGATAGACTG
>CALMSX010000062.1 GCA_937872515.1 uncultured Bacteroidota bacterium
CACAGAAAATAATAACCGTGGCTTTATGATTTTACAGAAAAAAAGTTGCACAACTTAGCAGAATTTCTTGGTGTAAGTGAAAAGATGATTGACCGTAATCTTACTCCTGAGTTGAAAGAGCTATATAAATCATATAACAGATTACTCCGTAAGAACAAAAAAACCTAATCCTGCTAAATAATATTTTTGAGAAAATCATTCTTTTTCTATTTCGCTCTGTATTTATTGTAAACGGCAAGTGACGTTTGGCAAAAAATAATTTCTATTGATAAATAAAAACATGAAAAAGATTATAAATGATGTAAAAAGGGTGAATCTGACATTAGACCATGAATTCTATGCATTTATAAAGGCGAAAGCAGATGCAGATTTCATTAAACTTGGAACTTGGCTAAAACAGTACCTCAAACAAAATATTAAAAAAAATTCTTCAAATAACTGAAGCCATGGGATACGACGTGAGAACAAATCTGTTATGTACAAATCCAACGATAATATTTTCTGGAAGCACATTTTCTCAGAAATGGGCTAAAAGCCTAATGGAGATTGATAAAGGAGTATTTAAATATTGCTCAAGGGGATATTCACTTCATGATGATTTAGTGGATCTTTCCAAACAATATCCTAATGAGTCATTTACCGGCATAACATGGGAAGATTCGAATATTTATAACCGAATTAAATACACCTTAATCTTCAAAAATAGCGGATGTAAGCAGGTAAACTGTGAACCTGGATATGTGTACGGGTTCAATAATGATAACTATTATGAAATGCCAACTGACCTCTTTGAAAGGTTCAAAAAACATCTTGACCGTTATATTGAAAGGATTGATATAGTTAGAGAGAATATTGAGGAAGGCGTTGTTTTTGATTTTTTAAATAACAATCCAGATGAAGATGGCTTCATGTCGTATTACACAATCACATGGGAGAATGATGAGCATAAATTTACCGCTACAAGGAGATTCACTTCTGAGATAACAATAAAATATGAGAAGAAGCAATCTTCAGCCAACAAAAGGCAGGAAATTGAAAAGGAGTTAAAAGAAAGTAATGAGGATTATTCAACCGATGATCTTCCCTTTTGGCCTTTGCAGGATAAACATGATGCAAGGTCAATCTTTACAGGATAAAAACAACCGTGTGCCCTGTAAATTGACTGAAGCAAGTAAAAATAACATAATTAAAAAAGATGGATAATGGATAATTATCAGGATACTTTAAATAGTAAAGATTTTGATACAAACCTGGATAAAATTAAGCATGAAAATTGCGATCAATCCTCTAAGCAGTCTGATCAGAGTGTCTTAACCGATGAACCGAACAAGTTATTGTCTTCCTGCATGTGTATGGGAGATGGTATTTATATTCCCAATGAAGTTGATTTACTAATATGGGAGAATGATACGCTCCAGGATTTTGAAGACCTTTTTGAAGGATACTCATATCCTGTGGATGACTTGAATTTTGAATTACAGAATGAATTAGAAATGCAGATAAATAACCTTGGATATTTTCCTTGTGACGAAGAAAATCCAAATTACCATAAATTTAATCTTCTCCAAATGTGGCTTTTTATTCTCCAAAGAGCCGGAGAGGATTTAAGTTCCAGAGAATTGTTTGCATTAAATTATGCCATAAGTACCTATGCATCATTTTGTGCACCATGGGAAAGAAGGAAAGAAATTAGAAGGAATATTTATGGCCTTAGAGATTGGTTTGAAAGGAATAATTTGAATGGTGATGAATTGGAGAGGAAAATTTTTGAAATGGATATGCTGATCTTATACGAATTAACAGAAATCCTTCTCAAATCGAAAGTAATTTACTATTGCATAATGTCTGCTGAAAAACCTGAACTATATTGTGAATATATACCTGACTTGAGCGAAATTGAATGCCTGACGGAAGATGATTTATCTCAGAATCTATGGATGGCTGGAGACATGAATTCAGACAATATCATGGATTATTTTTGGGATGCAGAATGAAAATCAATTTCAAGTCCAATTCCTTATAGCTTCAAGATATAATGTCCATTAGATTTACAGAGATTTTACATAGGTAACAATTATCTTATATCTGTCATTACTGGATAAATTGAATTTGCTTCATAGAAATTTAAGAAAATTGGCCTAAATTAAGAGTTTATTTCAAAGCAAGACAAACCTCAAGGAAGGCAAGATGGTAAAGTATTCAATTGGACAGAGAGTCTCATTAATATCATATTCGGGCAAAAGAGGAAGAATTGAAAGTTTTGTCTCATCAGAGGGAGGATACAACTATTATGAAGTTCTCTGGGATGATGGAAGTCTTGAGGTAATATCGGATTCTCTGATCAAGCCTGAAGTTAAAATTAATACACCTTGGGACCTGATTGCTAATAACGAATTTTTCGACTATCGTGACTTTTCAATTGCTACAACTTTTCATAAAATTCGAAATACCACCGCAAATACAATTTCCAGCTTAAAAGCGTCAAGGACAATCTTCAAACCATATCAGTACAAACCTTTAGTTAAGTTCTTGAAATCTGACCTGAGGAGGGTATTAATCGCTGATGGAGTAGGACTTGGTAAGACTATTGAAGCTGGACATATCATGCTCGAGCTTGCAGCACGCGGGGACTTGAGAAGCCTTTTGGTTATTTGTACAAAATCCCTGATGGATAAATGGAAAATGGAGCTTCAGGACAAATTCAACTTCATATTAAAGAAATATGATAGAGTATCTGAATTAGTTCAGGATATTAAAGATGATGTTGCGAAATCAAGGCAAAGTGTACTTGGAATTCTAAATTATGAGAAAGTCAGAAATCCAGAAATACTGAAAGTAATAGAAGATAATAATTATCATTTTGACTTGTTAATATGTGATGAGGCACATAAAATAAGAAATAGTGAAACGCAGCAGCACAAGGGAGTTGATAAGATTGTTAAGAATTCCGGAGCAGTTACTTTCTTAACTGCCACACCTATTATGACGGACATGCGTAACCTTCATAATCTAGTAAGAGTTCTGGATCATGAAGGTTATGATACTTGGGATATTTTCAATAATGCGATTGCACTAAACCGGCCATTTATTCATGCTCTATCTCGTCTCAATAATAGGGAATCTCTTACTGAGATTGCAGAAGAGCTGCAGAATTCAGAAGTTGTACAGGAAATGACTGCAGACGAGGAAGTCTATCAAAGAACTGAAAGGACAATTGCTGAAATATTTGAGAACGATCCATTGTATAAACGGGCAAGGATTAATCTTCTCAATGGAGACGATAAAGTAGAAATCAGAGCACAAATTCAGCAAGACCTTGTTGAACTTAATTCTCTTAACCATATATATTCAAGAACAAGGAAAAAGGATGTCATGAATGATAAAGATATCATTACCAGGGATCCTAAAACCATTTCTGTTATGCTTTCAGATATTGAAAGGCAAATATATGATGGTGTCATTAATCAATATGATGATCAAAAAAACTTGGGGCTAATACAGAGAAAAAGGCAGATGGCAAGCTGTATTGTGGCGTTTCAAACTTCCAGAACTGCATTGGAAAGAGGAGTATATGAAAGGGATATTCCTGACGCTAAGTACGAAGCGTTTAAAACAATAATTGATGAAGTAGTTCTTAAAAAGAAAAGGAAAATAATTGTTTTTGCATTCTTTACCAATACACTTCTTTACTTGAGAAACAAACTGAATGAATCTGGAATTCAATGTGAAATTATATATGGAAGTATTACAGACAGAACCGAGCGGATAGATAAATTTCATCACAATGAAGAGATCAAAGTCCTTCTTTCATCAGAGGTTGGAAGTGAAGGTATAGACCTTCAGTTTTGTGATGCATTGGTAAATTATGACCTGCCATGGAATCCTATGGTTGTTGAGCAAAGAATTGGAAGAATAGACAGAATCGGACAGGAAAACAAAATAATTCATATATATAACCTGATAATTAGTGATACTGTCGAGGAGAAGATTTATGAGAGGTTATATCAAAGAATAAATCTCTTCAAAGAATCTATTGGTGATCTGGATGAGATATTAGGAGAGAATGAGCCACTTGGGGATATTATTATTAAAGGAATTGAATCGCTTTATAAAACCCGGCTTACTGAGGAAGAACAAATATTTGAACTTGACAGATTGCGTACTGCAATAGAAAATGAACGACTGACGCTAAAACGGATTCGATCAGAACTTGAAGGATCATTCGCTAATGACATTCATTTCCAGAATGAAATCGAAGCTATCGAAAAGAATAACAGGTACTTGACCAAAGAAGAAATAATTAAATATCTCGAAAGCATAATTAGGATTAAGCTTAGCTCACTCCGACTTATTCACCTTAATAATGAAATCTCAGAACTGGAATTACCTAATAGCGATAAGAACATAATCTTTAATTTTATTGAAAGGTATAAGGACGATCCGGCAAAGAATCCCGAACTTGAAAATCTTTACCGTAATTTCAGGACAAGGTTTGCAGGAAACCGGAGAATAGAGATTACATTCGATCAGCAATTTGCATATCAACATAAAATGGTTGAATATATATCAGCATTTCATCCGCTGATAAATGCGATCTCAAATTTCTTTGAAAAGGAAGGTTTTTATCAGAACAGGGCACATAAGATCCTTCTTCATAAAGAGTTATTTTCTACTGAGAATGGCATAAAAGCAGGTTTTTATGTACTGGCCGTTTATAAAATCACAATTAGAAAACACTTTAGTGAAACAAAAACAAGCCAGTTCTTTTATCTGCGTTCGGTAGTCGCAGATATAAATGGCTCGGATGCAGTCATTTTGGATAATAAGGTTAGCGAATATATCCTTGGTATTGCCCAGCTTAATTGCGATATGTTCCTATCTGATGTGAAATCCGACCAGGAATTTATTAATATGGTTCGCCCATCGATTAACTCCGCGATTATAAAAGACGTCAATCAAATAAGGGAAGATGAGAGGGTAAAGTTCTTTTCCAGTTTAAACCGCAGGACAGATCAGGAAGTCAATTACATTGACAGTCGAATAACCAGAATGAACAGATTGCTTTCAGAAGGGAAAGGTATTGAAGCAATTATCAGAAGTGATATAGAAAACCTAACCCAGAAGAAAGAAGAATTGTTAAGAAATAAGGATTATGCAAAAGTAGAAGCGGAGAATAACTTGATGTCAGTTAATCTACTTGAAGTAGTATGAAGGAGTATCACATAGGATTTGATTTTGGAACTTACCAGAGCAAGGCATGTGTTTTTGACATTAAAAACTCAACTCATGAATTCATTAGATTCCAGGATGGCTCATATTTTCTTCCATCGCACATAGCCAGGGGGTACAATGACCTGTTTGTTTATGGAGGTATTTCTGCCGAAAATGCTCTTGAGGAATACAGATATTTCAAAATTGCAGCAGCAGATGATCCTGAGTTTCACATTGAAACTTTTGAAAAACCAGTTGACAATAAATCAGATTTTTATCATTTCTCAGACATTATAAATTTTTCTCCGGAGTTCCTTTCAGTGATATATATTACTTATGCTCTTTTCTTTATTAAGGAAAAATATACCAAACCTGGAAATGAATCTTCATCGAATTCAAGTATTATTTCACGGTTGTTTCGCAGGAAAGAAGTGGAAGAAGAAATCAGGTTTACCGTTCAAATAGGAATACCAACTGAATGGTCGCATATTAAAAATCTGAGACGAAAGAGAAAATTTGAAAACATTCTGATGCTCTCAGAACTACTACAGAAAAAGTACCATACTCTATCTTCCTTTCTAAGCACTCCTTCAGTTAAGATTATAGAAGATGTCAGGAATATTTATAATTCTTTTGACTTTAAGTCAATTGATGAATTTAGCAACAGATTAAATGAACTGGGAGTATCTGTATATCCTGAAACAGCTGCAGGCCTGACTTTCATTCTTAAAACCCGACAACTCCCAAAAGGTTATTACGCAATTATGGATGTCGGAGCAGGTACCAGCGATATTTCTTTCTTCCGAGTTCTTGATGATGGTACAATAAGATATCTTGCTTCAGAAAGCTATTTAATGGCAGCAAATAATGTTTACCGTCAATATTTCGGAGAATGTATCACAATGTCGGATTTGAGTAAGGCTGAGAAAGATGTAAAGGCTTTGATTGATAAGGAAATATGGAAGAAGAATTCCAGACTGTATGCTGCTTTGAGGGATGTGAACAAACATCTTGATTCTGTTGTATATAAGCTTTTTAATGGAAGAGTTTATTACTATAGAAGGGACATGGTGTCTAAATATTGTAATCAGCCAATAATTTTATATGGTGGTGGAGCGAGGTTACCTGTCTTAAATTCAGGCAAAATTATGATCCATGACAATGGTTGCATAAGTATCAACATCGATCATACTTATCTTGAAAAAGATGATATTGAACGGTTTACCTCAATAATAAACATTATTCCATATGACCAGTCATGGAAAACTGATTTCAGCTTGCTTGTCGTTGCTCTGGGACTATCTTATATCAAACCTGTAAGCTCGGCAGAATGGTTTAACACTTCTGAATATAACTGGAAAGATGGATCAAATCCACAGGAAGTTCAACATCCTTTTAATGAGGATTGCTACATATATGATGTTCTGAATTCTAAGTTTTATGATGATCCAAAAAACTAACTGGACTCCAATTAATCATGAAAATCAGTGAAAAGCAGATCAAAAGTATTAATAGAATAAGACAGGAAGTCTCATTCAAACCTGAATTTCTACAGTCGCGTATATTAGCTGAGAATAGCGCAAGAGTCTTGCTCGATAATAAAGCCGGAAGATTTAAAGTTTACGATCTGGAACTTTTTCTAAACCATTGTAATACAGAAAGGATTCCGCTAAAATCTGAACCCACAAAAATCAGAGAAAATGAAACATTAAAACGTTTTGGAGTAGCTTTTATCGGTCAGAACAGGAGGCTAATGGTCAATGCGCTAAGAGAATGCAATTACTGGATAGGAAGTCTTTGGAAGACGAATGATGATCCATTCAACATCTTGTCTCAGTTTTGGAAATTAAATGAGGTCCCTGGTGCAGGTATGGGATTGCCAACAATGATATTGTATCTTAAAAATCCAGCCGTCTATAATGTATGGCTTCCATTTCTGAATACGGCATTATCACAATTTACAGGGCAGATATTATCTTCAAAAAGAAATGCTGAAAATTACTACACTTATAATTCAATCTTGAATAAAGAACTTAGAGAACCTTTTGATCTTAAACCACAAGAAATAGATTATATCATATTCAGGATTAGTTTTTAGGATTTAAATACTTTAATCCACAGATATTTACCATCCTTTTTTACTCTGGCCAACTTTGAAGTTGGTATGCTCAAGGTCCCTTATATCCCTTTGTAATAAAATTAATAAAGTTCTAAGTCTTTTAGGATTACCTGCTGACCTAGCTGCGGCATCAAATAAATGGTTAAGCGAAGGTTTCTTTGAGTCTATAGAATACTTTGTGTAAACGCCTGTATTCAAATTCTGCATCTATC
>CALMSX010000063.1 GCA_937872515.1 uncultured Bacteroidota bacterium
CACTGGCCAGTGGCCAGGTAAAATTGCCAAAGTTCTGCCAGCTTACTCCGTCTTCAGAATAATCAACTGCTACCGACTGAAATCCTTTGGAGGTTTGATTGGGTACGTTGTAATTCCACACCTGGGTGGTCAACACCCTGTGAATCTCACCCAAATCGTATTTGATCCAATGCCCGCTGTCTCTGGCCGGATTGGGACTGACCAACTTTTTACAGCTCAGCCAGTTGTTGTCAAGGCGATTGTCGATCTGATCGGTAACATTGCATTTTTCATAGGGCACATAAGAGGCTATTGGGCTGTCGCAATCAACTCCTGTACAAGGTGTTCCGGTGCAATTGCAATCCTCATCATATACATCGTCATTGGTAAATTCATTGCCATCGCTGCACGCTGAACCCAGAGGCATACAGGCCAGGGTGCAGTCGTAGTTGTACAGAAAGGTAGCGGGCAATCTTTTCCAAACCCCGGCTTCAGTGAAGGGGGTTTGCCAGAATACACCAAAGTGGGAGCCACCGGTAGCTTGTTTACTATTGAGCTCAATGTAATAATACTGACTGGAGTCGAGATAAATAAAGGCAGTACTCTGCCACTGGTATTTGTCGTTTTGAGTGGGATTGGTATACCCGCTTACCAAACACTGGTGGGCCTGTTTATTGGCAGGATCATCATCAGAACTAAGGTAAAGCACAGTCTGATCATCACCCGTAACATTAAACTTATAGTTGCCCGATACCGGAACCTTTAAAAAAGCCTGGGTCAGCCTTCCATTGTTGGTGAGGGTCGATGAATAAGGCCTTCCAAACAATGGCAACACTTCTGTAAAAGCGGGCATCGCCGGAAATGCCGGATTGATGTACAATTCATTGAGCTCCGAACCGGTGATATTGTCATAGCGATAGTTTTCCAGCCTGGCCCGCTCGCCTACACAGCTATTGGTGCTGGGCTTGGTTCCGGTGCAGTGGCAATAGCCATCCTCTACATCATTGGTGGTAGTGGCATCCCCGTCATCACACGCTGTGCCCTTCACCGGACACTCGGTAGGAAGACAGGCTACGTTTTTCAGGTAATCAGCTGTAATGGTCTTCCAGTTGTTGATGTCCACAAAGGGAGCCTTCCACCACAAGTATGCAAAATCAGTTCCGGTACCATCCACGTATAGTATTTCAAAATAATAGTTGGTACCTGCCTGCAGATACAACTTCACCGAGGTCTGTGTGGGATATTTGGCATATTCTTCAGTATTGGTACTGGCATTGAGATAGGCCCTCAACACCTTATTGGCAGGATTGGCATCGGTGCTCAGGTAAAAACGGGCCTGTTCATTTCCGGTAATATTAAAAGTAACAGAGTCCGATTGAGGAACATAGATAAAGCCCCGAATTGAAGCACCCATGTAATTGTCATAATTGAGATCCGACTTTGAATTGTACAGGGTCTTGGTGTCGTACGGATGGTAGGGGTAGTCCGGCCAGGTCAGCATTTCATTGACCTCGTCATCATACAAGCCCCTGTATACCTGCCAGGTTACCTGGCCTGGAGTACCTACACATACTTGCTGGGCCTCCGTCACCAGAGCCACATTAAAAAGAATGATAATAGCAATTAGTATTCGTTTCATGTTCTGCCTTTTATGAAAACATACCAATGGGCATAAATCCGGATGGTACCGGTGCCGGGCATGTGGGTGAATAAAAATTACAGATATTGGGAAGGATGTACGATAAGTCGTTGGGTGAAACCCCAAACCATAGCGCAATCTCTGCATAAAATTCATCGACCGAAGTTGTGGGAATCAGCAAGCCCCTGTTCGACAAATTGAGGGGGGAGGTAAGGCTCAAAGAAGGAAATTCTCCAAAAATATTACCCCCATTGATAGGGCCTCCCATAATCATGCTATTGCCTCCCCAGGCATGGTCTGATCCATTGCCATTGGAAGTAAGGGTGCGGGCAAAATCTGAGATGGTAAACGTGACTACATTGTCTTGCATGCCCAGCTCGGTCATGGCGTTGTTGAACTCATTGAGTGCGTTGCTCACGATGGGCAACATAACATTTTGATTGTTGATCACATCATCGTGGTGATCCCATCCTCCATAGGAAACAAAAAAAGTTTGTCGCTGCGCTCCCAGAAAAGACCTCACCTTGATGAGCTCTGCTATCTTTTTTAAGTCATTCGAAAGGTTGGTAGCCGAAAACGTGGTAGTCAACGGCACCAAATTGGACATGGCCACTTTAAATACCTCTATACTTTCAGATGTGGTAACATTGAGATCCCCGATGGTCTTGTGAAATAGATTGGCATACTGTTGAGCAGCCAGACTGTCGAGGGCCTTGTTTTTCCGGTCATTGAGGTAAACAGCATTAGATAAGCCGGAAGAGTAATTGCTATAGCCAATAGTGGCCGCAGTAGACGAATTGCTAATGGAAAATTCATTGGTTTCATTGCCCGACTGCCACCTGTTTTTTCCGGCTAAAGAAATGTTCATGGCTGCCTCCGGAATCGAATTCATGTCTTGTAAGATATCGGCCATTCTGCCGGCCACACCTACAGCACTCCTGCTTTGGGGTACCGAGGTTTGCCACTGCATGATCTGGTCTGAGTGGCTGTACAAGCCCAGTGGCACCTTCTTCATTCCTGAATTGTACTCTGTCTTATTGGCTATGGGTTCTATCAGGGTACCAATATTGGTTACAAAAGAGAGCTTGCCTGTGTTAAACATGTTTTGTACCGCAGACATGCCCGCATGGACCGAAAAAGTTCGGCCGTTGTTATTGTAATTCAGCGGCAAAAGCTGGGGTGGAGTGGCTGAATTGCTCAGTGCCAAAG
>CALMSX010000064.1 GCA_937872515.1 uncultured Bacteroidota bacterium
TTTAAATTCATAATCGTCGTCTCTGTTTCCTTCATTTAAATTGTTGTTATAATTGTGATCAACCTCATCATTATCAATGCCCCATTCTATTAAATATTTAGGATTATTTAATATTAATATTCCATGTACATGATCAGGCATCACCACAAATGCACCTAATTGTGCAACTGGCGAATGTTTAGGAATTTCATACCACATAGATTGTGCAATTTCACCGGTTTCAGATAATATAATTTTTTCATCAACAATCTCTCCAAAATAACGAATTAATTCTTTGGTGCACGTTGCTATAACCACGCGATTAATCGCGTGGTTATAGCTCAATGGATAGGTCAAAGAAGCGATTAATCGCGTGATTATAGCTCAATGGATAGGTAAACACCGCGATGCTTCCCGTAATTATAGCTAAACGTAGAGTTTTTTTATAAATGCTTCCAGCTGAAAAAAAATCCTTAATTCTATTTTGGTGATAAGCCTAAAAAAGGGTACTTCAATGAGGCAATTTAATTGATTTAGAGATCATGATTTTTATGCCAATTTTTTGGATTATTTTGTATGTATTTTGTAATGACTGCCATCTCCCATTTTTTAAACACAATTTGACAGTAAAAACGTGGTTGCCAAACAAAAGAGGTTTCTATTTTCCGAATTTCAAATGTACTCCGGCCTTTAAACCATCTAATAACTCTGGAAATGTTTTCATACATCATTGGGTTTTTATATCCAGTAATTCCACCTGGTGTATCTTTTGTAAGATCATATGTACTTTCTTTAATCAATTGACCAGATAATAGTCGAGGTGTTATTGAACCATCGTCTAATTGTTCTATGTGTAACAAACCATGAAAATGGTCCGGCATTGCAACAAATGCACCCAAACGAATAAAGGGAAATTTGTTCGGTATTTCTAACCATATATCAATTGCTATTTGACCGGCCTTTGACAATTTCATGGTTTCATCAATGATATCCCCAAAAATCATTTCACGATCTTTAATATTAATCGTAATAAAATAGCATCCATTTTGGCCGAAATCAAACATTTTGGCTCGTGCAAAACCACCTTTAAATTTATTCATAACATACATTGACTGGTTTTCTAATTCTCTGAAATATAACATTTCAGGTAAAACTTTATTAAAGGGTTTAAAAAGATGTTTAAGACAAAGAATTTGCATACTTCCAATTTCTAATACCTTTCGTCACTCATGATTCCATCCATCCCCCTACCAGCCATACAAACTCTTTAAATATTTCAATCTCTCCAGAGGTAGGAATAATTTAAAAAAGGACATGTGTATCCCCTTTTGTTTTAACCTGCGATAATCGATCCAGGGTCGATAAACAAAGATGTAAATCAGAAGAATGATAGATCCAGCTTGGGTGTTTCCATTGAGAAATAAGAATGCCATAGGCATAACAGGAATTACCACTTGAAGATAGTAAGTCAGGGTGTGCATCGTTATTTTCATTTGCGTTTTAATAACCAAATTTAGTGGGTATTCTTAATTTTGGCTCCGCAAAGGCACTATTTAATTGTATTTTAACAACCCCACCCATTTTAAAATAGGTAGCCCGCACCAGAATGCTGTCGCAGAGGTAAGAATTGAAAATCGGTAAATCGATAGCCGGATCCCTACACCGGTGCCCGGTATTGGGACAGGTGCTCCGTTGCCGGATCCCTACAACGGCTTCGAAGTTATAGGGACACGTACTCCGATGCTCCGTTAATAGATTGGGATTTGCAGTCGCCACTCGTGGAGCTCGAGGTTCCCTCTCTTTTGATTGCCACAGGCAATCAAATCAACCGTTCGGTCATTCCGCTGCTCCGTCCCCGGCTCCCTACACCAGTAAACTGGCGTTGGGACAAGTCCTCCGTCCCTAGAAGCTCGCTACACCAGTCAACTGGCGTTGGGACAAGTACTTGGACTCATAGCAGATAGTGGCCTCGTTTCGACCCGCAAATTGCGCGTTTATTACAAAATCAATTTGCTCAGTATTTTGATATTTCCATTAAATAAAAATCAAAATATTCTCCTATTTGTTTGAATATCAGTTGAAAAGTGTATTTTTATTCCACGAAACCAACTAGGCTATGTTGAGTAAAATTGTAGTGCTGATCGACCATCTGGAGCAGGCCCAAACGCAGGACTTGAAAAAATATCTGCTGACCAAGACGTACGCAGATTCTGATATTTTTAAGGTGTTTGAGTACCTGGCTGCATCTGTAAAAAAGAAGGAGGATCAAAAGTCGCCGGAATACATCCATGAAAAGATATTTCCAAAATCAACCAAAAAGACAATTGCCAATTATTTGTCGCTGCTCTACAATTGGGCAGAAGAGTGGATGGCTCTGGAGACATTAAAACAGGAAGAATTTACAGTGGACCATCTGGCCCAACGATGGCTCAATAAAAATGGACTTTACCACCTGGCGGATCAAACGTACAATCGTATAGAAAGAGGCATAACAGAAGAAGGTAAGGCAGATCTACACCGTACCAGGATTAAAGCCCTGGCCATGTTTGATCAATTGTTTAGCAACAACCCAGCAAGGGAGAATCTGCCAAAGGAAAAATATGAGGAAATGGCTGGCAGTTTCCGGCAATACATGAAGGCTAAACTCCTTTTGATCAATACAGAGTTACACAACTGGGGTGATATCAATAATTTTAATTTTACAGATTGCATCCAGGAAAATGCAAGGTTGATTGATACGATTGAATCGGATGAAACCAGCCACATCCTGGAATTACTGCTTTCTATGATTCGCGACAATCATGTACCTGCATTTATGGAATTAAAGGATATTTTACTAGGTGGCCGCCTGGTACCTGCTACCCGTATGTTTTTAATTATTGGCAGATATATGCAAAGAGTGTCAATGCGGTTATGGAGCAAGGGACTCATCAAAGACCAAAAGATCATGCACGACCTGCTCGACTTTGGCATGAAGTCAGGTATATATTTTACCAATGACCGTCTGCCTTCCGCTGTTTTTCATAATGTTGTAGTGCAGCAATGCCTGATCAGCGACTATGAAGAAACGGTAAAATTTATAGAAAAATGGATGCCCTCCGTAGTAACGGAAGACACGGAGGCAACCCAGGCACTTGCCATGGCTCAGTGTTGTTTTTATCACCACCGTTATCCCGAAATCCATCTTTACACAGGTCGTCACGTCTTTCCTACCTTCAATCAGAAAAACCTCGCCCAGGGTCTGCACCTGATTGCCGCTTTTGAAAACCGTGATTGTGAGCGTCACATCTACGAAACAGCCCTCACCTCTTCCCAAAACTTTTTAAAACGAAACCAACTCCGCATGTCGAAACACCTTTTCGACAGCTATAAAAACTTAATAACATTTATCAAAGCAGTAGATAACAATAATGAGCGAATACCCAATCCAGAACTAATCTCTCCTTTGCTTTATAGAAAGTGGTGTATGGAGTTGTACCAGGTATTAGCTAACCGGGTATCAGGGAACTGAGTCAACTGCTAACGGCTTACCGCCTACGGTCAACCGCTCACTGCAAACGGCTTACCGCCTACTGTCAACCGCTCACGGCTTACGGCTTACCGCCTACGGTCAACCGCTCACAGCTTACTGCTTACTTCTCGTTGCTTTTCGCTAACTGTGACCGAACGTTTGAAATACAATGGCAGATAATACTGATTGTTTACGCGAGCTAAGTATAGTTCAAAAATGAAAATTATAGATTTTCAATCTTACAAAAAACCACGAGATTCGAGATTGGCAACTGCAAATCAAAATTGGAGCATCTCGAGTCCGAGTAACTGGCAACGGAGCAACTTGGAATCCGGGGTTGCATAAAAAGTGTCAACTTATTTTTATGACAAAACAGCAAACTTGGTTATTTTTTGATCACTCACTTTAAACTTCCATCAGTATTTTTTGCTGTTAAAAATGGTGTATAGAGGCACGTTGTAATTGATGCCGGCGACCCAGCCGTATTTTTTATAAATGTTAACTTCATTGGCCACATCACCTGCTTTGGTTAGCAGGGGGTATTGTTGATATCCTATATTTAGTGCCAAAGGGGCGCAGTCGCAAACAGGTACTAATAATGAAAAGTGAATACCTGGAGCAAGAATTTCTTTTAAATATATTTTGGCTATATCGGAAGTATCATTGCTGAATCTATAGGCAGTTAAAGGACCTAGGTCTACCACACTTCCTAATAGCGTTGCTGCCCATTTTTTACCCAGTGATGTCGAAACGGAAATTCCCACCGGTGTAGAGATTCCATATCTGACAGACTTCTGTCCGTCAAAATAAGCTGAACCTCCCAGATAAGAGTCAATACTTACATTATATCCTGCCGTTCTCTTATCCCTCCATGAGCCTGACGCTGCAGCAAATTGTTGAAGTATGTTTTTTACATCATCTGCAGTTTTGGCTTCGGCCATTTGAGCTATGAAGATGCCTTTTTCTAAAATAAATTTGATGACATTTTTAAAATTTTCATGTTTATTAGTACTAATGGTGTTGAATAATTTTCCCACACTTAAAACTGCCAATGTATATTGTTTGGAATAAACACCTTTATAAACTTCAGAGGAGGTATTTAAGACATTTTTGATTGTGCTTAAAAGGGTGGGTGATATAATTCCGGGTTTGAAATAGTTTGCTCCTTCCAGAAGAGACAACAATTGATTGGCTGCAGAAAAATATCGGTCAACTTCATTTTCTTTGTCCTGATCAGTAAGTGTAGATTTATTATTTTGGTGAAGCTCATTTATTTGGGAGGCTATATTTCTTATATCTCTAATGATATTGATTACATCGGTTATAGTGTTATTTTCATTTAAGATTTCAGCTAAATTTTTAGTTCCATAATTGATTTTCTCAGCCTGTGTTATAACTAAACCAATAAAATATCTTAATAATTTAGGATTGGTGAGCAACTCGTCAATTTGTTGGGTGCTAATCCAGTAAGGATCATCTGTATTTTCTGAACTATCCTTTAAAGCGTAATTGAATAGCCTCAATGTTTCAAAAGCTGCCACAACATTCGGATCGGTGTTGGCCAATATATCATCAGTATTAATTTCCTGGAGCGCCCTGCCTATGTGTACGGAATCTCTTACCGCATTGTAAAAATGAAAGCCGACGTTGGTTAAGAACTTGACATTTTGTTCTTTGATAAGTTCAGCACTCAGTTGTGAGCCGGGGTCTTGAATAAGATCAAACACTGCCTTGTCTGCTCTTTTGAGATCCCTTTCCATAGCAGACCTGAGTGTAGTCATGTAGGGTTCGAAGTCATATATCTTTTCATCTATAAGATCCAAAACTCCATAAGTATTGGCAAATAGAATGCGTAAGTCTCTGTATTCATCTTTTTTAAATTCTGTTTTGAAATCATTGAAAAAACAATACGCCATCTCTTTTTTGAACTGGGCAATGATGTGTCTTACCAGACCATCAGCATATTTGGTGACGTCGAGGCCGTAACTTGATGACTTACTTGATTCTGATGCTGCCGCAGAAACACGATCACCGATTATAACATCTTTAAGGTAAATATTATCGACTTTCCATTTGTAATATTCTTTTAATTTTGAATTGGTGCGGTTATTATTTTGAAGAAGCAATTTGGCGTCATAATAAATATTTCTTTTTTCCTGAGCTGTTTCAACTAAAGGAGGTGGTGGTGTGACGCAATCAAATTTTATTATTTTGTGTAAAGTATCCTTACTCAATTCTATACCATTTACAGTGCAAGGAAACTCAATTGTTACATCAGTATCTATTTTAGTTACTATGATTTTATTTTCTGCCAAATAAATTTTATATTTTCCATTTAATGATTGATCTCCTTCTAATGAAACTGAAGCAAGATCAATGTTAATAATGGAAGATTGATTAAATGAGGTTTCAGATGGTAGATTTTCCCATGTGTAATTATGTGTCTGACAAATTACGGTTACTGCTATAAATAGAGTAAAAAAAAGTAATAAAATGGATTTCATATTTAGGAACATTTTAGGTTAAGTACATTCATTATCTCGACCAGGTTTATGCAAAGTGGGCACATTTTTTCATAAATATTGACATAGCCCGTAACAATGCCAATACATGCAACATTTGTTTTGTTTTCAATCTGAAAATAGGATATTATTGAACCGGAATCACCAGGCATTACTTGACTTTCAGTTGTTGGTTCCAATAAAAACATACTGTACATATACTCGTTGTTGTCAAAGGTATAGTCATAAGAGAACCTTTTGATCCTGTGCGGGATTTTATGCTCTTTACCATTTCTTATAGTATGAACATCTATTTGATAGGCCTTATTTAAGTTGATAATATGGGTATCCATTACCGAACTTATTTCTAAGACATTAAATTTTTTAAGTACTTCGTTGGCTGTTGTATTTATGGATATAATTGAAATGTCCATAAAACTTGAGTAGATAAGATTGGTTATATTCCCAATATGAACCTCATCGATGAAAATTCGATCAGATGTTTTGTTGAAAAAACCTTTTGAAGCACTATTGACTACGTGTGCACAAGTTAACAAACAGCTACTATTTGTTTTCTGGTCCCGAAAAATTCCTGCTGCAGAACCTTTGTTAAATGGAACCAATTGATTGTATAAATAACCATTGCCATCTGCACGGTTTGCTTTATAGCCAGGCAATATATTTAGCATTACATCATGTTTGGATTTTACTTCATTTTTAAGTTTTAAAAGAATATTCTCTTCTGGTAGACTTTCAAGAATCAGATCAATTTGGTGGCCATCGGAGGATTTATTTACTGCCACAAAACCATTTAACCCCATCCAATATTGTCTGAAAGTACTTATAGCAATCTCCACCGGATCCTGCGAAATGACTTTGTCTCCTTTAAGTTGAATGTCTTTGGTTAATTCCTGTTTTTTTGCTTCCTCTTCTGGT
The DNA here is from genome assembly GCA_937872515.1 of uncultured Bacteroidota bacterium. Taxonomy (GTDB): domain Bacteria; phylum Bacteroidota; class Bacteroidia; order Chitinophagales; family Saprospiraceae; genus JADKBO01. The sequence goes on from CALMSX010000064.1 coordinate 6,928, forward strand.
TTTTTACCTGCCTCTCTAATGGAAACGAGTTTTTTTAGCAGATCAAACCAAAAGTTAGCACCGAGACTAAGGGCAAAAGCAGTGATAAGAATGCCCAATAACTTGATTGGACTTTTCAATAGGTAAGAAGTTATAAAACCTGCTTTTTGTAATATATTTTTTTCACGCTCACCTCTAATAAAAACTTTGTCACCATAAGTGGAAATTTTTGAAATTTTATAGTATTTGTCTTTTGTTATTTGATTAATATTGTTGATTATGTTGTTTCTCTTTTGTGAAAATACTTCTTTTTTATCCAGCGTATCTTTTAGTTCCCTTGCCGGAATTAATTTTAGGTTTGAATAGATGCTATTATTGTCAATCTCAACATTTTTTAAATCAGCCCAGTTATTTGTAAGTATAGCCACATCTTTTTTTGAAATCTGCCACCAACACAATTTACCATTCGTAAGCTTGTAAGCTTTTTCTGTGGTGTCAATCCCATAATTCCATTTTAGTCCTAAAATTTGATTTGCCTTTGTGATAGCACTTAGTGTTGCTTTTCTTTTTTCGATCAATTGATCATAATTAACCAGGGTGTCGTTTCTGCTCATAAGTGCAGAATCAAGTTTTCCTTCTTTTACTATTACACCAGCATAATCGGCTAATTCGGTGCGTATGTTTTTATTTTCTACAAGAATCTTGGCTATTTCAATACTGTCAACATTAAACAGGATGCAGGCAAAAAAGCCAATTATAAAAATAAATAAACCTATTTTTCTTTTGTACCAGCCATTGACACGATCCATCGTTTCTTCGAAATGGTTTTGTAACAGTGCTACAAAGTCTTCAAATTTGTCATTGGACCTATTTACCAGATTTACAAACATTTGGTGCGTTTCCTGGTCCAGGTGCATGGCATTGGTTTCTATGGCAAATTTTATTTTTTCCCACTCACTGATGCCTCTGCCACGATTGGAAAACATGTTGAGAACGGTGATCACAAAATTCTCTTTGGAAATGTAAGAGGGTTTTCGATTGCGAAGTGAATACCATGCCTGATCGCCCGGTTTTGCAAGGTATTTGATGTTGGGTTCTTCATAAAATTTACCTGCTGTGGTAAATTTGAAGCCATTATCTTCTACCATAAAAATATCCTTTAGCCAGCGGAATAAGTCAGTCTTTAATACTCCGGTTTGAACATCATTGAGAATGTTATCAATACCTTGTCTCAACATTCTGGCCCTCATTCCAATCCAGGCGGAAAGAAGCTCAGCCATGATTGATGCGAGCAGGCTATACAGAAAATATATCAGCACCATGCCTATGAAAACATCTAATACCATCATGTTGAAAACATTAGTTAATTTAAATCTTAGCCTGTATCAAATGCTATCCCACAAATTGAAAGGACATCTTGCAAATTCGATATTATTGACTTGTCAAAGATCTGATGGGGATTCCAGTCAAACAATATAACTTCTGTTACAACCAGAATTGCTACTATTCAAGTAAAGGAGTTTCTCTAAAATAATTTTTATACACAAGGAACTTGGTGGGGAGCCATTTTTCTTTTCTATGAAAAATATAGTATTCTCTCACCATGATACAATTTATATTTGTTTTGAATTAAAATGATTGCATCGAAAATTGATACGTCATTAAATTCCAAATTAGTGATTTTTTAACAGGGCGGTTGCTAACGGCTCACGGCTTACCGGGAACGGCCCACGGCTTACCGCTTACAGTCAACGGCTCACAGCGGTTAGCGGAAAGTGGATTGGGGACAGCGATGAGCGGACAGCCGTGAGCGGACAGTGGACAACCGAAAAAAAAAAAGGGATTGTCCCATTGGAACAACCCCTCTTTTATCTTGCACGGAAATCCCGGACTAGTCCTGGCTACCGTATTTTTGCAATCTGTACTGTGCGTTCAAGATTTCATTCCTGCGCTCAACGGATGGCTTGGTGAAGTTTTTTCTCCTCCTCAATTCGTTAATTACACCGGTTAATTGGTATTTACGCTTGTACCTTTTGAGCGCTCTGTCGATTGATTCGTCGTCTTTGATGTTAATTATCAACATATTATGAAATGATATTTTTTTAAGAGACGCAAATGTAAGTGAAATTCTGACATTTACCAAGGATTTTTGATAAAAAATGCGACTTTTTCTGTGTTCAAGCTACACATTATCAGGGTTTTGATGGCGTTTTGATGTCACTTCCTGCCCACCTATCAGTCATATTTGCATTGAAATAAATAACTTACATATTAATAATTTATTCATGCGATACTGCAATTTATAAATATTACCTTTGCAATTCAATTGTGAAAGTGGAAGAACCGGCAATACACAGCAGAGAAAGAGAAAGACGGATTTTCAATGAGGAACTGTTTCCCCATCTGGAAGCCCTGAAAACCTTTGCCTTTCACCTAACATACAACGATCAGGATGCAGAGGATCTGGTGCAGGAAACCTATCTCAAAGCACATAAATTCATAGATCGTTACGTTGAGGGAACTAATGCCAAGGCTTGGTTGTTTAAGATTTTGAAAAATGCGTATATTAACGAATATCGCAAAAAGAGCAAAAGACCAACCAAGGTAGACTACGAAGACATTGTAACCTACCAGGACAGCGAAGACCCAAATGCCTCATCACTGACCGACTTACGAGAGGATCTGTTTAAAGACAGGATGGGTGATGAAGTCACGATAGCACTCAATTCGCTACCCATTGATTTTAGAACGGTTATTTTGCTGTGTGACATCGAAGAATTTACCTACGAGGAAATTTCCAAGATCATCGATGTACCCATCGGTACCGTAAGATCGAGGTTGTTTAGAGCCCGCAACATGCTAAAAGAAAAACTGAAGACCTACGCGCAGAAAATGGGTTATAAGGACTACCGCAGTAAGGACAGTGAAGAGGAAGAGTAATGCCCTAAAATGTAATAGTAACACTAACTTTAAAACAATGGCAGCATGAGCAATTATCAGGATTTGAGAAAGCAGATCTCCATGTATTTCGACAATGAATTGTGCAGCGATGACAAGCAGCAACTGTTGCAAAGGGTTGATGTTGATCCCAAATGTTCCTCTCTCTTTCGAAAGGAAAAAAATTTCAGGGAATACATCAAAAGCAATATCAAGCGCCCTAATGTTTCCAATAACCTAATTGACAACATCAAAAATAAAATGAACCATACGGTTTGAAATTTCTTTACACCATATTAGCCCTTCTTATCTATGTGCAGTCGTTTGCACTATTTGCGCTTAAGGACTATGGGTGTTGTGGTAGCCATACCCAAACCGAGGTAACTACCCACAAAAAATTTACCTGTTGCTCGCACAGCCAGCATAGCTGTGAAACAAAAATCACCAAAGAAAAGGACAAAGACACCCATAAATCTTGCACGGGCGATATGTGCAAGTGTGTCAACTGCCACACCAGTCTCCACTACCTGCCTTTTCCCCATTTTTCCTTTGTTCAAAAAAACATTCCTGTTTCTGAAAAAGCCGATCCTAATGGTGTTTCCAACCATAGGGGACTAGATATTGTGCACATACTTTTGCAGCCTCCCCGATTATTTTGATCTGACAGTTTGTTGATTTTTTATACTCCTGCCTTCGTGCATGAGTTAATTTTTTTTATTTATCAGATCAGAAATTTATCATGAAAATTATCACCACAATTTTGTTATTGGGTTATTCGATGTTACTGTCGGCCCAGACAAGTTATACAACCCGGGTGGAAGGAGCTTGCGGCATGTGCAAAGACCGCATCGAAGAAGCCGCTTTAAAAACCATCGGTGTGCTGAAGGCAGACTGGAATGAAGAAACCAAAATTTTAAGTCTTGAAGTAGAGCCTCAGCTCTTTGTAGAAATGGAACTACACAAAGCCATTGCCAATGCAGGTCACGATACGGAAAAACTGAAGTCAAACGACGAGGTCTATCACAGCCTGCCCGCTTGTTGCAACTACCGAACCGGAGGACATGAGCATGAAAATGATTCTGCTATTCCTAAAATTGCATCGGTAGAAGAGGTAGTGGGCATTATTTATGAAAAAAACAAAGCTGGAAAAAAATCAGCCATAATAGGAGCCACCGTCTACTGGTCGGGTGGCACTGCCATAACCTCCTCCCGCAATGATGGAAGTTTTGTGATTCCTATTCAACCGGGGCACGACAGCCTGGTCATCCAATATGTAGGCTATACTTCCGACACTGTATTGGTGAAAAAAGCGGGTCACATTGAAGTGGTGCTTACGGAAGGTGTAATGTTAGACGAGGTAGAGATCAGAGAGCGCAAACGTTCAATTGAAGTCTCTTATATTTCTCCTATTAAAATGCGAAAGATCAGCCAGAGAGAATTGACCAAGGCAGCTTGTTGCAACCTGTCTGAAAGTTTTGAAACCAATCCCGCTGTTGATGTATCTTATACCGATGCGGTGACCGGCACCAAACAAATTGAGATGTTGGGTCTGGCAGGCCCTTATGTTCAGATCACTCGTGAAAATATGCCCGACGTGCGAGGCCTGGCTTCTATCTATGGACTTGGCTTTATTCCCGGACCCTGGATAGAGAGCATTCAGCTCAATCTGGGCACAGGCTCAGTACTCAATGGTTTTGAAAGCATAGCCGGACAGATCAATGTGGAGTTGAAAAAACCTACAGATGCAGAAAAATTATTTGTAAATGGATATTATGGCAGTGGTGGTAGAATCGAAGGCAATGTGGTCGCCAATACCGAGGTAAGCGATCATTTTGACACCAATGTTTTGTTTCATTACAATACGAGAAATCAGGCCCACGACAACAATTTTGATGGATTTCTGGACATGCCCAAAGGAAGTGGATTTTCACTAACCAACAATTGGAAATACTACGGCGACAATGGCAACGAGGGACAAGTTGGTTTAAAAGTAACACAAAATGACAATACCAGCGGCCAGGACCTCAGCCACCACGAGGGTATGCACCCTCCCGGCTATCAGTTATGGCAGGCTCGAATCAAGAGCAACAGATACGAAGCCTGGTTGAAAAGAGGAAAGGCATTTTTAGACCAGGTCAACAAAAGTATAGGTTTTCAGTTGGGAGCCATCTATTACGATCAGGCGTCAAATTTCGGCAGTCGTGTTTACAATGGAACTCAGAAAATGCTATATGCCAATTTACTGTACCAGACCGCCATCAAAGGCAATAAGGAGCACAAGTTAACCATGGGGTCGAGCATTCAGGCAGAAATTACCGATGAGACGCTGGGCTCGGTTGAATTTGCGAGAAAGGAATATGTACCAGGTATTTTTGGGGAATACACCTATTCTAAAAATGAAAAATTCGACCTGGTTTTGGGTCTAAGGGCAGACCACCACAACCAATACGGATTTTTTATGACGCCCCGCGTTCATGCCAGGTATGCGGTTTCTCAATGGACGGTGTTAAGAGCATCGGCCGGCAGAGGACAAAGAACATCCAACATCATTGCTGAAAACATTGGTGTGCTTGCCTCCAACAGAGAATTTGTGGTAGAAGGAAATGGGGGCAATTCACCCTATGGTTTAAAGGCAGAAGTGGCCTGGAATTATGGCCTCAACCTTACCCACGACTTTACGGATAAGATACAATATTCTCTCGACCTGTATTTAACCCATTTTGAAAACCAGATCGTTGCCGACTTTGATCGCAATCCACAGCAGTTTGTTGTGTATAACCTGGTGGGTAAGTCTTATTCAAGGAGTATCCAGACCCAGGTGGACCTTAGTCCAGTGGAAGGCCTGGATATCCGATTGGCATATCGATACAATGATGTGAAAACAACCTTTAGTGGGAATACCCTGGCTAAGCCGCTGGTATCACCCCACCGTACATTTGCCAATGTTGGTTACGCTCACAAATCGGGCTGGCGCTTTGACTATACCATTTCATGGCAGGGTAGCAAAAGAATACCAGGCACCGGCACTAATCCAGAGGCTTATCAACTGCCAGCAAGGTCAGATGCCTATTGGGTAAGCAATGCCCAGGTCACCAAGGCTTTTGGCAATGTTTTTGAGATCTATGTAGGAGGAGAAAATATTTTTGATTATCAGCAACCGAATCCGATCATCAGTGCAGGCGAGCCATACAGCCCTTATTTTGATGCCTCATTGGTATGGGGGCCGGTATTTGGTGTAATGTGGTACGGAGGATTCCGTTATCGACTGATTGATGACAAGTAGAAAAACAAAAAAGCCTCCAAGGGGTAAGGAGGCTTCAGTGCTAAAGATTTTTATGTAGTAGAAAAATTTGAATTGTCTTATTATGATACCTGAATCGGTCATCACGATGCCTGAAAACAAAAAATATTTTCACATAAATTTTATTATTATGTATAAATAACTATTATACAATTAATTAAAATTTTAACCTAGGGTAAAATATTTTTATTTTTATTGGGCACCTGCTTTGAAATAAGTTCCAAAGCGCCTTAGGCAGCATGAAATTGTGTACTCACAGTTACCTGTCCCTATGCAGGCAAAGCCGGCGTAGGGAACCGCTCACCGTCACTTGTCCCTATGCAGGCAAAGCCGGAGTAGGGAACCGCTAACCGCTAACCGCTCACCGTCTACTGCTTACCGCTCACCGCTCACCGTCTACTGCTCACCGACAACCGCTCACCGTCTACTGCTCACCGACAACCGCTCACCGCTTACTGGTTAGCGGACAGCATAACTGAACGGTTTCAGCGCAGCTGAAAAAATTGATCACTACATACCAAAGGTAAGTAGTGATCAATTTAGTGAAGGCACCGCGAGCTAACCTCGCGGCATCAGCAAATCCCATCCGACAGCGGACAGCCGTTAGCCGTTAGCCGTTAGCCGTTAGCGGACAGCCGTTAGCCGTTAGCCGACAGCGGTCAAACAACAGGGAAATGAATGTTGGTAATCAGCTTTCCGGGTTCAGTATCTCTTGGGCTATTGCCATAGGTTTCAAAAGCATCGATGCCTTTTCGGTATTTAAATTCTTTGTTGCGCATCATGGCATAGAGGGTTGCCCACGCATTGCCAAGGTGGTTGTAGCTACCCACGTGTTGTAAGGTATAGATTTTAGTAGCTGGGATCGAGCCGGAAATGTAGCCTTCCGGAAGTGGAGTGGGTAATGATTTTACAGGCACCCCGGCTGTATAAGTGACTTTGCCCTTGATAAGGTCCCATTCGTGGTACATACTAAAACAAGCTTCAGAATTGGTATTTTCATTGCCCTGGCAGTAGGCCATCAGAGCAGTAAAGTCTTCGGTCATGTATTTTGATGCATCAACTGCCTGGCAACTCCTTTTCATACCGATGTACTGGCAACCAGGATATTCACCTACGCCAAGGTAGTTGAGCTGAGAATGCACCCTACCATCTTCAGACCAATCTTTGAGCAGTCTGAGTCCCCTTTCAAAATCGTTGCCAATATACGCTTCCATCGATTTTTTCATAAAAAATAAAAAGAAGGGTAGGCTGGATGCCATCGACCAATTGACCTGGGTACCACCTTCCGCCGGACTCAGCGAGATAGTGACATCGGCATGCGATTTATAGGGTTTGAGAAAGTTGAGGTCGTATTTTACAAATTTATTTTCTTCATGCCCCACCACTTTCATATTACCACTTCCAATGCGATTTCCTTCCCATGCATACGACCTTTTATCGGCTGCAACACTCACATTTGTGTTTTTGTCCATGATTAGCCATGGTGACCAATTCATCCATTCTCCCAAATCAAAAATATTGTGAAACACCTTGTCAACAGGAGCATTGATCAACAATTGGCGATTTACATTTAAAGCTGGCATTTTTTATTTTTTTTGTAAAGATGAAAAAATGTTTGAAAAGTTGCAAATGCCTGTGTTGCCTTTTACCGTTCCAAAATCTGACCTAGCGCTGTAGGGGCCTATTCAAGGTACCACCCGTAGCACAAAGCTGGTTAATATTTCAAGCGTAGCATTGAGGGCAACATATATCGAACGCACAGTGCTGTTGACATCAAGCTGGGCTTGGTAAAGGGTATTGCCTGGAATGCTCACGTGATCCGTTGGTTGTGGTTGTCTGGTTTTATCCCAGTTGCAGGGATTGCTCCAAAGGCTATTGGTAGAGCCATGCCAGGTGATTTGATATTCGCAATTAGGATTTGGAGCATTGTCAAGCACTGCCTGGTATTTTTTGGCTGTAGTTGCATAGGGTGGCTCTACCTCGATATCGCTGAGTACACCCCAGGAGCCATATACACTTTCCTGGACAGTGGCCAGGCTAAAGTTGGTAGCCAGAAGGCAACCCCAGCTCCGAATGGAATCGTGCATACGATCGTAGATGTCGTACATGCCAGAGTCATTTTGAGCATCCCACATGGCTTGTTGGTAGGGGTAGGGGATGCCAAACGAGTTGCCAACAAAATGTTGACCGCCCTCGTAGGTTATGATTTTTTTACCAAAGACCTGGATATTCCTATAGTCAAGTTTGACCGAGGGTCTGAAGGCATTCCAGCCATTGATGGCATTGTTGAGAATATCCTGAACTGTAGCATTACTGCCCAGCAAGTCGAGCCTGGGATTGCCCGTACTGCCGTGGTCGAGACCAAAATAATGGGTGGGACTGCCATAGTCCCAGGCATCTTGAGGAAGTTGTGAGAGGATTTGTTCATTCAGATAATTAAAACCGGCCTGGATGCCCAGGACCCTCTTTACCCGACAGGCCTGATCACCAAAAACGTTGTGCCAGATAGCAAAGGTCTTTCCTGCTTTTTCAGCCATTGCTCTTCCGTAATTGAGATTGCCCGGCCTGTTGTCATTGTTGTAATGGGCCTGCGGAAAGATCCAGTTCCACACTTCATTGCTATACTCCAGGTAAATATTGAGATGGTCATCAAGGCTGTCTAAAAACAATTGAGCCATGTTGGCTACATAGGTTGAATCTGCCAGATGTGGTACGCAGATCCATAAATCTTTGTCGAGCTCATTGCACAGCTGAATCATGATTTCATAGGGTACCCCCCTTGGACCTGAATAGGTGAAATAATCTGTTTTGGCCCTGTCGGCCCATAAAACATTGGTGTTCCCGTTGGTATTCCCCCAATCCATAAATCGAAGTGTTTGGAAGGGGGATATCTTTTCTTTAAAGACCTCATAAAATGCATCATGGTAGAGATCCGCATTCTCGTGTTGAGGCCTGATAATCCGAATGTTTCTGACAGGGTTGAGAGCGTCAGAATATTCAATGTTAAAATTTACATTGCCATTGTCCAGAGCAGTAAAGGCAATCCTACCGGGCGTGCTGGATGAAATGCCAATGGCACCGCCAAAACTGATCGTGCCTACTCCATCGTAGAGGAGGAGGTAGGAACTGTCTCTCCTGAAATTACCACCATCTGCTGAAATGACGTACCTCAATTTGGTGGTACCCGCCGAAGTAGTTTGTGGGGCATGGGTAGGGTAGCCCTGAGGGTCAAGAGAAATTTCATCCAGAACATTTGAATTCCAGCAAAAACAATTGTCTTCATAAGTCAGGATTTCAGACCGCACATGTTTCAACAGATTTTTTAATGGTCGCTCAACGCTCCAGTCAGAAAAGCCACCTAGGTTGGTCCCAATTTGCATGGCACACGAGGAGGGCTGCCATCCCTGGCAAGATGTACTGTCGGTAACGACGTAGATTGTCATGGAGTCGTAACAAGAATTACCAATACCATTTACAATAAGTGTATATTGACCCGGACTCAGTTGATGGTATTCATTGCCATTGGTGATAGGTAAGATGTTGCCTACCTGATTTCTTAGATTAAAATTGGTGTTTTGGGTATTGATCCTGATTTGTCCATTGTTTTGATTGCACGAGGCCATTTGTAGGCTGGTGACAGAAGTTTGACAGGGAAAACGACCATTCTCGTCCGTAACTGTAATTGTCTGGTAGGCGGTGTGCTGCAAGCCTAATGGATCAGTGACCAGCAGGCTGGTGGTCAACTCTCCTAAGGCAGTAAATGTATGATTGACGATGGAACCAGATTGATTGGAAGACCCATCTCCAAAATTCCAGAGATACGTTAAGTTACCACCTTCCGGATCTGTTGATGTGTTGGCGTCAAAAATGACAGCCAAAGGCCGTTGCCCAATAAGGGGATTGGCCATAAAAGCGGCAGTGGGTGGCAGGTTGACAGCTACATTATTATCCGGAGCTACACATGGATAGCTGGACGCAAATCGGAGTTCGTCAATAGCGGCACTGTTTGCATTATTGCCCAGGTATACAGCTGCACTCCTGATGGCAGCACTCGTTTCGGTATTTTGTACCCAAGTAGCCTGGCCGGGACCCGCATAGCCCAATGGAGGATTAACAAAGAATGAAAGCTGGGTATTGCCTGGGTTAAAAATGATTTGAACCACCAACAAAGACGTTTCATTGATGGTGATCATGCTATATGAGGGGTAATAGTTATTTCCGACCCTCAGTGTCCACCTTCGCTGACCACTTACATTGGAATTGCTTCCAAAATAACCAACAGCCACGTGTTGCCCACTACATCCTGAGCACCAGGCTATATTGTTATCGTGTAAATCTATCCACACTTCCTGATCGTCGCTGGTGAGTTTGTTGAGTAGTACACTCATCCACAACGTATCGCCACTTTCAGTCCCAATAACATCTGAATTTTCAGCAATGTAATTGGCAAAAGGGCCTTGGCTTGAGGTATTGAGTCTTCTGCCAGCTGTGAGGTATTGGCTTCCTCCCTGGCCATATATACCAAGCGAAGTAAGTCCTGAATAGTTGAGGGATAAACTTCCTTGAGTCTGGTAGCCGGGTACACTGTTGTTATTGTTTTGGGTATTCCAGGGAGCCTGCCAGCCTGTACCGCCAGAGAGTCCCTGCAATGCCAGATTAGGGCTGTAATTGAAACCATCATAGGCCAGGTAGGTGCATTGAGCAGAAAGGCTTAAATGCAATACAAAAAGCAGAAAAATAAAAAGCAGTACCCTCATACAATCCTCAATATTTAATTAGCAAACGTTTCAATTACAAAAAATCCACTTCTTCATGGTGGAATCGAATATAATGCCAAAACAAATGGAATAAATAATAAAACTTTTGTGCTGAAGATGAAAAAATTAAAGGTACAAAAAAGTTAGGTGGCAACAGGCTAACATCCCCCGTCATGAAAAACCCTCTGTTTATGGAGAAAGGAGGCAATCTATTTTGATATACCTAAAAAGAACCCTTTCGTCAAAAATTACTTTGAGTTGGGCACATTACCTATAAAAGTTCACTGAAATTAAATTGCAAATTTACACCAACATTTGTCCATTTGTCAATGACCTGCCTCATTTTCTTTCCTAAAATTAGATGTTGTTTTTTTGATCATTTTGTCGATAAATTATTGAGGTGGAGGCAGCCATCCTGCCTTTATGATCTTAAAATAAATACAGTCATGAGATCGCAATTTAATTTTATAAAACTTGCATTTCTGGGATTTTTACTTGCGTTTTTTATCCATGCCATTCCAATAGGATGCAACAAAGATGAAGAGCCGCCAGTAGAGGACCCAACAACAACACTCGACCTAAACAAAGCCAATAAAGCTGCCGAAGATGCGGAACAGGCTTTTGCATCGGGTGATGTATCAAAAATTTTTCCTTTTATGGCTCCGGTGGCACTTGAAAGATCACAACTGGATTTGGAAAATGCAGATGCTGAATGGTTAAAACAGTTTGCCAAAGATTTCAACAACAGATCGGTGGTGGGTTATGGAGATGAATTTATTGAATACCAGTTTGACTGGAATGGCCTGCCGTATACGGTAGATTTTGCTATTCAGGAAGATGGATCCATCAAGATCATCAGGTTATAGGGGGTAGATCGAAATAGAATTTATGCTGTTGAGATAGCCCATGGTTTTAACTTTAAATAGAGAGGAAATGAAAAACAAGATCGCTTTTTTGACGGGTGTTCTTGCCTATGTAGGACTGGCAATTATTTTATCGGCCTATGGCAATAAGAATATGCACACCTACATCAACGATGCCATTACCGATGCATTTATCAAACAGATGCCTTCGGACCCGGATTTGAAAAATTATTTTATCCAGCCCAATGCAAAGGTAAAAGGTACTGGTGTTACGGCTCCCGGCCAATATTACATCACAGAGGGAGATATGAACCAAACCTTCAAAGAATGGCTCAGACACGGCGGATATTCAGCTGATGAACCAGAAGCACTGCAGGCCATCAGGCACTTTTATGATCCAAAGGGACTCGATGCAGGTAGGCTATATCTCACCGATTTTCCACCATTACTGGGCCTGGCCAATCCGGAGGTAGATATCCTGAGCTGGGCACTCGAATACAATGGCGAAGTAGTGAATGGTACGCAAGGCTTGCACTATTTATTCCAGTACAATTCATGGGAAGATGGAAAGAGAAGTTTTGCCCAAGCCATGCAGGAAACAGATCCTGTAAAACAGGACAAACTCATGGCCCACGCCTGGAGGTGTTTGGGAGAATCTCTCCACGCGCTGGCGGACATGGCTTGTCCGGTGCACGTGCGCAATGACGGCCACCCTCCCGGTGATGCAGATCCTTTTGAAAATGCCATTCAGGGCATTGGATATTTACCCGCCAGTCCTCAGAATTTGTGGGACCAGGCCCTGATCAATAAGATGAAAGGAAGGGATTCTATCCGCCAGATTTTTCACGATATGGCTTTATATACCAATGAAAACTTTTTCACCAATCAAACCATTTACGGTTCAGGTGTAGAACCTATTAAACCCGTTATCAGACCTGGAAACCCTTATCCACTTCCTTATGCAAGAGAGACAGGTGGTGGTTGGGAATATGTTGCAGATGAGTACACTTATTATAAAGATTTTGGTACAAGCATGGTGAAGATGTGTAAGGATCGCTATTACTTCGCCAATGCCTTGACAACCAATTACCGCACGGCAGCTGCGTATGTGGATCTGGATGTTGCCAAATCACAATCCACCATTTTGCTGAGCAACCTGATAGGTATTGGACCAGAGGTAGTGAAGAGGTTTTTACCTGAAATGAAGGTCAATATTGATGACGTTTCTACTATTGATAATCACGTTTACGGAAGTGTCAGCATCACCCGAAATCCTGAGTATTCGTGGATTTTTTCATACAATAGCAATGTCACCATTTGGAATTACACCAAAAACAAAACAGTTACTGCCAAAGCGACCAATGGCCAATTTGAAACCTCTGCGCTGGCCTTTTCAGAAGGAGATGAGATCCAGGCATATATTACCTTGGGTGGTTTTCAGGTGTACAGTGAAAAGGTGAAGGCAGGAGGATCAATAGCTGAGCAATTTATTAAAAAAAGCAATGACATTTATATCGATTTGTCTCTATCAAAAGTAACTTTTTCAAATGGAGAGATTGGAAGTATTTCTGTATCTGCTTTGGATGAAAATGACGAAGATTGGGACCAGATAACTTATAATTTGAATGGTACAATTCTTACCATCCATAAGGAATTGTTATTTGAAATACCTGGGCAAAAGAAAACCAGAAGTCATGATTTTACATTTAATTTTTCAAATGATTTTGAGAAAATAATTTCTATGCGACAAGACATGGTACTTACAGAAGACAATAGCTCTGCGACCAGTGTGTGGACTTCTGGCTACGACATAGAAAATGTACCTTTCGAGATATTTTTCGGAAGTCCCGGCGTCATTGCTCCATTGAATTTTAGCAGGTATAAAATAGATGATAACAATGGGATTAAGGCAAGTTTGAAAAATTTCACTTACAAGTCTGATATTGTGTATAAGAGTGATGGGTATCATTCAATTCAGACTATCACAAAAGTTGATTTCGACGATCCTCCTCCCTGGCAGCCAAATTATTTCTGGGTATGGTTCAGTAAAACCCATTAATTTTTTATTATTAACATAATTATTCAGGATTTAATTAACAGGTTGATTTCTTAATTTTTTAAAATCACACGATCATGGGATGCCCGATTTTAGGTTGGGCGAGGTGCTCCATTTACTTTTGAGACAGTAAATGGAGTTTTTTATGATGAAATCTATCCAACTATTATTTTTGAGCTTGCTGTTGTTAGTGACAGTTCCACTGTCTTGCCTGCGGGCGCAATGTAAGCTTAGCCCTTTACCTTCTACCTCTTATCAGGTGGGTACTTGTGGTGGTAATACTTTCCAATCGATTACAGGAAGTCTTTTATCCATCTCTGGTAGCTGCGGTGGTTATGAATTTGGAACCCCATTGACCGGCGGCGATGTCATCACGGGAGTGAAAGAAACCTCAACCGTGCATAAAATTGCAGTTTACCCCAATCCAACCCTCTTCGGTTGTAATTTTGAAATCTCCGGCGTGTCAGACTACAGCTTGTTACTGAAATCTTTGTGGGGCAGCCCATGTAAGGTAACAATAACAAACAACTACTTCGATATGTCATACCTATTGCCTGGGCTTTATATCCTGGAAGTCAGTGACTCCCGAAACAGGCTTATCCACATTGAAAAAATCATAAAACTATAAAACATGAAAGCATGGATCACCATTCTCATGAGTGTGATAACTATGGCGTTATTGCAGGCTCAGGGCTTTAACTATCAAACGATAGTAAGAGACGCCAGTGGCAATGCCCTTGCCAATACGGTTGTACACCTCAGATTTGAAATTTATGAGGGCAGCACCAGTGGCACCTTGTTATACGCAGAAACACAAAACCCCTCTACAGATGACTATGGGTTTTTGTCGGTTACGGTAGGTAGTGGCACTGTTGAAACAGGTAACATAGCCAGTATCAACTGGCAGGGAGGTGCTAAAATCTTAAGTGTACTATGTGGTGATACTGCCAACGGTCCTTATAATGAAATTGGCAATTCGCAAATCAATAACAGTACTTTTACGGGACCTCAAGGCCTAAAAGGTGAAACAGGCCCAGTAGGCCCGGCCGGTCCTCCAGGACCCAAAGGGGATGCAGGCAAAGACGGTACAGGTGTTACCATAGTAGGTTCTATTCCCAATGCAGCGGCACTAGATCCTGATTATACGGGCAATGTGGGAGACATGGTCATTACAGAAGATACAGGCACAGGTTACGTTTGGGACGGAACTATGTGGGTTGCTGTTGGTCAAATTCAAGGCCCTGCCGGTCCGCAAGGCATTCCAGGCGATCCAGGCCCGGTTGGCCCCGCAGGTCCTCAAGGTGCAATGGGTCCGCAAGGCTTACAAGGCGCAACTGGCCCGGCTGGTCCGCAGGGCAGTATGGGCAATCAAGGTCCACAAGGCGATCCAGGCCCAGTAGGTCCCGCAGGCCCCCAAGGTGCAACGGGTCCCCAAGGTATAACAGGTGATACAGGCCCAGTAGGTCCTGCAGGCCCCCAAGGTGCAACGGGCCCCCAAGGCATAACAGGCGATCCAGGCCCCGTGGGTCCGGCAGGTCCTCAGGGTGCAACGGGTCCTCAAGGTCCCGCTGGCCCGCAAGGTGCAACGGGTCCTCAAGGTCCCGCTGGCCCGCAAGGTGCAACGGGTGCTCAAGGCCCACAAGGTGCAACCGGAGCCCAGGGAGCAACAGGACCGGCGGGAACATATACGGCAGGAACCGGTATTACCATCGCCTCAAACACCATTAGTGCAACCAATACTACCGCCATCTGGAATGCCAATCAATTACAGGGTAGAAATGTCTCTGCAGGGGCTCCAACACAGGGCTTTGTTTTGAAGTGGTTTCCATTCAATACCCAACAGTGGGAAGCTGCACCCGACAATGATTCCAATCCATGGGTCAATGTAAGTGGAGGCATTGAAAACAACGGTGTACGGGTTCTTTCCAGCGAGGTACGTTTTGGAGCTACCGGCGGCAATGTAGAAGGAAACTCGACCAGCCTGATGCTGGGTGTAAACGGCACCAATTATGTAGGGTACTACAATTCTACCACCGAATTTGGTCCTCAGAATCACAATGTCACCAAACTTGGATCCAGCTCATTTAGATGGAGCGAAATCTGGTGTACTACTGGTCTCAATCAATCTTCGGATAAAAGACTCAAAAAAGACATTCAGCCATTGTCATTGGCCCTCAACAAAGTAATGCAGATGAACCCGGTGTCTTACCATTGGATTAAGGACGATGGAAATACCCATCTTGGCTTTTTAGCACAGGAACTGGAGCAGGTATTGCCAGAAGTTGTGCGCAAGCCGGAAGCTAGTAGATCGTATACAGATGGCCGCACACCGCCAAGCGGAGAAGATATGTATGCAGTAAACTACAGTGAAATAATTCCTGTACTGGTCAAGGCCATTCAGGAACAGCAAAATCAAATCAGGGACCTCGAACAAAAAATCAAGGTGCTGGAACAAAATAAGTAGGCGCAATGAGATGGCTCTTGATAATCATCGCGTTTATTACCTGGGGTGATCTGTTTTCACAAACCCCTTCTACCCGCCGCAGGTCTGGAAGATCAGCTGCAGCAAGGCCTATAGTCACTAATGAAGAATGTGTTGCAGGGGGTTGTCCTTGCTGCATTTTTTTAAGCAGGCGCTCCGGAACGGTTTGTAAATCGGACCACAGTGAAATGGAAGAGGTGGAAACAAGTTGGGGAACCCAGGTGACAACTGTGGTGGGGGGAAAGACATTTAAAATATTTAATGCCAATGGGGCCACCGTAGCGAAAATTGAAGAAATATTGAGTGTATTGCCTCCGGCTTATCTGGATGCAGTACCCGGAAATTTTAGAATCGGCAATCCTAGGAATGGCAATAAAAATGTAACAGCAGAAGGAACGGTAGGAGGTGGCTCGCGCAGGTGTTTTGTCAAAAACATTGAATACGAATACATCATTCTCCATCCTGAAGTTTTCACCCGTAGATCGGAGGATCCTATACTTACGATCCTGCATGAAATAGGACACTTTGTTGACCGGGAGTATGGCCTATCTCAAAGCCTGCTGTCAGAGCACAGTGATCATTTCAGAACTTACCTCGCTTCCTACCACGGCGATTCGCGGGGCAATGATGAGGTAATTGCCCAGGGCATAATGTATTATTTTAAAGGCACCTACTGGCCAAGAATGAGAAGAGGGGAGCCTGTTCCATTAAGAGCTACAACCCGTTTTCCCCAATGGCTCATGGACATCATTGTCAACGATATTAATTCTCGTTCATGACCACTTTGAGAGGAGTGCTGTTTCTTTTCATATTTTTTCCGCTTTGCCTCCAGAGCCAGGACATCATGGCCTTTCGAAAAGGAAATCTTTTTAGGAAAAGTGCATCTTTCTCAATAGGATACAATGCCAATACCCAATGGAGAGATACACTAAAAATTAACTCCAATTCCTTCGTCGCCTCATTAAGAGGAAATCTTGAATTGGCGGGCATCGCCCTACCGGTTCACCTTACTTATAGAACGGGGCAGTTTTCTTCCGGCTTTGATAATCCTTTTGTCAGATTTGGTGTCAGCCCTTCTTATAAATGGGCCAGGCTGCATCTAGGACATCGAAGCATGCAGTTTAGCAACTACTCGTTAAATGGCATTACATTTTTAGGAGCCGGACTCGAGCTCAACCCGGGCATTTTCAGACTGTCGGCTATGTATGGCAACATTCAGACCCCCAACTACAATCTCGATTCTCTGGCTTACTATGCCCATCTGGTCAGAGACTACAAAAGGAAGGCCCACGGCATCAAAATCGGTGTGGGTTCCAGTCGCAGATTTTTAGATGTTTATTATCTGAAAGTGAAAGACAGCTATGGAAACGATCCCTCTGCTGATATTTTTAAAACCCTGCTGCCTCCTGCAGAAAATCTCGTGCTGGGTAGCCGTCTGAGCATGCCCTTTATGAAATATTTTTTCCTGGAATTGAATGGTGATCTTTCTGCAGTAACCAACAACCAACTGGGAAGAACCGATACCCTCCAGGACAAAAGATCTCAGGATGTGATGCGGGTACTTCATCCTTACCTCACTACCAATGCAACTACCCGGGTTAATCTGGCCTACGATGCATCATTCAGGATGATGCAAAAAACGTTTGACCTGGGATTTAAATTTAAACACATCGATCCCAATTATTCCAGCTTTGGTATGCACTACGTCATTGATGATGTTAGAAATTATACGGTCAACGGAGGTCTTCGACTATTTGATCAGAAATTCACTTTTCAGGGTAGTTATGGCATTCAGCTCAACAATGTAAAAAATGTGCGTAAAAATACCTCAACGCGCAACATCATGCACCTCAACGCAAGCATCCTACCCATCAAAAATGGGGGCTTGCAATTGATGTATTCCAATTATTCCATCGATCAGACTCCGGGCTTTGCCATGGTCAATGATTCATTTAGACTCATTCAACAAACTGCCATTACGAGCATAACTCCGTTTTATCGCATAAGTGGAAAAAAGAACCGGCAGCAATTTACCATCAACTACAATAGAAGTGCCATTACAGATGTGAGTCCGGTAGAAATAGAAAACAGGGATGGCAACATTACCACTATTTCAGGTAGCTGGTCCTATGATCATACGATTACTAAATGGGGTTATGGTCTTACCCTGATGAAGGCCAGCGAATCATTTAACCTTCGAAATACCGGTAGGTTGGGAGGCAATATTACGGTTAGAAAGAGGTGGGAAAAATCCAAACTATTTTTTTCCATCAATTCAGGATACTATTACCTCACCTGGAACGAAGATGGTGATGGCCACAGTGCTAATATTTCTTTTCAATCGGGTCTTGCGTTCAACAGATCCTCCAGCTTTCAGTTTACCACATCATGGTTAGACAGGGCAACCATCAATGCAGTTAAATACAGAGAACTTCGTTGGTCGGTCAATTTGATTTATTCATTTTTTCAATCGGCAAAAGATGGTAAAAAGTCTTAAATACCTAGTTGCTATACTCTTTTTGGGTTTAAACTCAGCGTTCTCTGTTTTGAATGCGCAATTATCCATAAACACGGTTATCAATCCACCTTACCCAACGGACCTGGATTACTATCTTGATGATTTATCTAATGTGTATATCAACATCACCAATACAACCGCTACTCCCTATAACTTCAGGTTTACAGCTACCATAACAGGGCCTGCTGGCATCGAGGCCAATATTCAATACCTGGGAGCACCCATAGCCATCAGTCCCGGCCAAACCTTACTTTTTACGGGCAATCAGATTTCTGAGTTGGGCAGTACTACCGGTGGCATCGAAAATACCAACAACCTCAGTGCAGAACAACTGGAAGCCATTTCGCTCAATCATGTTTTGCCCGAGGGAAACTATACACTGTGCTTTTTTGCCTATAACGAAGCAGAACAGCTCATCTCTGATCCTTCATCGGGCTGTGCTAATTTTACGGTAACTTATATTGAGCGACCTCAAATTGTTATGCCCGAAAACGATGAAAATGTCAACTCCATTTTGAATGTGGTGTGGCAACACGACATCAGCGGCCTGAATCCAATGGATCGTGCCCGGATCCGGTATCGCTTAAATCTGATTGATGCAACACTCAACGATTTGGGCTTTTACATTGATGAAATCTACGACCTCAATCTCTCCGGAACCTATCAGCAGGAGACCCCAAATACGATGTTGAGCATCAATCCTTTTACCGATGTGCAATTGGTGGAAGGTCATGAGTATGTATGTTATGTAACTGCCTTTGATCCTGATGGCAGCCTTATGTTTTTAGACAGGGGCAATAGCAACATTGTACACTTTTTCTTCCACCAGGAAGAGGAGGACAACGAAGAGGATCTGGCTTATACCTGTATTGAAGAAGAAGCTGAAACCCAAGACTGCGCCTCTCCTGTTTGCGATTTTTACTTTCCGTCTGATGGAGATACAATTCCCTATTCAGTCATGCCGCTCATCATCAAGTTTAACCCTTACTGTGCCGATTATCAGCGATTGAACTATGAAGTGTCTCTGCGCAACAATGTTAGTTCCTCTGAAATTTACAACAGGAGCGATGATCTGCGATGGGGACCCGGCGGCCCGCTTCAGTACTTACTAGACAGAGGGGTAACGACTGCCAATGAAGAAAGAGCCAGCATGTTTATGGTCAATGACACCTGGCTGACCCCATCTTTTGAAAGGAGCAAGTCGTACACAGCCAATATTACAGCCAGCATGCGCAATCGATCAGGCAGTACCTTTAGTTACAACCTAAGCAACACCTTTGTAAGTGGCATGCCGAAGCCTGGATTGATGGTCCCCGAAAACCAGGATACCCTGCCACCGGGCGATGTAGTATTCAGGTGGGACAATGGAGCCCTGCCCTTAAACAGTTTTCCAGATGTATTTTACCTTTTGAGGATGCATGGAAGAACGATAGAAGATGCCGCTTATTACGGAGAAGTCAATGAAAGATGGGTCATGCAGGTATCCCGCACAAGAGATTTTAACAGAGATGACATTGTAATCGCTAATACTGAATCCATCAATGCTACCCATTTTAGCTCTGTAGAAGAATTGATGTCGGGTATTTACATTGTGAACGAAAAGACCCGCTCTTTTTCGGAAGAGGGCACCTATTATTACAGGGTAGTGTGGTTGAAGGACCCTGACGCTGATTTGACGGCCATGCAGGTAGGAGGCAGCAGTGATAAATTGTATATAACCAATGATGCCTTTTACCACAGCAGTAGCATCAGAGAGTTTACCATCGATGTAGAGTCTGAGCCAGTTGTTGAAGAAGAAAGTGATGAAGGTGAGTGTGCATCTCCATGTACCTTCCCTGCCATTACTAGCATTACACCCAGTGGAAGCATAACAGAAACGAGTACATTTACGGCAGCCGGTTTTACCATTGCCGTTGACCATCTGGAGGGTGCAGGCAGTGGTACAGGAACGGTAACTTTACCTTTTCTGAACAATGTCAAAATAAGAATAAGTTTTACCGGCATTCAAATCAATGCTTCCCGCCAGATGATCGCAGGCACCATTACGCCTGTTATCGAAACAGCCATTCCTATGAGCGAACATATCTCTACACTGGGCAGGTTGCTAAGCATGGATGAAACAGCCGCAGATGCCATGGAGGCAGGACTGGAAACAGGAGGTAAATTGTTGAGCTTATTGTCATCCGGTTCAACTGTATCCTTACCCATTGGCATAGACAAAGAAATATCAGGAACTAAAATAATAATAGGGATTACTAATGTAAGAATTCTCAAAGATTCTGCCTCCATGGACATGGTGGTCAACATTAAAATTCCCAATCTGGAAGTTGTCAATGGCTTTGTTTCTTTGGGGGCACAGGCATGTATAACCACCAATGGCTTTGGCAATGATGTGCGTTTGTACCTGCCCCAGGACCAGGTACTCCCTATGGGAAATGGCAATGAGTTTAGAATCAAAGGAGCGGAAGGTGCATCAGATCCGCGTAATATCACTTCGGTGGAATGGGACTGCAATGGTTTCAGAGCGCTCAACCTGGTGGGTGCAGTAAGGTTTACCAGAGATTGGATGCTTCCGGAAAGTGCAAGTGGACAAATTTTACCAACAGGCAATGTTGAAGCTCGTTTTGGTGGTAGGTTCGTCAATGGTGGCCATGTCATGGTTAGGATTGACATGGATGCCTTTCAACTTCCCGGAGCTGAAGGCTGGGGCTTTCAACCCGGACACAATGTATGGATAGATATTTCTGATTTAGAAAATCCAACGGGTTTTGACACGGCTTTACCAGCCCATTACGAACATGCATCCATTTCAGAGGATAGCATGCGAAATACCTGGAAGGGTTTTTTTATGGAAGAACTTTCGGTAAGAACTCCCGAAAGATTGCAGGGACCTGATCGCAATCGCCTGACGTTTGCTTTAAGAAACATGTTTATTGACAACACCGGTATCACCTTTAGTGCGAGAGCAGAAAATGTATTGCGCTGGGATGGTGATGGCAATTTCAATGGCTGGGCTGTTTCACTGGATACCATTTATTTTGACATCCTGCAAAACAACTTCCGCAGAGCAGGCTTCAATGGTAAAATTGGTTTGCCCATTGCTGAAGAAACACAGTACCTGTTATATCAGGCCGAATTACAGCATCGTAGAGATTCTTTTAATTTTGTAATGTCTGTAAGACCCGTTGACAACATAAGAATTCCGATCTCGATGGCGCAGGCAGTCATCAGAAATGACAGTTACATTAGGGCATCATTAGGAAGTGAAAATTTTATCGAAGCCAACCTTTGCGCCAGCCTGGGCATTGGAAATAGTAATCTGCCTTCGGGCCAGACCATGCCTTCATCCGTACGTTTGCCACAGATCGTCATTGAAAACCTTAGACTCAATTCAGAGACCGGTTTTGATACCACAGATTTTGCTTTTTCGCTCACCGGTATGGAGGGTATGTCACGCGGACCATCATCGGGAGGGGGAGGCCACCACTATGAAGATGAAATGTATCCCGATTGGATGGTACTTAGTGAAGAGAGTGAATCTACCATGTCTGGCTTTCCCATTGGACTGGATCATTTTAGTTTTTCGAATGACAGGATCACCATTCAGCCCCGCCTAACCCTAACAGGTGGTGATGGAGGTTTTTCAGCAGCAGCCAAAATTTCTTTGTTGGTCGACATGGATTTGATGACATCTCCGCAGCGTTTTGATCTCACCGGGGTAAACCTGGACCGTATCGATCTCGATATTGAAGCCTCTGACATAAAACTATCCGGGTATCTGGAATTTTACAAAACCGCCATTGATGAGGGTGTAAGAGGAGGACTAACCCTGGAAATGAAATTGGGAGTAGATGTGGGAATCGACATCAATGCTGATTTTGGCTGCAGAAAACAGGCAGGTGCCCTGGTGTACAATACCGCAGAGTGGTACTCTTATTTTTATGTAGACGGTACCGTCGTTTTATCTCCGGGTATTACCCTTTTCTCCGGTGTGTCTCTATATGGATTGGGTGGTGGTTTTTATCATCACATGCGCATGACCAATGATCTGCCTTCGGGTTCAACCGTGATGGCAGCTGCCGGAGGACCAAGAGCCCCTTCTGGTGTTCGCTATGAGCCTTATTTTGATACCGACCTCGGCTTAAAATTTAAAGTCATCCTTGGCTCTAATGACAATGGAAAAGCTTACAACCTCGATGTTCAATTGTTGGCAGAATTTAGCTTCAGACACGGACTTACGCTGCTTGACTTAAAAGGATCATTCCGCGTAATGACAGATGGTATTTCGGTATCAACAGTGGGAAGGGCAGGAAACAGCCCGGTTGCCGGTTATGTTGGCATGACCCTCAATCTTCCACCTGGCGGCCCTGTTACTTTTAACGGTCAGTTTTTTGTAAAAGTGAAAGTGCCTTATGACTTCCCTGTATTGACCGGCTTGGGCACTATTCCCAATCCTCCTCCCGGGTGGACCGCTGAAAATGCCATGGTTTGGGCCAACTTTTATGCGGGCCCCGATAAGTGGTACTTCCATATGGGCAATCCAACCAATAGATGCGGAGTAAGATTGGGACTGGGTGATATTGAATTGATGCGGGTCACCAATTATATGATGATTGGCCACGACATACCGGTTACCATGCCGGAACCAGATGCAGAATTTGTGAGAATTTTTGAAAGGGGTTTAGGCTCAGAATCTGATTTTACCAGTCTCGACGGCGATGTGAATTCGGTGATGGAAGGACAGCCAAGACCACCTCTTCCTTTGGGAACAGGCTTTGCTTTCGGGATGTCAATGGCCATGAGTACCGGAGACATAGAATTTTTCCCATTCTTTTTTAACCTGGGAGCCGTGATGGGATGTGATATTAATGTAACGCACGCCACCCCCGAAACAGATCGCAGATGTGCAGGGTCAGACAGGGTTCCGGGCATCGATGGTTGGTATGCTACCGGCCAGTTTTATGCAGGCATTGAAGGTGCATTTGGAATCAAAGTCAATCTTTTTGTCACAGAAATTAAGGCCACCATTTTTGAAGCCAGTGCCGCAATGATTTTAAAAGGAGGTCTGCCCAATCCGGAGTGGGTTTCGGGCAGGGGTAGTTTTTACTACAACGTTTGTGATGGGTTGGCAGAAGGCAGGTGCAGTTTTGTATTTGAAGCAGGCACCGTATGTTTGCCTGTGACCGGAAATCCCTTTGCAGGCTTCAATCTGATCCAGGATGTACAACCCGCAAATGGGGCTACCGATGTATCCGTATATACCAATGCATCCGCAGCATTTTCAATGGAAATGAACCGGGTCTTTGAAATTGAAGAATATGTTTCTTCTACAGATCCTCCGGTTATCAGAAGATTACAACCATACATGTATGCTTTTGAACTTAAAAAATCGGGTAGTTCTGCAATTTTACCTGGCAACGGTAATTGGATAGAAGAAAATCGTGTATACGATTTTGCACCCATCAATGTATTGCAGGCCAACTCGCTGCACACGATCAGGGTAGAAGCCAGAATCCGGGAAAACGGTCGCGATCTCACTACAGCCGGCCGGCTTTTCAGAGAAGAGCGAATCCATGAATTTACCACGGGCAACGAACCTGATAGGATTTTGGACGAAAACCTGTCCTTTACTTACCCCTACATCCGCCAACAGCATTTTTTAAAGGGAGAACACAGAGCCAATGAGGGATATGTTAGGTGCAAAAGGGCCAATAATGGATTTTTTGCCGAGGGTGATGTAAGCAGTGTGGTCACTACTTTTTATGCGCGATTTACCGATGAAGATAATCAATCTTTCCAAACACCCGTGCGCATTATGAGGGGACAAATTGGTGCCATTTTTCAAACGAATCAATTGGTGAATGAAAAACTTTATTGTGTTCAAATCATACGCAAAGACACACCCATACCTGGGGCGGCCTCTTCAGGCACTAATCCAATGTTATCTGCTGCGGTGACCAGCACCGTGATGGTACCTTCTCGCATCATTACTTCCTTACAAATAATCAATTTTTCAGCGGTTGTGGGGAGTAATACCATTAATTCCAACCAATACAAGAGGATCAACCTCCCAGGGGGTAGAGTCAATCAATACGAAAGAGAAATTTATTCTTATTATTTTAAAACCTCAAAATTCAATCGTTTAACTGAAAAAATCCAGGCAGAACAACCAGACTGGACATTTAGTAAAATCAACTTTGGCTATGAGCTGGGCAAGATAGAAAAAAACATGGATGAGAGTTTTGAATGGGTAGATGCTGAATCTTTTAAAGTAGTACCTCAATCCAATAAAACCTTCACACCCAGATTAAAATTTTTCCTTCAACCTATTCCAGAAAGCCTGGATGGTTCAACGGCTACCACACCTATACCCATCAATAGTTATCTCCGGGAAATAGCAAACAGACGTATTACCCAAAATTATAGTCGTATGATGTTGGAAAGAGCAGACATCATCAGACGAACAGGCAATTCCAATCCGGGATCATCGGTACTCTGTCCTAATTTTATGCCCATCAGTGGTTTCAACCTCTACGATAGCAGTACCGGTTTTGCCAGCAATTCTTTTAGAAGAGCTCCACTTACACAAGATCAGATTAATTCTGCCTTTTCCTCTTACGTTGGTGTAGGGGTACCCGGAGCAATTGGGAATATGCCTTCATTTGCCGGGACACCCATCATGGGCATGGCTTCTTTTGTTGCAGGGAGAACCAAAACAATTTTAAGGTATGAACCTACAGTTGCGGGCACAGAGCACTATAAACAACTGCGAAGGGAGGCTGTTATTTTTGCCAATTCACTTACCACCATTAGGAGCTCCGTAGGTTCGTCATTGATTACTACTTACGATCTTATGACTCCGGCACAGAAAAGTTTTTTTGATGAACATGAAAACAGGAGCAGAATCCTGGATCAGATAAGGTATATGAATTGGACCAAAGGTGTTCAGGTATTTGGCATACAGTATATTTACCCTGATGAGAATGGAAATGATGTATTGGGTTCACTTGGGCCTCTGGCTTTCAGAATTTAAATAGGTAGCATGGCAAATTTTAAAACATATACGATTACAATATCTTTTGTTTGTTTGACAATATTGGCATCCAGTGCACAAGACCCGCTTCGTCAGGATTCTATGCGCTCTCCATTGGTCATGACGGCGGCCTATTTTGAGGGTACCGGTGTGATTTTGCGATGGGCACCTCAATCATCAGGAGATTGGCGACTCAACAATTACCATGGATATAAAATTGAAAGGGCTATCAAATCGAATTCAGAATCGACCTTGAAATGGGAGGTCCTGGCATCGGTATGGAAACCACTATCTCTGGATGAGTGGAAAAAAAAGGTAGCAGAAATCCCAACGGATACCATGCTTATGGTGGCTGGTCAGGCCATTCATGGTACAGCGCCTCAACAAGCTATGACTCCTGACAACTTTATGAGTATGAGTGACCAACTCACCAATCTACACTCCGCTTGTTTGCTTGCCTGTGAATTCAGCAGAGAAGCCGCTTTGGCCTCTGCCTTGAGGTTTGAAGACAATTCGGTATTGAAGGACAATTCTTATGTCTATAAACTGACATCTCTGGCAGATACCACATCCATAGCTCTGGCTCCGGCCCAGACAAGCGAAGAATCTTATCCAAAAATTGAAATTACCGACATAAGTGAAGGCGAAAAGGCCATCGCTTTTAAATGGAATCGCAGCTACTACAAAAATTATTATTCAGCCTTTCATGTTTATCGTTCTTCAGATGAAGGATTGAGCTGGCAGTTAATCACTCCTAGACCGGTGGCCTATGTTGCTTATAAAGATGCAGAAGCATTTACCTTTAAGGATTCTGTTCAGGCCAATTATATTGCCTACCAATATAAGGTTCAGGGTCTCACCTCCTTTGCTACCAAAGGCCCTTTATCGGATGCCGTGAAAGCAATGGGCAGGGACCGCACAGCACCTGAAGCACCATACGATGTACAATTGGATTATCTGGGTAAGGGCATGATGAAAATCAGCTGGATGGTAAGAGATGCAGACCGGGATATCAAAGGTTTTCGAATCTCAAAGAGCAATGAAGAGCAAAAGGAATTTGTAGAAATTACCCCTAAAATGTTGCCCGGAAATATGCGGTCGTTTATTGATTCCACCTGTAATGAAAACATTAATAATTACTACTGGATAGCCGTGTTTGACCTAGAAAACAATGTCAATGTGAGCATGCCTCAGTACGGCACCATCATTGACAGCATTGCTCCCATGCCACCCGTGGGTCTCGAAGGTACCATTGATACCAATGGTGTGGTGACGGTAAGATGGAGAATGGGCAGTGAAGCGGATCTAAGGGGCTATTTTGTGCATTATTCCAATAACCTGAGGCATACTTTTATCAACCGTACTGACAGACCTCTTCAGGATACATTTTGGAGAGATACCCTTCCTCTCAATGTGCTAACTGAACAAATTCACTATAAGTTGGTAGCCATTGACCACAGATTCAACTATTCAACTTATTCTGAAATTCTAACCCTTAATAAGCCAGACAAGGTGGCTCCCACTTCACCTGTTTTTCAGCGTAGTTTTTCAGATAAAGAAGGAATCAGTCTGCAATGGGCCAACAGCGGTTCTCACGATGTTAAAGCCAATGTGTTGATGAGGCGGGGAGTTGGAGAAAAAGACTTTACGGAAGTGTATAGATGTGCTTCACGCCCCTCTTCAGCAAGTTTTAAGGATAAGAAGGTAAATCCGGGAAAAGAATACGAATATACACTCTACGCCATTGATGATGCGGGCTTAACATCTCCCTCTATATCAACCCTCACCTTGAAAGCTTTTGAAGATAAAAAACTGCCTGCTCCCCAACAATTTAGATGGCAGATTGACACGTTGAAGCGACGGATCACCTTGTCTTGGAAACCATCTTCGGCCTCGGAAAAAACTGTCGTTTACCGATCAGTCAATGGCAAACCCTATGTTACTTACAAAGTCGTAGATAAAGAGACATTTTTTACAGACCTTCCTTACCGCAGAGGGGATATTATCAAATACCGGATCAAAGGTTCGGATGAAAGGGGTTGGCAAAGCGATTTTAGTGAAGAAATCGAAATTAGAACCCAATAAAAATGCCCTTATTGAAATCTGTTTTTATTATTTAAACAGATTGTCATATTCTGAACTGGCCGGGTCTTTTTTAACCTCTACCGGTTTTTCAACTTTTGGCAAAATGAGAAAGTCGGCCTCTTCTTCTTTTTCTTCTTTGACAATGGTATAATCGTCGTAACGATTCTGCTCATTTTCTACTTTTTCAGCATATTTTTTCACCCTTCTTCGCATCCATGCCTTGGCAAAAAGGTAGCCAAACACCACCGGATAGCCAACTATGGTCAAAACAATGGCAACCAGGCCAAAAATAGGATTCTCTTTGAGCATTTTATAAATAAACCTGGCGTAGTCGATAATAACGGTATAGTCGATGATGGCTGCTGCCAACAATAAAAAGGGAGCTGCAATGGCCAATACGGTAAATAAGCCCTTGATAACAAAATAAGCAAGTACAAGGAAGATAATGAGTCCGATTATTGGGCCAAAATTGCCCATCGGACGTTGGTTCCCACCAAAATTAAATTCTTTATAAACAGTCATTCTTTTTAATTGAAAAACAAATATATCCTGAAAAAAGTCAAATATAAAGGCATTTTTCGATGAGTGACGTCATATTTCCGATGAGGAAACGATGGCGGCGTCCTGCATT
The DNA here is from genome assembly GCA_937872515.1 of uncultured Bacteroidota bacterium. GTDB lineage: Bacteria > Bacteroidota > Bacteroidia > Chitinophagales > Saprospiraceae > JADKBO01. The sequence continues at coordinate 35,570 of CALMSX010000064.1, forward strand.
TCATACAATTCTCTGTATCTGCCGTTTTCTTTTTCCAGCAAAGCTTCATGACTGCCGGACTCCACTGCCTTGCCCTGGTCCATAACCAGTATAAAATCAGCATGCCGGATGGTTGACAATCGGTGGGCAATGATGATGCTGCTTCTTTTTTCAATCAATTTTTCAATGGCGTGCTGGATCACCATTTCAGTCTCTGTATCTATGCTGCTGGTAGCTTCATCCAGAATGAGGATATCGGGATCTACCACCAATGCTCTGACAAAAGAGATTAACTGTCGTTGTCCTACTGACAAATTGGATCCCCGCTCGGTAACCATAAATTGGTAGCCGTCGGGCAAACGGGTAATGTAATCATCAGCCCCAATTTTTTTAGCTGCTTCGATCACCTTCTCCATAGGTATGCTACTGTCTTTTAAAGTGATGTTTTCATAGACGGTGCCGTCAAATAAAAATACATCCTGTAGCACAATGGCGATTCGTTTGCGAAGCGCACTTAATTCGTAATCACGAATATCAACATCGTCCAGTAAGATCTGACCTTTCTGGATATCATAAAAACGGTTCATGATATTGATGATGGTGCTTTTGCCGGATCCTGTACTTCCTACCAGGGCCATGGTCTGGCCGGGCTCAATGGTAAAATTGAGATCGTGCAGGATAAAGTTTTCTTCATCATAGGCAAAATGTACATTTTTGAAGGCCACCTTTCCGCGCAAGTGTTCTTTTTTTAAGCTTCCCTCATTGGGAATTACTTCGTCGCTTTCGATGAGTTTAAATACCCTCTCTGCAGCTACGAGACCCATCTGCAGGGTATTGAATTTATCAGCAGCCATGCGCACCGGACGGAACAAAAGATCCAGGTAAAGAGGAAAGGCTACCAGCGCTCCAAAACTTACGCTGCCTTCGAGATAAGATCCGGCGCCGATCCATACCATCAAGGCCAGTGAAAAGGCTGAAATCAACTCTACTACCGGAAAAAATATGGAATAATAAAGCACGGAATCCAGGTTGGCAGAGGTATAATCCCTGTTGATGGTCCTGAATTTATCACTCTCTTGTTTTTGGGCATTAAAAATCTGCACGATTCGCATGCCTGTAATGCGCTCTTGTAAAAAAGCATTCATTTTGGCCAGGTTGGTCCTCACGCGCTCGTAAGAATCTTTTACTTTTTTACTAAAAATGTAAGTAGCCCAAACCAATAAGGGCAGCGTCGCCAAACTGATGAGGGTGAGTCGCCAACTGGTATAAAACATGATGCCAAGCACCGTGAGTACGGCCAGCAGATCTGCCAGAATGGTTATTACGCCCTGGGTAAATACTTCATTGATGGCCGAAATATCGTTGATGGTCCTGGTGGTAGAGGTTCCAATGGGCGTTTGGTCAAAATATCGGAGCCTGAGTTGGGTAATGTGTTTAAAAACCTTTACCCTTAGATCGCGCAGTACATTTTGTCCCAATTCGGCCAGAAGAAAAAGGAAGTAATACCGCATGATGACATTAGCCAACAGCACCACAAAAAACAAACCACACATGAGTAAGAGGCCATTAAAATCATTGGCTACTATGTACTCATCAACGATGGTTTTAACGATGTAAGGCAGGAAGCTGCTGATAGGGGCCAGCAAAACGGCAAGGACCATGCAGGTAACAAACAACCTATTGTAAGGCTTGGCCATGGCAATGACCTTCCACAATACATTGAAGTCAACTTTCTTTTTAGCCTGTTGCATAATAGGTTTTGTTGGAATCGGGGCAATAATTTACAAACGTTGTAAAATGCACAATGTTCCCGAAACTTAAAATTTGATGGTTTTTTTGGCAAGTTTCATGGGTATTCCAATGCATTTTGACTCCATATAGGTCAAAATTTCATCGATAACCTCTTTTTGCTCCGCACTAAAAAGATCCAGTTTGTGGCGAAATACTTCAGAGGTGATCTTTTCTTTCACTTTTTTTACTTCCTCAGGCAGGGCTGACAGGGCAAGCTCCACCTGGCGCTCCATGTACAAGGTTTTAAACTGCTCTACGGCCTCGTCAACAATGGTTTTGGCGATCGATATTTCCTGTCGACGGAAGTTGAGGTTGCGGTCAGCCAGTTCGCGCAACTGATCGATATTGACATAATTTACATTGGGCAAGCTCATCACTCCTGCGTCTACATTGGCAGGTACTGCCAGATCGACCAGGAGGTAGGTTTTTTTATTTTGGGTGGGCCATTGTTGCCATAGATTTGGGGTCACAATAGGTTGCTGAGAAGAAGTACAGACTACCAGGGCATCAAAATTTTCGATGCGGGTCAGGGCATCCAGCCCAAAGGCCTTACCTCCAACCTCTTCTGCCAGATGGATGGCTTTATCGATGCTTCTGTTGAAAATCAACAGCTTGTGATATCCGTGTTTGTGTAAAAATCGGGCTACCAGGGTATTGGTTTCTCCCGCTCCCACCAGTGCAATACATGCATCCTGCGAGGTAAAGGCTCCGAGGATGCTCTGACCGGCAAGGGCTGCTATTGAGAGTGGTTTTTCATTGATCCGGGTATGCGAATAGATGTGTTTGGCTACCTGAACCGCCATAATTTCGAGCAAACGCAAATTGTCGCCGGTATGTCCTGCCTCTAATGCTTGCTGGTAGGCTGCCCTGAATTGCCTGAAAATCTCACTCTCACCTACCACCAAAGAATCAATTGATCCGGCTACTTCAAAAATATGCTGAATGGCTTCAACTCCCTCGTATAAGCTAACATGGCGCTCTATCCGATCCAAGCCCTCATCGGTTAGACCGGGATTGGCTTCTTTCAGCAGTCGGGTGATAAAATCAATATCTACTTCCTGATGGGTATAAAAAATATAGGTTACCCGATTACAGGTACTGAGGTACATAAATTCCTCAAGGCCAAGTGCGTTCTTAACCCTTTGGGTGCCCAGTCCATCTGCTGACTCCACAATCTGGTAATTGCCTATTTCGGCAATTTCTACCACGTGGTGGGTGAATGTAATAACCTTATAGTTGTCGATCATAAATAAAACGAAGTGCAAAATTACAATTAAGCGTGATAGCCTTTTGTCACATTTGTGTCATAGCCGATTGAGCTGACATTTTTGCCGTTTTAACCCGGTTTTTGGGAACTAAATTGGAACTGCAGATGAATTAAAAGGTTTAATAAATTACTTAAAATATTGATTGTCAATAATAAATATATTTATTTTTCTTTTTTCACCCATTTTCCTGTTGTACCTTTGTACCATGCAAAAATCGGGCTTTACAGGAGTGAATCATAAAAAAGGACTAGCCTTTTGGGCAGCATTTTTGGTTTTTAGCTACCTCGGTCACGCACAAATGGCATTTGATCTTCCACACACCCAAACGGTGATAAAGATTGACGGTAGGGCAGAAGAATGGTCGCTAACCCAATCCCTCCCAATAATGCGTGGAATTGAACAAGAAATGAAGGTGAAATACGGTTGGCAATGGGACCATGACTACCTGTATTTAGCGGCGGATGTTGAAGACCATTTTCTGGCCATCAATGAGTTGGGCAATGACAACCCAAAGTTGTATTTTAATGATGCTCTTGAAGTCTACCTCGATGCCAAAGCAGATAGTAAATCATCAATGGATCTGAATGATTATCAATTTTTGGTTGACATAAAAGGGCAGAAAACGGTTTTTAAGGGCAATAAATGGATGATGCAAGATGGAGCAAGGGTGCCCAAAGACTATGAGGGTACCAACATTGTATTTTATGCCGCCACTGTCCTTCGAGGCACTTGTAATGACAGTACTGATCTGGATGAGGGTTATTTTATGGAAATAGCCATTCCCTGGAGTGCAGTTGGCATCGTGCCAACTGAAGGGACAAAACTCAAAATGGACCTTTGTTTTGATGACGTAGACACGCTCTCCAATATCAGAAAGTGGCCTGTTGATTTCCATCCAGCTGTCCTTCAATATACCAGTATAACCGGGAAGAATGATTTTGGCTTTCCGCAACATTGGCCCACCTTCACGCTGGTAGGCACACCAGGCTGGTGGTATCAGGTGCAAAATGCACTGGCCCGGCTACCGGTTCTTTTTCTGGTTTTGATGGCCATGCTTTTGGCCGTAATGATATATGCAATTATTACTCAGTATCAAAAAATCCAATACCTCAAGTCTTTGCCCAGCAGAGCGGAATTTAATCTTCTGAATCCAGTTCACGGCGATCAGCAATCCATGGATCAAAGTCAGAATGACCATCTGCCCATGTCTAAAACGGAAGAAGGGGAGGTAGCTTTTAAGATTAAACAATACGTTGAAAATCATCTTTCTGATGACATTGCCATTGCAGATCTGGCAGCCTTTGTGAACAAAAGTGTGCGTCAGCTTCAGCGCATGTGTAAGGCAGAAACGGGCCTGAGTCCTTTGCAGTTCATTACTATTTTAAAGCTGGAAAAAGCAGGACAACACATCGTCAATAGCCAGGAGACCATTGCTGAAATAGCCTACCGCTATGGGTTTTCAGATCCCTCTTATTTTGGGAGTGTTTTTAAAAAATACTTTGGTAAGACTCCTTTGGAATACCGCAACAGTGAGGCCTGATCACCTGTCTACTCCCACGAAAAATCCTTATATTTGCACCAAAATCATCAGAATTATATGGCAAAACCGGCACTGCCCAAGGGCACAAGAGATTTTTTACCGGGTGAGGTAAACCGCAGAAAATACATCTTTGGCATCGTAGAAGAGGTATTTCGCAAATATGGTTTTTTACCCATCGAAACTCCTGCCATGGAAGCCCTCGATACCTTGTTGGGTAAGTACGGCGATGAGGGCGACAAGCTTTTGTTCAAAGTTTTAAACAATGGGGATTACCTGAAAGATGCCAATGCAGATGCACTGGATCAACGCGACTCCAATGCCCTTGTAAGATCTATTTCTAAGAGAGGCCTTCGTTACGACCTGACAGTACCCTTTGCCCGATTTGTTGTGATGAATCAGAATGAAATCCAACTCCCCTTCAAGAGATACCAGATCCAACCGGTGTGGAGGGCTGACAAGCCTCAAAAGGGAAGATACCAGGAATTTTTCCAGTGTGATGTTGATGTAGTAGGAAGTGAGTCACTGCTTTATGAAGCAGAATTGGTTTCCATCTACCATGAAATTTTTAAACGCCTTGGTATAGGTGTTAAAATCCTGATCAACAACCGCAAAATCTTATATGGTATTGCTGAAGCTGCAGGAGTAGCCGATCGTTTTGTGGATATGACGGTTGCCATTGATAAATTGGATAAAATAGGAGAAGAAGGTGTGAGTCGTGAATTGCTTGCCAAGGGAATGGACGAAGGCCAGATTCGCACCATTCTTGATATCTTATCCATCCGTCAACTTTCTGAATTGAGTGCTCATGCAGATTTTGCAAAAAGTGAATCAGGTCAGAAAGGGCTAGAGGAAGTGAATACGGTTTTTGATTTTCTCAGAAACGGCGAGGTCCACGATTTGGTCTTTGACATTAGTCTGGCAAGAGGTCTTAGCTATTATACAGGGTGTATTTTTGAGGTAAAAGTTGATGTGGATATTCATCCCGATATCAAAATGGGTTCGATTGGTGGTGGAGGAAGGTATGACAATCTAACCGGCGCCTTTGGCCTGCCCGGGGTTTCAGGGGTGGGTGTTTCACTGGGAGCAGAACGTATCTATGATGTGCTTAATGAACTCAATGGCTTTCCGAAAGAAGTGGATGAAGCCGTAAGACTGATTTTCCTTTGTTTTGATGAAGTAGGAATTCGGCATGCCTTTAACCATGCAGCCAAAGTCAGAGCGGCAGGTCTGGCCTGTGATGTTTATCCGGAAGCCAGGCAAATGAAAAAACAAATGAATTATACCAATAACAGAGGCATTCCTTATGCAGCAATCATTGGTGAAAATGAGATCAATACCCAAACCATCATGCTCAAAAACATGGTCAGCGGAGAACAGCAGGCTGTAACCATTGAGGAATTGATCAACCTCATAAAAGGCGCATGAACAACAGTCCAACATTTATGAAAAATACCAAACCTGAGGGACTAAGTCTCACTGCTTGGGTACAACAGCACCTGGAAATAGCAGAACAATCGGCCCATCTCAATGCCTTTGTCCACCTCTTTAAGGATGGAGCTCTCGCAGCTGCCCACAAGATCGAAACGGCCATTGCCCAAGGTAAAAAGCCTGGAAAGCTATATGGGATTATCATATCGGTGAAAGACAATATATGTATAGCAGACCGACCGGTAAGTGCGGCATCTGCCATTTTAAAGGGCTATGTAAGTCCATTTAGCGCCACCGCCGTAGAACGATTGGAAGCAGAAGATGCCATCATCATCGGTACCACCAATTGTGATGAATTTGGCATGGGCTCTGCCAACACCCACACGATTTATGGTGCCGTGAGAAACGGAGATGCTGCAGATAAAGTGGCAGGGGGGTCGAGCGGAGGCGCCGCAGTTTCTGTGCAGATAGGGGCTTGTCAATTGGCCATTGGTACCGATACAGGCGGAAGTATCAGACAACCGGCAGCTTTTTGTGGTTTAACGGGTTTTAAGCCCGGCTACGGTAAAATTTCCAGGCATGGACTGATTGCCTATGCTTCTTCCTTTGACCAGCTGGGATTTATAGCAAGGGATCCGTCTCTCATCCGGCTTGCTTATGATATTTGCAGAGGAGCCGATGATTTTGATTCCACTGTTTCAACAGCTGCGGAGGCTGCAGAAAGCCCTGTAAGTGCAGCCCGATTGGCTACCCTTGCTGATTTTTTTCCAGCGTCCAATTCCTATACTCAACAATGTTATCGACTGATACAGAAGTTGGGAGAATCCTTTGATTTGACCCTTACCTCTTTTGAGGGCATGGATTACCTGGTACCAACCTACTATATTTTAACGACAGCTGAAGCCAGCTCCAACCTCAGCAGGTACGATGGCGTGCGTTTTGGCTTGAGGGTGGGAGAAGACGGAAGTCTTGAACACATGTACACTCAAACAAGGACCCGTGGTTTCGGTGCGGAGGTTAAAAAACGAATCATGCTGGGCACCTTTGTTCTAAGTGAGGGTTATTACGATGCCTATTACACCAAGGCACAAAAAGTGCGCCGGTGGGTTAGAAACCAATTAGAGACCCTATTTCAGGATAACGATTATATACTTCTGCCAGTCACCGCTTCAGGGCCATGGGCAATTGATTATAAGGCCAATGACCCTTTGGAGGTATATTATTCGGATGTATATACGGTACTTGCCAGCCTCGCCGGTTTGCCCGCCATCTCTATTCCGGTAGATTTTGAAAACGAGAGGGTGCATCTGCAAATCATCGGTAAGTCAAATAATGAGCACAACTTGTTGGCTATCAGTGAAAAAATTATTTCTTTATCATTGAAATGAAGGCTCGGTTTTGACAATTGATCCCTTTTTCATAACTTCGCAGGGTTAAATTCAGAACCATGTCAGGTCAGTCTTCAGATTTCGGTAAAAAAGGAGCCACTTTTGGTAAAATTGTGTTGGGCATCATCTTGTTTGTCATCCTACTGATTTACGTTTACCACCATCCTCACAATAGCGCACCGGTTATACAATAAGTCCGTGCGTCTTGAAGTATAAAAGCATATATGTGGCTGCCACCAGCCAACATGTGGGTAAGACTACTTCTACCCTGGGTCTAGTATCCAGCTTTTTACGGAAAGGATTAAATGTAGGTTATAGCAAACCAGTAGGTCAAAAGCACCTCAATTTCGAAAATTTTAAAGTCGATAAGGATACCATCCTATTCGCAGATCTTATCCATTTCCAGATTATCCCGGAGGTGCATAGTCCTGTTATTTTAGGCCAGGGAGCGGTTGAGAAATACCTGGAAGATCCCAATCCGGAATCGTTGATTCACCAGGTATTGAATGCCAAAAGGGTACTGGAAGACCGCCACGAGGTTGTGATTTACGAAGGAACAGGACACCCCGGTGTTGGCAGTGTGGTGGGTTTGTCGAATGCCCGGGTAGCCCGAATGCTCAATGCGGGTGTTCTCATGATTGTTGAAGGGGGTATTGGAAGTACCATTGATATGCTCAACATGAGTACTTCATTATTCAGAGAAGAACAGGTTGAAATAATCGGGGTTATCATCAACAAAGTTTTGCCCGATAAACTGGAAAAGGTAAAACACTATGTGGGCAAATGGATGGCAGAAAACAACATTCCATTGCTGGGACTTATTCCCTACGATCCTACTCTTGCTTTTCCGATAATTCGTACGATTGCAGAAACCATCCGATCGGAAATCATCCATTTTGAAGGCATGGATTCCAACAGGGTGGGAGGTATCCTGGCCGGATCACTCATTGAACTTAAAGAGTTAAAGAGTTCTGAAGATCTATTGCTGGTTGTTTCCACCAACAGTATCAAAGACGCCATTGACAAAATCACCTGGCTTTCCAAGTTGTTTCACATCGACCATTGTCCGTTGTCAGGCATCGTGGTTTCCGGCAATAAGCCACTCGATGAAAGTGTGTTAAAATATATCAACGACAACCAGATTCCGGTTATCCGCACTGACCTGGATACGTATGAGGCCGTGATAAAGATTTCAAAAATTGAGGTTAAAATCAACCAAAACACCCCCTGGAAGGTGCAAAAGGCCATCAAACTTATAGAAGAAAACGTAGATCTGGACTACATTATCCAATCAAGAGATCCTTAACTAAATCATTTCTACCATATTCCGACCTTGCTTCACCTTGCCGTCGTCTTCCAGTTTTTTCATCAACCTTGAAATTACTACGCGCGATGAATTGAGGTCGTTGGCGATCTGATAATGCGAAATCTTGATCTCCTTACTGCGTGTGATGGCTACTTTTTCGGTCAGGTAATTGAATAATCGTTCCTCCATATTGTTGAAGGCCAGGTTGTCAATAGCCCTCAACATTTCGTTCAAACGCATGCTGTAATTGTCGATGATAAAGTTTCTCCAGGATCGGTATCTAACCATCCATTCATCGATTTTTTCCATAGGTATGAACAGGATCTCAGTAAAATCATCGGTAATGGCCCTGACATTGCTTTTTGAAGCCTTGGCACAACAGTTGAGGGTCATGGCACAGGTATCACCCAACTCAAGATAATACAGCAAAAGCTCATTGCCCTCTTCATCTTCTGTCATTACTTTAATGGCCCCTGATACAATGAGGGGCATGGCATTTATCTTTTCGCCAATGTCAATGATGGTAGTATCCGGCCTGTACTTGTTGAGTTGTCCAAACTGACAAATCTCCCTGATCAGGTCATCCTCTAGCAGGTACTGGAATTTTTCGTGAAGTACCTCGTAACATTGGGGATTAACTGCGATGGACATGGATGCTAAATGGATTTAGTAGTTAAATGGCAATTTACATATTTCTTCTGTACTGACCACCCACTTCGTACAGAGCATGGGTGATTTCTCCCAGACTGCAGCATTTAACGGTTTCCATCAGCACTTCAAACAAATTATGATTTTTAACAGCAGCCAGTTGCAAATGGTTCAGATCAGCCTTAGACCTGGATGCATTGGCTTGCTGTAGGTTTTTCAAAATTTGTATCTGTCTCATCTTCTCTTCTTCTGTTGCCCTGATGACCTCACCGGGTACGATGGTGGGGCTTCCCTCTTTCGAAAGGAAGGTGTTCACCCCAATGATAGGGTATTCACCGGTGTGTTTCAGGGTTTCGTAATAAAGAGACTCTTCCTGAATTTTACCCCTTTGGTACATACTTTCCATGGCTCCCAACACACCCCCTCTCTCAGTAAGGCGGTCAAATTCCAGCAGTACTGCTTCTTCTACCAGATCTGTGAGTTCTTCAATAATGAAAGCACCTTGCAACGGATTTTCATTTTTGGCAAGTCCCAGCTCGTGGTTGATGATGAGTTGGATGGCCATTGCCCTTCTTACACTTTCTTCTGTTGGCGTGGTAATGGCCTCATCGTAAGCATTGGTGTGCAGCGAATTGCAATTGTCATAGATGGCATACAGGGCCTGTAGGGTAGTACGGATATCATTGAATGAAATTTCCTGGGCGTGCAATGATCTGCCAGAGGTCTGAATGTGGTACTTTAGCTTTTGAGACCGATCATTGCCTCCGTATTTATTTTTGATGGCCTTTGCCCACAATCTCCTCGCTACACGGCCAATCACAGCATATTCCGGATCTACGCCATTGGAGAAAAAGAAGGAAAGATTGGGTGCAAAATCATCGATGTGCATACCCCTTGAAAGGTAGTATTCAATATAGGTAAATCCATTGGACAAGGTAAAGGCCAGCTGCGAAATGGGGTTGGCACCTGCTTCTGCAATATGATAACCACTGATAGAAACGGAATAAAAATTCTGGACATCGTGATGGATAAAGTACTGCTGCATATCTCCCATCAAACGCAGCGAAAATTCTGTGCTAAAAATGCAGGTATTCTGAGCCTGGTCTTCTTTGAGAATGTCTGCCTGCACCGTACCACGAACAGCGCACAAGGCCTTTGCCTTCAATGTTTGGTACACATCTGCCGGCAAAACCTCATCACCGGTAATGCCCAGCAACATCAGCCCAAGGCCGTTGTTTCCGGCAGGAATTTCACCGTGGTAAACAGGGCGGGCCAGTCCTTTTTGATCATACTTAGCTGCCAATGCTGCTTCGACCAAATGTTCCATCTGATGCGCTCTGATGTAGAGTTCACACTGCTGATCGATGGCGGCATTCATAAAAAAGGCACATACCGTTGCAGCAGGCCCATTGATGGTCATTGAAACAGAGGTGGCAGGGTCACACAAATCAAAGCCGGAGTACAGTTTTTTAGCATCATCCAGGCAACAAACACTCACTCCACTATTGCCTATCTTTCCATAAATATCGGGTCTGTGATCAGGGTCTTCTCCATACAGTGTTACCGAGTCGAAGGCGGTTGACAATCTCTTTGCAGGCATGTCGAGAGATACATAGTGGAAACGTTTATTGGTTCTCTCCGGGCAGCCTTCACCGGCAAACATACGGGTGGGATCTTCTCCCTTTCTTTTGAAAGGAAATACACCGGCCGTAAATGGAAACTCTCCCGGTACATTTTCCTGGCCCATCCACCTCAGCAAATCTCCCCAGTCCTGAAACTTAGGCAAGCTTACCCTGGGGATCTTATTTTTTGACAGGGATGTTGTAAAGGTAGGCACGGATAGTTTTTTACCTCTAACCTCGTATACATATTCATCACCGGTGTACGATTTTACTTTATCAGGCCATGATTCCAGAGCCCTCAGGCATTCTCCATCCAGGTCTTGTCTCAGGTTTTGAGCCAGGGTCTGCAGGGCATCTTTGCCTTCAATGTTTTTTTCCTGACTTACTTTGTCAAGGGCATAAATTCTGGAAGCCAGCTGACTCTGATCCTTCAGCCATTGATCGTATTTGCGATTATTTTCTGATATTTCTGAAAGATATCTTACTCTGTGAGGTGGGATGATGTAGATTTTTTCACTCTCCGCCTGATCAACAAATAATTTGGATTGGAATCCCGCATTGCATTTTTCATTCAGCAATTGAATGATATGGGCATAAAGCCTGTTGGTGCCCGGGTCATTGAATTGAGAAGCAATGGTGCCATACACAGGCATGGTTTCCGGATCAATTGTCCAAAGGTCGTGGTTGCGTTGATATTGTTTTTTGACATCCCTCAAGGCATCGAGGGCTCCCTTTTTATCAAATTTGTTGATGGCAATGACATCGGCAAAGTCGAGCATATCGATCTTTTCCAATTGAGATGCTGCTCCATATTCAGGGGTCATTACATACAGGGCTACATTGGAGTGGTCAATGATTTCTGTGTCACTTTGGCCAATACCCGAAGTTTCCAACAAAATGAGATCATAGCCACTGGCTTTGAGTATATTGACGGTGTCTTTTACGTACCTCGATAAGGCCAGATTCGATTGGCGGGTGGCGAGTGAACGCATGTACACCCTTTCGTTATTGATGGCGTTCATCCTGATGCGGTCTCCCAGCAGAGCGCCTCCCGTCTTCCTCTTGGATGGGTCTACCGAAACAATGGCTATTTTTTTGTCACTAAAATCAATGAGAAACCTTCGCACCAACTCATCTACCATGCTCGACTTGCCACTGCCTCCGGTACCTGTTATTCCCAGTACAGGGGTCGTACTTAGTTCAGCCTGGCTTGAAATGCGGGCAATGGCATCTTTATTTTCTTCAGGATAATTTTCAATTGATGAAATATAACGCGCTATTTCAGCCTTGGTCATGCCCAATGTTTTGCCTGCTTCGCCATTGAGAACCTTACCGGTAGGATAGTCGCATTTAGACAAAAGGTCATTAATCATACCCTGCAGCCCCATTTGCCGACCATCATCTGGTGCATAAATGCGGGTAATGCCATAGGCGTGAAGGTCTGCTATTTCATCGGGTAGGATGGTGCCGCCTCCACCACCAAAGATGCGAATATGACCGCATCCTTTTTCGTGCAATAAATCGTAAATGTATTTAAAAAACTCATTGTGACCTCCCTGGTAAGAAGTGATGGCAATGGCTTGGGCATCCTCCTGGATGGCTGCATCAACGATTTCAAGGGCAGATCGGTTGTGGCCCAGGTGAATGATCTCAGCACCGGATTTTTGCAGGATTCTTCGCATGATGTTGATAGCAGCATCATGGCCGTCAAAAAGAGACGCCGCTGTTACAATGCGAATTTTATTCTTGGTTTCGTAAGCTGTGGCTTCCATGTAAATATTTTTGGTTAGGCTGGTGTATGTAAAAAATACAACCGTCAGATGATCTTTCTGATCACCTGTTCAAATTCGCTCATAATCATAGCTGTGGCTCCCCACAATACCTGGTTGTTGATATCGTAGTAGGGAACATCTTTAAGGATGCCTCCTCTTATATCGATATCGGTTTTTTTCTTGTTTTTTCCATCCAGAAAGTGTTTTAAAGGCACTTCAATGATGTTTTGTACCTCATTGCGCTGAATGGTAAATTCCGGATCTTCGCCCATAAATCCCACAAAAGGATAAATGAGGAAATTACTTACCGGGATGTAAATAGAACTCAGCTCTCCAATTACACCTACATCAGATGCATTGATGCCAATTTCTTCTTCTGCTTCTCTCAGTGCACAATCCTGATAACTGTAGTCTTTTTCTTCAAATTTTCCCCCCGGAAAACTGAGTTGACCGGCGTGGTGATCGTTTGGGTTGTCACTCACCCGTTCAATTAAAACCACATGCCAATCTTTCTTTTTAGGAAAAATCAAAGCTACCACACAAGCCAGCACGTGGGAATCAGGAATTTCAAAATTTTGTTGTCGCTCCATGGGAGCCATAAGAAATTGTGCCTCCCGCCCCGGGAGTTCCTCTTCTAATTCTCTTTCAAGGCGTTCAATAAATTGAATGTCCATTCACTATGGTGAGTTGATACAGCAACAAAAGTAATAAACAGGTCAAGATTATCAAAGTTTTACGCATCATCGGCGGTAGGCATGACATTCGGAAAATTGTCCTTTAGTTGCCCTATCTTTGGTATTATATTCTTAAAAATGAAGAATATTAGTTATATATTTGGCCATTATCTAAAAGACTTAATTAGGATTTTGTTGGATTCGATTTCTAACAGGATTACAAACCAAGAAACAAGGTAAAAATGAAAGTAGGAATTATTGGCAGTGGGGTAATTGGACTCTGTTCTGCCTGGTACCTGGCCCAAAAAGGACATCAGATTGTAGTCTTTGAAAAAGGGGATGGCAGCGATGGTTGTTCATTTGGAAACATGGGTTATTTGTCACCCAGTCATTTTATTCCCCTTGCTTCTCCCGGCATTGTTACCCAGGGTCTCAAATTTATGCTGAACCCGGTAAGTCCCTTTTACATAAAACCCCGACTGGATGCTGATCTGATAAAATGGGCCTATCATTTTTGGCGAAGTGCCTCCACCTCAAAAGTAGCTGAGAATGCCCCTGCTTTGAATGAACTCCTCCATTTCAGCAGGACTAAAACCATAGAAATGGCTGCTGAACTGAACAATAACTTTGATTTGACACTCAAAGGCTGTTATATGATGTACCGCAAGCCTGAGACCGGAAAACACGAAATTCACCTGGCCGGGCATGCAAAAAAACTGGGCATCGACACAGAAATTTTGGATAAGGATGAACTTCAACAAAGAGAGCCCAACCTGGGAGTTACCTCTTTGGGCGCTGTTTTTTATCCCATTGATGCCCACTTACACCCGGGCAAATGGGTATTGTCATTGCGTAAGGCATTGACAGTCATGGGAGTAGAATTTAAATTTGACACTCAAATTACCGATTTTGAAACATTCGGCCGATCCATTCGCTCTGTAAGGGATCAAAATGGAGTACAATACTCTGTAGATCAACTTGTTGTGGCCGCAGGATCCTGGCTGCCTGAAATTGTACAAAAATTGGGGCATAAAATGTTGTTGCAGCCGGGCAAAGGATATAGCACTACTTTCACCGGTCTGAGCCACAACCTGAGTCGACCCGCCATCCTGGTAGATGACAGGGTGGCATTGACCCCCTTTGGTGGTGACCTCAGGGTAGGGGGTACCATGGAGTTGAGCGGCATCAATCATAATATATATATTCCTAGAGTTCAGGCTATTATAAATGCGGTGAGGAAAAATTTCACTGCTTTTGATTTTGTTTTACCCCCTAAAGAAAAGCTCTGGTGCGGCTTGCGACCTGTGAGTCCGGATGGTTTGCCCTACCTGGGGAATAGCAAAAAATACGACAATCTTACCATAGCTGGGGGCCACGCCATGTTGGGAGTATCAATGGCAGCGGGTACAGGCAATGTGGTGGCAGATTTGGTTGAAAATGGCAGATCCGAGGTTAAAATCGACAAATTCAGGGTGGATAGATATTAATTGTGATTATAAGTGAAAGCTATAACTAAAAGAATTTGAATGACTATTGCACAGTAAAAATATTATATGTATATTTGCAGTTCGGATGAAATGTACTAATTGCTAATCTCTTTTATTAAAAAATAAAACAGCAATCTTACATGGCTAACAAGAAGTCGAAAGTGGTAGACACCCAACAACCTGAAAACAAAGGATTCGCACTCTGGCAATTATCAAACCAATGGCAAAGAGGACTTAACTCAGTGTTAAAGGAATATGACCTTACACACGTTCAGTACATTTTGCTTGAGGCAATTGTTCAATTGGGCGACAGTTATGACCAACTTACCCAAAAATCTTTGGCAGACCATGCCAACGCCAATACAATGATGACATCAAAAGTATTGCGTTCACTAGAGCAGAAAGGTTTTATCCACAGGGTAGGTCATGAAGTTGACACAAGGGCAAAACACGTTACCATCACAAAAGACGGTAAAGCTCTTTACAAAAAAGTTAGCAAACGCGTAGAACAGTACGACAACCAATTCTTCGGTACGTTGGGTTCTAAGCTTTCAGCTTTCACAAGCGCACTGGATATCCTTAGCGCAGGACTTTAATAGTCCTTCAGCTTTTGGTAAAGGCCGTTTAACTGCGCAGCTGTAGCTTGTGCAGTGAAGTGGGTATGTACATACATAGATCCCTCATCTGATAGTTTTTGCCATTTATCAGGAACAAACATTTGTTTCATGCTTTCGGCTAAGGCCTCATGATGAGAAGGATCTACTGTAATACCCCCGGGGCCTGCGGCTTCTGGTAGAGCAGAGAATGGAGAGGTAATTACAGGGGTTCCTGTAAAAAGGGATTCTGCAATCGGAATCCCAAATCCTTCATAAACGGAAGGTAAAATCAATGCAAGGGCATCGTGGTAGAGGTCTGCTATTTCTTCGTTTTTGAGTTTTCCCAAAAACTGGAACTGTTTTTCTATGCCATAATACTGTATTGCCTTTTTAACTTCTTCGGCATAGGCTCTTCCATTGCCAACCACAAGAAACGGTATTTGAAGTTCTTTGGGAAGTTGGGCGTAGGCGTACACAGCATGGAGCAATCCTTTGCGTTCCTCAATAGTACCAACGTATAAAAAGTGTTTCTTTTGTTTGTTTCTTGACCGGGGCACAAAATAATCGCCGCAGCTCTGAAAAACAACCGACACCTTTTTGCCATCCAGGTGGTACCTCGATATTAAGTCATGGCGGGTAGCTTCGCTGATGGCAATGACGTGGTCTGCCTTTTTACATGAGCTTTTATACTTCCAGCGGTAAAGCCAGCGGTTGTACCACGGAAAAAAATGGGGGTACACTTCATAAATCAGATCGTGCATACTCACCACGGTGCGGGTGGCGTTTGATATGCCAATGGGTAGTTCATGACTAAGTCCATGGAATACATCTAACTTCAACGCGTTAATGGTTTTGCTCATACCTCTTGTACGCCAAAGTGCTTTAATCTCAAAGCTGCCTGGTGTGTGGATATGGTAATCTCCCTTTAAAAAAATCTGGGTTTCGCTTGTTTCCCTAATGGAGGGTGTAAACAAGTGATATTCATGCTGAGGATAAAATCTCTTCATGTTTTTTACCAGCGTTCGGCTATAGTTGCCCAATCCGGTGTCATTGAGAAACAGTCTCTTGGCGTCAAAGCCTATTTTTAATGGTCGTATCTCACTCATCTCAATAAAAGACGCTGCACCCTTCTGTGCAATTGGTACATATATCTATTTCTTCCCGGCCTTTGAGTAGTTTTTTCCTAAACTGATCATAAGTTTCGCTGTGCCAGATTTCTTTAAATCCAAGTTTCTTCAAATCGCCTAATTGGTGCGTAGCATCTTTGTCAAAACAACAAGGCACTACCACTCCATCCCACGTTATCACACAGCTATGCCACATCTTCCAGCAGGCATTGACCAACTCATGTTTTACTGACCATTTTCCATCCCCATTCTGCTTATACCTGGCATATTTTTCTATGCTGGGTATCAAATCATGGCCATTCTTATAATCGTACACCTGGGCAGATTTTAGTTTTACCTCGTCAATTCCTATCTCTTTGGCCAATCTATATATTTCCGGGATTTGATGTTCATTGGGTTTTACAACCAGAAACTGAAAAATCAGATGGGGAGTCTTTGATTTGAGCTTTTTTTTCATGGCAACCATGGTGCGGGCACCTTCCAGCACTTGTTCCAGCTTTCCCCCAATTCGGTATTGTTCATAGGTATCCTGGGTAGTGCCATCTACTGAAATAATGAGTCTGTCAAGACCTGACCGAATGGTCTTTTCTGCATTTTCTGGAGTTAAAAAATGTCCATTGGTAGACGTAATGGTGTAGATTTTTTTTTCATGCGCATATTGTACCATGTCCAGAAAAGACGGATTGATGTACGGCTCACCTTGAAAATAAAAAATTAGGTACAACAACCGGTCGTGCAACTGATCGATACTGGACCTGAAAAAATCGGCCTTAAGGTTGCCGGTAGGCCTGGTAAAAGCCCTTAATCCGCTCGGACATTCAGGGCATCTCAAATTACAGGCCGTGGTGGGCTCAAATGACAGCGAAAAAGGCAGGCCCCAAACCTTCGGTTTTTTGGTCCACCGCGTGAGGTAAAAGGAACTGATGACCAACAGGGCGTTGAAAACCTTGGCGATCGTCAATTTTTTAAGAAAGGTAACAGTGTCTGATAGGAAAAACCTCAATCCGTTGAATTTCTGCAAAAATAGCCCGATCTCAACGTATAATCTTAAAAATTTTGATTGGTGCTTTGGCAAAACGTTTGACATATCGATTTAAAAACCGTTATTATTTCATTAAATCCCGACATTTGAGGCATCTTTTTAGTATTTTTAATGATCAAATGAAAAAGTGAAACGTTTAAGTGGGTATGAAAGAAATTTTAAAATCGGTAATTTTTGTCATTTTGTCGCTGGTATCGTCTGCTTTGGTGGCGCAACCATCCAATGATGAATGTCAATTTGCAAAATTTCTACCCAATGTTTCAGATTATTGCTCGTCTCCTGCCGAATTTACCAATGTAGGCGCAACGGCAGATCCCGTTTTTCCGCACAATTGTATTTCGCCCAAATTTGCCAATGGTGTTTGGTTTAGTTTTTTTGCCAGCGAACCAGCGGTTTCTATCCGGGTATTGAGCAGCGGGGCTGATGGCACCATGAGGGGCCCGAAAATCCTGCTCTTTGAAGCCTGCAATTCATTTGTTGAATGTTCTCCCGGGAAATCCAATGATGCAGATGAGTTTTTATACGACAAACTCAAACTCAACAGGCTTTACTACATTATGGTAGAGTCCAATGTTGGCCAGGAAGGTACCTTCAGGTTGTGTGTAGACCTGCTCAATTCAGTCAAAACCCCGGAAAGCGACTGTGACAAGGCAGTTGTTTTGTGCGATAAAAGTCCTTTTGTGGTAAGCAGTCTTACCGGCTCAGGCGATAATACCAATGAAATAGAAAATGGCAATTGCATAACCACTGAGTTCCAATCTTCCTGGTATAAATGGACCTGCGACCAGGCCGGCACCCTCAGTTTTACACTAACACCCGGAAACAACAGCGAGGACAACACCAAATTTATTACAGATGACCTGGACTTTGCCGTTTATGAGTTGCCCAATGGCATAGACGATTGCAGAAATAAAATTAAAATTCGTTGTATGGCTGCAGGTGCCAACGTTGCCCCCAATGGAGGGGTGGCACCCCTTAGTCAGTGGGTTAGATGCAATGGACTCACCGGCTTGTCGTTGACCGATACCGACATTGAAGAACCTGCCGGCTGTGCCCTGGCCAACCAGAACAACTTTGCCAGGGCCCTGGACATGGTAGCGGGCAAATCATATGTTTTAATAGTAAATAACTTTTCACGTTCCGGCCTGGGTTTTTCAATAGAGTTTGGAGGTACGGGTACTTTTTTGGGCCCCAAGGTAGACTATGAAGCCATTGCCCAGGAAAAATTTGAATGCGACAAAGAGATAACCTTTAACAATCAGTCAGTATCAGAAACTGACCCCATAACGAGCTATTTCTGGAATTTTGGTGATGGCGCAGTACCCGGCTTTTCTCAGGATTTTGGCCCCGTAGATGTAAATTATTTTTCATTTGGGAATAAAACCACAGCCCTCACAGTTACCACAACACGCGGCTGTTCGGTAACCAAGCTGGTAGATTTTTTTATCAATCCCTGCTGTAAAGATACCAGCACGCTTGAGGTAGCAGGACTGGTAAATGAAATACCCTGCGCCGGTGATGAATCAGGCACCATAACCGGGCAAGGCATTAGGGGAGCACCTACTTATATGTACAGTCTGGATACCGTAAATTTCCAACCCAATCCACGATTTTTGGGTCTTGCGGCTGGAAACTACACCTTGTACATCAGGGACCAGAAAGGTTGTATCAATTCGGTGCCCTTGGTCTTGGTTGAACCCCCTCCCGTCATTGCAGATGCAGGGCCTGACATAGAAGTTGAATTGGGTGAAAATGCTACGTTAAATGGTAGTTATATACCCGGCACAGGTGCAGGTATCCCACTATGGTCGCCTAAAGATAGCATTGAAGATGTCAACTCTTTCACAACAGGCATTCTACCATTAAAAGACAAAACGTATACGCTGTTGGTCACCGATGAAAACGGATGTACTGATACCGATGAGGTCCAGGTCAGGGTGCGCATTGTGAGGCCGGTGTACAGCCCCAATGTTATCCAGGTGGGCAATGGAGGGCCCAATGGCTTGTTTAAATTAGAAGGAGGCAGAGCCGTAAAATCCGTTACCAGGCTTGAAGTTTATGATCGATGGGGCAATAAGATGTATAAAGGTGTTGATCTCGATATCCGCAACCTCGACGAAGGGTGGAAGGGTGAATTCAACGGAAAAAAAGTAAATCCGGGAGTATATACCTGGATTGCCATTGTAAAATTTTTAGATGATGTTGAAATCGCTTTTTCCGGTGACGTTACAGTGGTGGAATAAGGCGCTGGGCCTTGGTTGTCTGGTTTTTTTTCTGTCATCATGCACCAATGATCTGGATGAGGTAAAAGCCATTACCCGGGCATATGATGTGTCGAAAGATGTAGGGCAAAAGGTAAAAATTATTTACAGCGATTCTGCCCTGGTAAAACTAACCATAGAAGCACCGGTCATTGAAAGGTACAATGATCTCAATGACCCTAAAGATGTATTTCCGAAAGGCATTCTTATCACTTTTTTGGACATCAACCGAAAGCCCGAATCATGGCTCACAGCAGATGAAGCCGTCAGAGAACCCAAAAAAAGGAAAATGACCGTTAGAGGCAACGTGCGGTTTTACAACACTGCAGAAGATAAGTTGCAAACCTCTGAACTCATCTGGGATGAAAACCTGAAAAAAATCTACACCGAAAAATTCATTCGTATTACCCGGCCGTTAATGGGAGATACCATCTATGGCATTGGCTTTGAAACAGATCAGAATTTTAAACGGATTGAAATCAAACAAAAAATTAAAGGCAAGCTGGCTGGTGGCGAGTTTATTCCCGATTGAGCCTTCTAAAATGCCGAACAGGTAAAAAGGAATGGTTACAGGGTGGGAGAATCAAGTCCCTCTTCGTTTTTATGGTGTATCTTTGAATAAAATATTTTCTATGAAAACTCTTATCCTCACTTTGTTATCAACGGTTTTGTTTTTTTCATGTAGCTCTGATGACACCCTTGTCAATATAGATGTGTCTGATCACAGCTGGGTGGTGACCAAAAGCACCAAAGATGGTGAAGATAGGACCGCCAATTTTTCCGACTATAAATTTGAATTTTTGGTGGGTGGCGTTCTGACGGCTACCCGGGGAGGTTCAGTAATAAAAGGCAGTTGGACTAGACTAAATGACAGTGGAAAGACCAAATTGATCATTCAGTTTGACAATCCCGATTTTTTTAGAGAGATCAGTGAAGACTGGGTAATAGTAAAGGAAAGTAACGACGTGCTTGAACTTTCGGATGGTGACAATGGAACCATCACTGGCAAAGATGTGCTAAATTTTAAAGCAGGTAATTAAGTATTACAGCAATTCTTGAATTTTTTCCCAGAGCAGTTCTACTACTTCATCAGGTGATTTGCATCCATCTATGATAATGATGTTTTCATCCTTTTTTACCTTTTCCATAGCGGCAAGATAATTGGATCTAACCTGACTTATGCGTGCCTCATTTTCAAACCGATCCAATTGATTCCGGGATGCACTGAGTCGTTTCATACTCACTTCTACCGGAATATCTATAAAAAAAGTAATGTCCGGCCTCTTGAGTTCGGCACAAAGAGCATTGGCACTTATTACCCAATCAAGGCTTACATAGGGTACATGATAGGCATATGAAGACAGGTAATACCGGTCACAAATAACATGGCTGCCTCCTTGCAATAAAGACAGGATGCCATAAGAAGAGTGGGTTAGATGATCCAGCCTGTCTGCCAGAAAAAGAGCGGCAATGGTTTTTTCATCCCCCTCTATTTCTCCCCCAAGTATAGCCCTGATGGTTTTACCAATGTGGTTTTTGGTCGGCTCAGCAGTGGCATGGCAGGGTAGTCCGGCCCCTGCCATCTTTTTTACGAGGGCCATGACCAGAGTGGATTTACCGGCACCATCGATGCCTTCCAGGGCGATAAATTTACCGGGATATAGTGCCATTATAATTTACTTACCCACTTGAGCTCAATAAGCTCGCTGGTATTGTAATCTGATTTTAGAATCACTTCTTTGTCTTCTCCTCTGTACGTATACCGGATGCCAATGGTGTTTGGGGGTCTTTTGCCTACATTATCTGCGTGGAGCAGAAGGAAGTTGCGCCCCTCTTTGTTTAACTGGAGTTTAAATTTTTTGGAACCTCTTTCCAGCTCTACCTTCTCCAGGATCCAGTCGCCGTTGTAATTGATCGAAACGATATCACCGTCAACCACCATATGGTCAAACAATTCGATGGTGGCAACCTCTTCATCAATCCGGATGCTTTTTTCTTTCATAATGATCCTGGATTTAATAGAATCGGGTAAAAACTCTACAAATGGGTCTGAAGAACGAATGACTTCCAGATTGTCAATTTTTCTGGGATAGATGATCTGGAAGATATGGGGCATTTCGGTAAGCTTAATCACCGGCAAAGAAGCGGCCTGGATGATATTGTTGAGTTCTGAAATTACTCCGGTACCGTAGTAGTTGTTTTTGTCTAATAACTCAACATTGTAATAGAAATAAAACCTGCCATAGAGGTGGTATTTTTGAGGTATGCTTTCGTGCTGTTGAAAAGCCCTTGCACTAAGACATAACTTATTAGCCGAATGAATGGCATTTTCAAAATGGGTGTTGATCTGGGCCTGGGTAGATTTTTGGGCGCTAAGGTTGTCTACCCTCATTTTAGATAGCCTGGCGATTTCCAATTCTTGCGCAGTCAGCAGTTGTTGTAGGTGTTCTGCATTTTTGTTTCTGATTCTGTTGAGGACGGCCCTGGTGGTTTTTTGAACTTTCACCATTTGCTGATACAAGGGACTAAAAGCGGCATTTTCAGCCTTGTATCTATCGCGGGTTGCATCCAGAATTTTTTCCATGTCCTGCTGAACAGTGTAAAAATCTTCAAAAAGTTTAACACCTTCTTCCAGTTTTTGGTACACCTTGGCGATGTTATCTCTTTTGGTAAGGTCGATACCAATGGTAACCTTATCCATGTCGAACCTTAGCTTATTGGAGGCCTTGATGAGGGCAATCATGCGATCGGTGTACATCGACAACAACTTATTTTCTTCTGCTGTAAGTGCCAGACTGCCCGCTTTTTTCGCACGGAGAGCCAATTCGTAGGGAGAAACGTCGTAAAACCAATGGTCAGGGTCTTCAAAGATGTCTTGCGGCAGGTCTTTGTTGGAATAATTGTTGATTTTTTCACTCTCCAGATCAACGTATTTGTTGAGTTCCAGGTTGTACTCCACCAGCAATCTGTTGACCATAAACATGCCGTGAACAGACTTATTGACAAAATCTACGTACAAGTTTAAAGCATCATGGCTGGGTGCGGCAGATGCCTTAAAGAAAAAGAGTCCCAAAATCAGACCCAACAGATATTTCATTCCCGGAATAATTTCCCTTTTCATTTTGCAAAAATAAGGATTAGGCCCTACAAATTATGGAATTTCACAATATATTAACCCAAAGTCCCTCATCATTAGACGATATTGACCGGGCTATGTTACTTTTCTTTTCAAAAACCGGCTTCTAATGCGAATGAGTCAGTACTTTGGCAAAAGGGGTTGGAATAACGAATGGTGTTGGAGCTATGATATGGTAATTAGCCGTTATGTTTAAAAAATTAGTGCTGAACAATAAAGATATGCAAAAATAAATTATCTGAACTAAGGCATTGGATTGTTGGATTTTAGCTGTTTTTTTTTGAATTTTACGATGTTCTGATTAGGGCTACAACAATAAAATTGGTTCGTTTTTTGTAATAAGAAGTTGCGAAACTCTGGTTGATCTATTCTATCAAAAATAATATATGTTTTTTAAAACAATCATACAAGGAAGGTTGGATTTTGGCACACAAAACAGTTACGACAAGGTGGCTAAAATGTTCCAGTACAGGATTGACACATATTATAAGAACGAGATTATTTTTAAATCAGAAGATATTTTTAAGCCCGAACAGTTGTCTTTAGAGATTCCCCGTTTTGTTGGGAATGTTTCTGAAAAAGCCTTTAAAAATACCACAGACCTGCTGGCTTATTGTGCACAATTTGCCGTGAGCGGCACCATTCGGTCCTGGCTGCTGGACAATGGAGAGATTCTGCAATTTGAATTGATAGAACCACAAAGTGACAAAGCAGCAGTCCAATCATTCATCAAAGGCAGGAGCCTGGTGAGGGAATCAGGCAAACAGGATGAGGCCATTGCAGAACTCAGCAAGGCCATTGAAAAACATGATCGCCACGCCCAGGCTTATGAAAGACGGGCTAAAACGTGTTTTTTACTCAAAAACTACAACGACGCACTCAGAGATTATAACAAGTGTTTAAACATTGATCCGACGGTAGCCTCCGCCTATTACGGTAGAGCCAGGGTATTGAGCATCCAGGAAAAGTGGCAGCCGGCAATTGAAGATTACGACAATGCCATCAAAAAATCAGTAGCCCTTGAGTCAATCCACTGGAAGGCGCGTCGCTTAAAGGGAGGAGCCCATTTTGTTTTAAAAGAGTATGACAAAGCCCTTTTTGAACTCAAACTATTTGTCAACCGCAAGTTTAAAAAAAATGACCCCAACCTTGCCTGGAGGAGGTGGGCCTTATTTCATTATGGGGTAAGTTGTTTTGAAACGGGTGCCTATTTGGATGCACTTGGTGCTTTTAATGAAGCCATTGAACTGCCCGATCTTACGGACGGCATCGATGTAAGTGAAATTTTGAGGTACCGTGGCTTATCCAAAAACAAAGCCGGTAAGAGCGGAGGTATTAAAGATTTGAAAGAATCGGTAAAGATGGGAAACAAAAAATCATCTGCCTCTCTTAAAGAGATGGCCAAATAATCTATCCGTAACTTTCCAACAGCCTGCGCTGCATTTCAAGATTGGTCTTGCGCAGATCCGACATTTTCACATTAAATATGGAAGACGTATTGCTGCCCGATGCAGCAGAAATTTTGACAAAGCCCACTGCCGCCGTCCACCCATACAAGGTTGCCACCATGGGTTCAACTCTTTCGGATATGCTTTTATCGTCGATTCCCCTCTGAATTTCTTTGGCGGTTAACTTAAAAGGATAATTGTGAAGAGCCTGGACCTTCGGAAAGTAATTACTTTCTTTCATTGCATCGGTCAGTTTTTTGTCATCTTCGGTTATCGACCTTATGAGTGAAAAATAATCCAATAAAACTTCTGAATAAAGAGGGTTTTCCTGACAAAAATCCATAAATCCTTCCATGATCGCCACTACACTTTCAATTCCCGGTTTGTTCACATTTGAAGCGATCAGATCATCACAGATGACTGCCAATTTTTGGAGGGCATTGTAGGTGATGGCCATGTATAGGTTTTCCTTACTTCTAAAGTAAGCGTAGAGCGTCACTTTTGTGATTTCGGCTTCCTTGGCAACTTCCTCCATCCTGGCATTTTTAAACCCATATGAAGCAAATACTTTTTCAGCCGCTTCTATTATTTTTTGTTCTTTGAGGATTTTTGTTGTTGCCTTCATAAAGTTTTGGGAACTCTGTTTTTAGTGAAATATCACCATTTTTTATTTTTTTGTGGTCTATGGCTGTTAACAAAGGTAATTATTTGCTTTTAGACTGCGAAGATTTTGGAAAATTCCTAAAAATTACGACCAAAATCCTTGATTTGGGTGCAATAGAGCTAATCTTGAAGCAAGGGATTGTGTACTTTTGCGCTTTTTATGGAAAATCATGGGTAGAACAGAAGAAATCAAGCGCAGAAGGACATTTGGGATTGTATCACACCCTGATGCAGGTAAAACTACATTGACAGAAAAACTGCTGTTGTTTGGGGGTGCCATTCAGATTGCCGGTGCTGTGAAGTCAAATAAAATCAAAAAACACGCTACCTCCGATTTTATGGAAATCGAGCGTCAAAGAGGTATTTCTGTTGCTACTTCAGTGATGGCATTTGAATACAGAGATCGCCAAATCAACATCCTCGATACACCCGGTCACAAAGATTTTGCAGAAGATACTTATCGCACCCTGTCGGCGGTTGATAGTGTTATAGTTGTTATTGACGTAGCCAAAGGGGTAGAGGAACAAACAGAAAAACTGGTGGAGGTTTGTAGAATGCGCAATACTCCCATCATCGTTTTTATCAATAAATTAGACCGAGAAGGAAAGGATGCATTTGACCTATTGGATGAAATTGAAGAAAAATTAAAAATCAAGGTTATTCCGCTTTCATGGCCTATAGGTATGGGGCAGCTGTTCCAGGGTGTCTACAATTTGTATGAGAAAAAACTCATGCTTTTTAGTCCCCACGGCAAACAAATGGAAGAAGATGTGATCAGTATAGATGATGTCAATGATCCCAGATTAAAGGGCCATGTGGGTGAAAAAGCGGCGAAAGAGCTTAGCGACGACCTCGAGGTGGTGACTTCCGTTTATCCGGAGTTCAATAAAGACATGTATCTTTCAGGAGAAAAATCACCCGTTTTTTTTGGAAGTGCCATCAATAATTTTGGTGTAAAAGAACTGTTGGATTGTTTTGTTGAAATTGCTCCCTTTCCTTTATCAAGAGAAGCTGAGGAGAGAAAGGTAGATCCATTTGAAGAAAAATTTTCGGGCTTTATTTTTAAAATCCACGCCAATATGGATCCCAAACACAGAGATCGCATCGCCTTTATGAGAATCTGCAGTGGTACTTTTTTGAGAAATACCAATTACTTCCATGTTAGACAAGGCAGGAGCTTAAAGTTTTCGAATCCCACTGCTTTTATGGCTGCTAAAAAAGAAGTCATCGACGAGGCTTATCCGGGCGACATCATTGGTTTGTACGATTCCGGAAATTTCAAAATCGGAGATACCATGTCTGAGGGCGAGACCTTACATTTTAAAGGCATTCCCAGTTTTTCACCAGAACAATTCCGCTATGTCAATAATACAGACCCCTTAAAAACCAAACAGCTCAACAAAGGTTTGGACCAGCTTATGGATGAAGGTGTGGCCCAACTATTTACTCGCCAGGAGGGAGGCCGGAAAATCATTGGCACTGTGGGTGCGCTCCAGTTTGAAGTTATTCAATATCGTTTGTTGCATGAGTATGGCGCTTCCTGTGGTTATGAGCCGGTGAACCTGTATAAAGCATGTTGGATCAGCTGTAATGACAATAAGGCATTGGATGAATTTAAACAGAGACGGCGCAGAGATTTAGCTACTGACATCGATGGAAACCTAGTCTTTCTTGCTGAGTCAGCCTGGTCATTAAAGGTGGCACAGGAAAATCATCCGGATGTTCAATTTCATTTTACATCTGAAGTAACCAGAGGGTGATCCAACTGATCACAGAAGGAATTGGATATGGCCTTTTTCTGGCCATCCTTGTAGGGCCTATATTTATAAGTCTGGTGGATACCAGCATTCAATTTGGTAAAAAATCAGGATTGATTCTTGCTTCGGGCATATGGGCAAGTGACTTTATAATAGTAAGCATACTTTTTTTATTTGCTGATGTAAGGCATAACCCCATTTCCGACACATGGGCAAAGGCGCTTGCAATTGTAGCGATCCTAATTTTTATTGGCATCGGTGTGGGCAGACTCCTTTCCTGGAAAAAAACAGAGACCCATGATACCAGCTATAATCCCCGAAAATCCAATCTTTTTTTGAAGGGTGTAGCCGTCAATACCATCAATCCCTTTACCCTGATATTTTGGACCACCCTGATGGCGGGGCAAACTTTGATTAGACAGTCGGAATGGCAAAGTCTGGTCTTGTTTTTTGGCGTACTGTTGGCCACGATTGTGGGTACGGATACGCTGAAAGTGATAATGGCAGATAAGCTTGGCACCATCCTCCATTCCAGGCACCTGAGGGTACTAAACCTGATTACCGGTTTTATTTTTATTGGCTCCGGGATTTATATAGCTTTCAGATTTTTTTACCCCGGTTAATTGATCGATTGGGATGAATTTGCAGTAAATAGGATAATGTTGTAACATTGTAAAAATATCAGTTTTGGCAGAATTTACAGTAAAGGGCATTAATGGCGAAGTTCATGCCGACCTTCTCACCAGATCACTGTATGCAACCGATGCATCGCTTTACCAAATCCAGCCCGATGTGGTGGTTATTCCAAAGAATGAATCCGATGTTCGCCTGGCTCTTTTGGAGGCTAAAAAACAAAACTTGCCCATTTTGGCCAGAGGTTCCGGGACAAGTCTGGCAGGTCAGACCGTAAACAAGGGCCTGGTGCTTGACTTCACCAAATATTTTAACAACATCATTGAAATCAATGCCTCAGAAGGATGGGCTAGGGTTCAGCCCGGTGTTACCCGAGATCAGCTCAACAGGTCAGTAAGTAGTCATGGCCTTCATTTTGCACCTGATCCGGCAACTTCAAGCCGAGCCAGCTTTGGGGGCATGATAGCCAATAATAGCTCTGGTACCAAAAGTGTTCTCTACGGTAAAACCAGTGACCATGTAATTTCATTGCGGATCATGCTCACAAATGGAGAAATTCTGGAATTGACATCTTTAAGTCAGGATGATTATGAGCTCAAATGTATGGGAGATACCATCGAAGCTGCCATCTATCAGGGAGTGAGAAAAATCATTTTTGACAATGTAGAGGAAATTAAAAACAGGTACCCAAAAGTGATGCGCAGGGTTGGTGGTTACGCTATGGATGCTTTTGTCGACAACGATCAATGGAACCTCTCTTCCCTGATCCTGGGCAGTGAGGGCACCCTTGCAGTGATACTGGAGGCAAAGGTAAAATTGACACAGCTGCCAAGGTTTCAAAACATGGTCATTGTTCATTACAATGACAGACTTCAGAGCATTGCTTCTGTCAAAGAAATGATACCGCTAGGACCCGCCGCAGTAGAAATGTTGGATTTTCACGTATTGCGCAACAGCAAGTCCAATGCCATTACCAAAAAATACTACGAGGCCCTCATTGAAGGCGATCCCGAAGCAGTGATGACGGTGGAGTTTTATGGTGAAAGCCAGGATGAAATTGCCCACAAGGCACAACAACTCTGTGCCTATTTGCAAACGGTACCCTCAGCCTATGCCTTTCCGGTTACCCACGATATGAAAAAAATCAATGACGCCCTGTCATTGCGAAAAGATGGCTTAGGGCTTATCATGGGGAAGCCTGGCATACGCAAGCCTTTGCCATTTATCGAAGATGCTGCCATCCCATTGGAAAATCTGGCTGCCTATATTGAAGAATTGGAAAAGCTGTGTCTCGACCATGGTTCAGAAATAGTATTGTATGCTCATGCCAGCGTTGGTGTCTTACACGTTCGACCCACCATTGACCTTACCGATCAGCGCGACATTGATAAGATGAAAGAAATTTCAGATCGGTGCTTTGATCTGGTTGTTAAGTATGGCGGCGCCTTTAGCGGAGAACATGGCGACGGCAGAAATCGAAGTCCAAAGTTGCAGGAGTTTTATGGAGATGAAATATACCAGGCCTTCAAAGACATTAAAAAACTATTTGACCCCACATCTTTACTCAATCCCGGCATCATCGTCGATGCTGAGGACATGCGGAAAAACCTTCGCTACCACCATGGGTATAAAGATCAGAACTATCCCTTTGTTTACAAGTACAGAGAAGGTGGTGGGTTTGCAGATATTGTTCACAACTGTAGTGGAGTAGGGGCTTGTCGCAATACCGAGGGTGGTACAATGTGTCCATCTTTCAGGGCTACCGGAGAAGAAAAAGACAGCACCCGTGGCAGGGCCAATACCCTTCGACTTGCCATGAGCGGACAATTGCATTTCCACAATCTCACCGATGACGATGTTATTAATACCCTGGACCTTTGTCTTTCGTGCAAGGCTTGTAAAAATGAATGCCCATCCAATGTGGATATGTCAAAATTGAAATCTGAAGTTCTTCAACTGCGTTATGATCAGAAAGGCATTCCCTTACAAGCCCGCCTGGTTAAGTACTCTCCTGCCTTGTCGCGTTTTTTAAGCGGCTGGCCTGCCCCATTTATCAATGGACTCCTGGCAACTAAGGCAATAAAGTGGATGAATGAAAAGTTTTTAGGCATTGAAAGCAAAAGAAATCTGCCAGCCTACGCAAAGAAAAAACTAAACGGTTCAGTTGTTAAAACCAACAGTGGCAACAGACCCAGGGTGGTCTTATTTGCGGATACCTATATTCAATGTCACGATACTACATTGGGAGCCCATGCAATGAAGGTTTTAGAGCAGTGTGGTTTTGATGTTATCCTTTCAGATGTAGGATGTTGCCAACGGCCTTTGATATCCAATGGCTTTTTAAAAGAGGCAAAAAAGGGATTGGGTGAGTTGGCGGTAAAGTTGCTTCCCTATATCGATGCCGGATACCCTATTCTTACCGTAGAACCTTCTTGTCACACCGCATTGACAGATGATCTGGCAGACTTGTTGGATGATAAAGTCCTGGCCTTAAGAATAAAATCGGCCATCCAGCCCATCGAACAATTTTTAGTGACCTCCTGGAAGTCGGGTCAGCTGAAAGGAAAATTTAAAGCTAATGCAGAGGATATCTTGTTACACGGTCATTGCCACCAAAAAGCAAGTTATGGTACATCCAGCGCTCTGGAATTGCTTGCACTGGCAGGGGCCAATGTAAAAGAAGCAGCTACTGGGTGCTGTGGGATGGCCGGTGCTTTTGGCTATGAGACTCACCATTTTGACCTATCTAAAAAAATATTTGACCAAAAGTTGGGACCTGCCCTCAAAGCAGCAGGTCAATCGATGGCAGTAGCCAACGGTTTTAGCTGCCGGCATCAAATCAAAGATTTTGCTGACAGGCAGGCAGTACACGTGATTTCAGCCATTGAATTTCTGCCCGAATAGGGATAATTATTTACCTTTGACTTGCGCATGCAGTCCAACTTAGAATCTTATAAAATTTTGGGCGTTGACCCTGGCACGAATATCCTGGGTTACGCCATTCTTGAGATTACTGGCAAACAGGTGAAAATTCTCACATTTGGGGTGATCAAACTTTTTAAAGAAGAAGACCAGGCCCAAAAGTTAAAAGAAATTTTTCTCCAGGTCCAGGAAATCATTGAGAGCTATTTGCCCAGTTACCTGGCCATCGAAGCCCCATTTTATGGCAAAAACGTTCAATCCATGCTCAAGCTGGGAAGAGCGCAAGGAGTGGCCATTGCGGCGGGCATCACCATGGGACTTGAAGTTAGTGAATATTCCCCTAAAAGAATTAAACAGGCCATAACTGGAAACGGAAATGCCTCCAAAGAGCAGGTCAGTGCCATGCTTGAACACATACTAAAAGTAAAAATCCAGGCTGAATACAATGATGCAACGGATGCACTTGCTACAGCTTATTGTCATTTCAATCAGATTGGATCGGGTGTAGGCCCTAAAGGAAAGGTATCCGGATGGAAGGCCTTTATGACAGCCAATCCGGGTCGGGTCAAAAAAGCAGGGCCGAAATGAAGCCAAAAATCCTAATAACAGACAAGGTTCACCCACTCCTGCCCAAAGGGCTCGAAGAGTTGGGCTTTGAAGTGTTTTACGACACTTCAGTAGAAATGGACATTTTGCCCGGCATTCTGGAGCAGTTTACCGGCATTGTCATCAACAGTAAAATACGGATGACCCCCGACGTAATAGACAGAGGACCAAAGCTCCAATTTATCGGAAGATTGGGTTCCGGTATGGAAATCATAGACATTCCTTATGCAACATCAAAAGGCATTGCCTGCCTGAATTCTCCAGAGGGCAACAGAGATGCGGTGGCAGAACACGCCATTGGTATGCTCCTGGCCTTCAACAACCACCTTTTGCGTGCAGATGAAGAAGTAAGAAAAAAGGTATGGAACAGAGAAGCCAACAGAGGAAGCGAAATAAAAGGTAAAACCCTGGGCATCATCGGATTGGGCAATACGGGAAGCTGTATGGCAAAAAAAATGTCGTCTTGGGAACTAAATATTATTTCATACGATAAATACAGGCCAAATTCTGACGAGGAACTGCCCTTTGTCCAAAGAGTGAATTTGGAAGACATTTTAAATCAGGCAGATATCATTACTTTGCACTTACCATTGACAGCGGAAACCCGACACCTGGTTAACAGGTCGTTTTTTCAAAAGTGTAAAAAAAGTCCGGTTTTGATCAATACTTCCAGGGGGGAAGTAGTAAATACGTACGATTTATTAGAAGCCCTGGAAAATAATTGGATCAAAGGTGCATGTCTGGATGTTTTTGAAAACGAAAAACCTGGATTTTACTCAAGTTCGGAAGAGGAGTTGTATTCCCGACTTTTTGAGCATAAAAACTTGATTGTCAGTCCACATATTGCAGGGTGGACCCATGAATCGCTTGAAAAAATAGCCTCGGTTTTGTTGGAAAAAATCAAAAATGTCGTGTGTTAAGAAAAATTTAATTTTATGCTTCCACAGACAGGGTATTATTGCTATTATTGCAATCCGATTAAAATCAATGAATTGGAAATTTTTTATATCTAATACTTCAAGAATATGAATAAACTATTACTAACCTTCTGTTTGCTGCTCTTTGGCACACTAGCCATTGTTGCCCAAACCTCATTAGAGGGAAAGGTGAAGGACAAGGAGTCTGGTGAGCCGGTACTTTTTGCCACAGTAGCCCTTTACAAGAATGGTGTGCTGACCACCGGCGTGGAAACCGACCTGGATGGTAACTATTTCTTTTCAGACATTCAGCCGGGAACTTATGATGTTGAAGCCAGCTATGTTGGCTATAAGACATCCAGAATCAACGGTGTTGTGTGTAAAGCGGGTCAAAATACCCGTGTTAACATAGACATGATAGTTGAAGGGGTGTTGGTGGATGAAATTGTGGTGGTAGACTATAGGGTGCCACTCATCGAGGTAGATAATACTTCTCAGGGTGCAACCATCACATCAGATAAGATTGCTACCCTTCCTCAAAAAAACATCAATGCCATTGTTGCGAATGCTGCAGGGGTTTCTTCTGCTGATGGTAGTCAGCCATCACTCAGGGGATCTCGTAGCAATGAAACTGTATATTTTATCGACGGTATCCGTTCAAGAGGTACCATACCACAATCTGAAGTTGATCAGCTGCAATTGGTCAATGGAGGTATCGAAGCTAAGTATGGTGACGTTTCCGGTGGGGTAATTTCACTAACCTCCAAGGGACCCAGCCAGTCATTCACGGGTGGTATCGAAGCTGAAACTTCTGAAGGCCTTGATGCATTTGGCTACAACTTGTTGAGCGCCAATTTTTCAGGACCGATTCTGAAAAACAGTAAAAAACAAACGATCCTTGGTTTCAGGTTTTCGGGCCAGTACCTCAATGTTGATGATAACTCACCTTCAGCGGTTGGTGTATCCAGGGCTCCATTGAGTGTTATCCAACAACTGGAAGCAAGTCCATTTTACAATTTGGGAACTTCACTGCTACCTTCTGCCGAAAGACTCAGATCTGCAGATGTGGGAGGTGTTTTGAAGGCAAGACCCAACGAAACCAACAAAAACCTGAACATCACAGGTAAAATCGAAGCCAAGTTATCCAACAACATTGATATGACTCTTTCCGGTAACTATGAGGATGACAACGATCGATTTACACCAGGTTCAAGCAATGTATCCAATTCAGGTAGTTCATGGGCTTTCTACAACTGGAACAACAATCCTTTTGCCCTTGAGCAGAAAATGAGGATCAACTTCCGTTTCCGCCACAAATTGGGCAGACAAGCGGGCCTTGATGATGCGGGAGGTGAGAAAGAAGTAAACAATGCACTTATCAGAAACCTGAGTTATACCATATTGGCGGGTTATGAAAGGAGCAATACTTCCCAGGAAGATTACAGACACAAAGACAATTTTTTCAATTACGGATACATGGGGGTTTATCCTTCCACATTCGAACCAGCCATTGGTTTCGTGGATGATGGAAATGGAGGAGTTGTAAGATCTCACTTGGGTTTCCAAAGAGTTACAGGAGATTTTGTACCCAATACCACCATCAACCCAGTATTGGCTATGTACCAAAATGCATCCAACGGCATTATGAGATCTGACCGTTCTTCTGTTTGGAGCAACCTTTTTGCCAACGTTGGTCAGGTTTATAATATATACAGCAAAGGTGAAAATGAACTTTATACCTTCAACTTTAGCACCGGATTTGACTTGGTACCAGGCAGTTCAGAAAAAGGAAGACACTCCATCCAGTTTGGTGTGATCTATGAGCAAACGGTAGACAGAGGCTATGTGCTGAGACCTTATGAATTGTGGAGAAATGCCGACCTGTTGGTCAATAACCCATTGTCATTGGCTGAGGTGGACAAAACAGCTTTTAAAGAAGTTAATGCACAGGGCGATTCTATTTTTTATCCTGTTTATGAAGAAGATCTGCAAAACAAATTTTTCTACAAGATCAGAGAAAAACTCAATGTTAACCTGAAAGATTTTGTCAATGTTCACTCTCTTTCTCCTGATCAACTATCCTTGGATATGTTTTCAGCAAAAGAATTGGCTGACTTAAACATTGTAGATTACAGAGGTTATGATTACCTGGGAAATAAAACAACCGGAAACATCAGTTTTGAAGACTTTTTCTCAGAAAAAGATGCAGATGGAAGAAGAACCTTCCCGGTTTCACCTTTCTCACCAATCTATGCTGCCGGATACATTCAGGATAAATTTACCTATAAGGACATCATCTTCCGTTTAGGTCTACGTGCAGATTATTATGATGCCAATACCAAAGTATTTAAAGATCCATATGCCTTGTATGAAATCGAAGATGCAGGCTCTTATTTTGGAAGAAACCAGGACAAGACCCAACCTGTTTCTGTGGAGGATGACTATAAAGTATATGTTGCAGGTGCAGAGTCAGATGAAATCATTGGTTATCGCAAGGGAGATCAGTGGTACCAGCCCAATGGTACTGCAGTATCCGGAGGTAATGTGATTTTCAACGGTGGTGTTGTTTATCCTCGTTACGTTGACCGTGAAAACAGGGTATTGGATATTCAAGATGTAAATTACAAACCGGAATATTCTTTTGACGACTACAAACCACAGCTTAATCTTATGCCAAGGATGGCGTTCTCCTTCCCTATATCTGATGGAGCCAACTTCTTTGCGCACTATGACGTATTGTACCAGCGCCCGCCATCCAACTCGGTTTTGACAGCTTTGGACTACTACTACTTTAATAACGCAGGAAGTTCAGGGGTACAAAACAACCCTAACCTTCGTCCGGTAAGAACGGTAAGTTATGAAGCAGGATTCCAGCAAAAAGTATCTCAGTTTGCAGCCATTAAGATGAGTGCTTACTACAAAGAAAATAAGGACCTTATCCAGAGAAGGGTGTACACCAATGTACCTGCTCCTATTACTACTTATGAAACATATGGCAACCTTGACTTTGGTACAACCAAAGGATTTAGCTTCCAGTTTGATAAGAGAAGGACCAATAACCTGGAATTCAGCGCTACCTATACCCTTCAGTTTGCAGAAGGATCTGGTTCAGATGCCAACTCTTCAGGAGGTATTAACACAAGGGGTATTCTCAGGAACCTGAACCCGCTTTCATTTGATGAAAGGCATAGGATCACAGCCAATTTCGACTATCGATATGAATCAGGTAAGGCGTATGACGGACCCAAAATTGCTGGTCTTGACATCCTTGCCAATACAGGAATTAACTTAAACGTGATCGCAGTATCTGGTCAACCATTTACCAGAAACTCAAATCCGGCACCACTGGGCGGTAATGGTTTCCTTGGTTCCATCAATGGATCAAGACAACCATGGACCTTCTCTATGGATATGAGGATTGACAAGTCATTTACCATCAACACCAGCAAAACCAGCAATAAGGGTGTAGAAGGTAATATTTACCTGAGGGTTCAGAATGTACTTGATGCCAGAAACGTGAGAGGCGTATTTGGTTATACA
Source organism: uncultured Bacteroidota bacterium (assembly GCA_937872515.1). Lineage (GTDB taxonomy): Bacteria > Bacteroidota > Bacteroidia > Chitinophagales > Saprospiraceae > JADKBO01. The sequence continues at coordinate 71,121 of CALMSX010000064.1, forward strand.
GGTGATCCTGAAAATGATGGTTACTTGTTGTCAGAATTTGGACAAGACAGAATCAGTGACATTCAGGCTTCAGGCAAAGACGTCGATGCCTTCCTGGATGCATATTCATGGAGACTCGTAAGTCCGGGCAATTATTTCTTCCCAAGGAGGATTTACCTCGGCGTTATCTTTAATTATTGATAAAAATTTAAAACCAATACAATGAAGAGTATTCGTTTTCAACTCATTTTATGTTTCTTTTTGGTTTCGGTGGTCCAGTTGTTGGCCCACATCGGACCCAGAAATGGAAACAGACCAGCTGGTACTACGGCTGAAAACAGGGCGGTATGTCGTCCGGGAATTTCTGAATTGGACATGGACGTCAACAACGTACGTGCCCGTTTGAGAACCGGTGGTGACGTATGGTGGGACGGAAGTCGCGGTTTGTATGTAGTACCTAAACCGGCAGAAGGACAACCAGCCGTTTCCTCCATCTTTGCAGGTGGTGTATGGGTAGGTGGTAGAGACAAGGCCGGAAATATCAAGTTGGCCGGGGTAACCTACCGAAGCCTTACTGATAATTTCGACTGGTTTCCTGGCCCACTCGACCCAGCAGGTCAAACCGACGAACCCATTTGTAAAAATTGGGATAGATTTTTTTCCGTGGATGGCAATGCAGTGAGAAATCACATTGCTGCCTTTGATGCAGTTCCTCCCGGAGGTCAATATAGTTGTGATAGTATTCCGGTAGATGTTTTGTACTGGCCAGGCCAGGGCAATCCTTATTGGAATGATAAATACGATTTCGAATTGCCTGATCAATCTCTTGGAGCATTCTGGGATGAAGATGGTGATGGCTTGTACGATCCATGCAAAGGCGACTTCCCTACCATAGAAATCAGGGATTGTGAGCCTGCTGATCGCAATAAGGCGAAAGAATTGATTCCTGACGAAATGGTATTCTGGATCTATAATGACAACGGCGGAGTTCACCGTTTGACAGCAGGAGATGCTATCCAGATGGAAGTACAGGTCCAGTCTTTTGCCTATGCTACCAACGATGAGATCAACGACATGAGCTTTTATCGGTATAAGTTGATCAATAGAGCTGACTCAGACATCATCGACTGTTACTTCGCCATGTGGGTAGACCCGGATTTGGGATGTTACTCAGATGACTATACCGGTTGTGATGTGGGCAGGAGTTTGGCCTATACCTACAACGAAGATGGTCTGGATGGTTCTGATGGAATCAACTGCGCCGGAGGTACCAATACCTATAAGGACAGGATTCCAATGATCGGAACCGATTATTTTAGAGGTCCAAGAGGTCCAAAAATATTTTTGAAAGATAATGATGGCAACATCTTATATGATGCAGATGGCAAAAAAATCCTAATTGATCCTGCTGAAGGAACAGGAGAATTTGACACTTTGATTGAATTGGGGATGACCTCCTTTATATATACCAACAACTGTGCAATTGGATCTCCTGATCCAGCAACATGCGACCCTGAAGACAGGGATGAACCTTTTTACAACAACCTTAGAGGTTTGTGGAGGAATGGTGAACCTATTACCTATGGTGGTACGGGTTACAATCCCGGTGCCGGTACAGATACTGTAAAATACGTATTCCCAGACAACCCAAGTTTTGATGGTGGTTGGTCAATGTGTGAAGAAGGTCTTGGTTTTGGTGACCGTCGTACCCTCCAGGCTACCGGTCCGCTCTTATTGCAACCGGGTGCCATCAATGAGTTGATCATTGGAGCAGTATGGGTACCTGACGTTGCGCACCCTTGTCCCGATATCTCAAAAATTCAGAATGCCGACGACATTGCTCAGGCTTTGTTTGACAACTGTTTTGACATTACGGATGGTCCGGATGCCCCAGATATTACTGCAGTAGAATTAGACAGACAGTTGGTATTGGCATTAACCAATGACGAGCTTTCTTCTAACAATGCTTTTTTGGCTTATACTGAAAGAGATTTGCGCTCAGATAACGACACGGTATTCTACAAATTTGAAGGATACAAAGTATTTCAATTGGCTAATCCTTCTATTACTGCACAGGAATTATCTGATGTAAGTAAGGCCAGGTTGGTGTTACAAACGGATATCAAAAATGGTGTTACTGAAATTTTCAATTGGAAGGCAGAACCCAACCCCAATGGAGGTACAGTAGAACAACCCGACCTGATCTGGACTTATACCAGGATGGTGCAGGGAGGCGACAAAGGACTTCAAACTACTGTTAGCATTGTAGAAGATCAGTTTGCCAAAGGTGACAGAAGACTGGTAAACCATAAGCAGTATCACTTCATGGTAATTGCTTATGCTTATAACAATTACCTGCCATTTAATCCTGAAACGGTATTGGGTCAGAGAACTCCTTACCTCGAAGGCAGGAGAAACGTTGCAACTTATTCTTTGACACCACGACCTATCGTTTACGAAAACCTGTTTGCAGGTTATGGAGATGGTGTTAAAATCATTCGTTTGGCCGGTCAGGGAGCAGGTGAAAACTTCCTGGATGTTTCCAAAGAAACCAGGGAAGCCATTGCAAAAGGTACCCTTACCGACAAAAGGATTCCTTACCTCGATGGTGCAGGACCAGTCAATGTAAAAATTTACAATCCACTTGAAGTTCAGGATGGCAAATACAGATTGGATGTAAAAGGAAGCTTTGATGCCAACTCAAAAGTTTGTGCCCTGAAAGCGGATGCTGTATATACGATTACAGATGTGGGCAGTGGTGAAGTTTTGGCAAAAGAGACCTCTCTTCGCCAGCTGAATGAACAAATCATGTACAAGAAAGGATTTAGTGTAACCATGGGTCAGGCGGATGAACCTGGTGTCCAGAATGACAAAGGCCAAACCAATGGTGCATTGGGCCAGGTTTTGGATTATGTCGACAAGAGTGGTTCCGTTTGGCTCAATGCGGTTGTTGATGGTGATAATGGCCTGACAACGGTTTTGGGTCCGACATTCGGTGCATTATGGGATCCAATTTCAAATAACAACCCTTTAGACCCACAAAATGTATATGGTAAATTGGGAACAGGACACTTCTTCCCATTTGCTTTAGCTAATTATATACCTGGTGACCAGAGTTATGCATTCTTATCGCCCGCTTCTCGTGAAGCGCACCCGGTATTGTTAGATGCTCAATCAGGTACCCTAAAGTTGGCTGATCTCAATAACGTAGACGTTGTGTTTACCTCCAACAAAGATTTATGGAGCCGATGCATTGTAGTTGAAACTGCATCTTCCAACTATACAGGTGAGGCCGGAAGAACGACCATCGATGGTGCCAAAACTTTGGAAGTAAGATCTACACCTTCAGTTGGAAAAGATGGAAAACCTGATAATAGTGGCACTGCTGGTTTGGGCTGGTTCCCGGGTTATGCCATTGATGTAGAAACCGGAGAGAGATTGAATATTTTCTTTGGCGAAAACTCAGTATACAGAGGTGAGGATGTTTCTTTCCTTGGCTTGGTGGGCGGAGACAAAGAAGACTATTGTTACGATATGATCTTTAATCCATCATCAAGATTGGTTGGTACAGGTAATTTAAATGGTACGGCTGAATTGTCAATGCTACAGGTAGCAGGAGGTCAGCATTTCATCTATGTTACCCGTCAGAAATACGACGAATGTGCACAGCTGGCTACCCGTTTGAAAAAGGGTACCTCAGCTTTTGCCAAGAGAGATCCACTGGGTGCTATTACCTGGACATGCATTCCATTGTCATCAGGCAGTTTCCCAATGACCTCTGTTGAAAACGGCTTGATTCCAAATGATGTAACCGTTAAGCTAAGGGTCAACAACAGCTACAACAAAGAGCGCAAATTAGCGGATATTTCCAGGTTTAAAAACTGTGATACGGAAGATGGACTTCCTGCCTACGAATTTGAAATCAGTGGCAAACAATCTCAGGATCTGGTAGCAGAGGAATATACCGGGGCACTGGCCAACATCAACGTGGTGCCAAACCCATATTATGCTTATTCTGCTTATGAGACTTCACAATTTACCAATGTAATCAAGATTACCAATTTGCCCGAAAGAGCAGTTGTTACCATTTACAGTCTTGATGGTAAATTTGTAAAACGTTTCAACAGAGACGAAAGACAATCCACCAATCCTGGCAATAATCCGGCTAATAGAAATGCACAACCTATTCCAGATTTGGATTGGGATATGAAAAACTTTGCCGGTATTCCTGTAGCCAGTGGTGTTTATTTGATCCATGTATCAGCTCCTGATTACGGAGAAGAAAGGACCATCAAGTGGTTTGGTATCAACCGTAAATTTGATCCTACCGGACTATAACTAAAAACAGGGCAGGTTGCCAGTCGACCTGCCCATATTTGATAAAAGGTATAAATAAAAATATATGTCAAAGACTTTATACAAACTTATAGTAATAGCCGGTTTATGGATGGGGGCTAACGCTGCTTTTGCCGGCAACCCAGACAGGCAAGGTGAAGCAGGAGCCCACGAGCTTTTGATCAACCCATGGGCCAGAAGCGCCGGTCTGCATACCTTAAATACTTCTTCTATCATGGGTGTTGAGGCCATGCGTCTCAACATCGCTGGACTCAGCAGGATGGTTAAAGGTGAATTTGCGGTTTCCAACTGCCAGCTTTACAAAGGTACAGGCCTCTCTATGAATGAGCTTGGCTTTGGGACCAAAATGGGTAAAAATGGTGCTTTCGGAGTTACGCTTTCATCTTTGTCGTTTGGTAAAATTCCCGTTACAACGGTAAATCAGCCGGAAGGTACAGGAGAAAACTTCTCACCCAACTTTTTCCACATCGGAATAGGCTATTCTTACCTCTACGACAACAAAATTTCTGTGGGTATCCTTGTTAGAGGTATTTCTGAATCCATATCAAGTGTTTCAGCCTTTGGTTTTGCCATTGATGCCGGAGTACAATATGTATCTGGACCTCAGGACAACTTCAGGTTGGGTATTTCATTGAGAAACACAGGCTCTCCTATGATCTTTGGAGGTCAGGGACTTTCTGTTTCCAATTCAAATATTGACCCTGCAGGTGGTACAACCTACAATCTTACATACGATCAAAGGGCAGAAGACTTCGAATTGCCTTCAATTTTGAATGTAGGTGCTTCTTATGACACCTATTTTAATGTTGAAAAGAAGGATTACCTTAGAATCGTCGGTAACTTTACTTCCAATGCTTTTTCTCAGGATCAATTGGGAATTGGTGCTGAGTTTTCATTCCGTGAAAGGATTGTATTGAGAGGAGCTTACAAGGCCAACTTTGGCAAATCTTCTGCCGGCATCGGAGAAGAATTGTACACAGGACTGGCTGGAGGAGTTTCCATCATCTTTCCTACCAAAAAAGATGGTTCATCCAGCTTTGGCATCGACTATGCTTACAGAGCAACCCGTACTTTTGATGGTACTCACAACCTTGCAGTAAGGTTTGCCTTTTAAGGAGATTTTATAAAATATTGGTAAATAGGGAAATAATCCCTATTTTTGCAGCGTAAAGAACGTTTTTATCCCCCGGGGATAAAAACGTTCTTCTTTTTTATAAGTGGGTAACTGCGTTTCAGATAAAAAACTGAAACAGAGGAACCTTTGCCGGTTTAAGGCTGTTTTGAGAAGTATTGGGATTTCTTTCCTTCCCGGCTTTTCAACAAACACCTGACCGGGGATTTTATCACAAAATTTTAGCAATTTAAACCGTAAAGACATGTCGGTATCTTACATGACGCAAGAGGGCTACGATAAGCTCAGAAATGATCTTGAAGACCTCAAATCAAGGGGTAGACAAGAAGTAGCCAGAGCTATTGCTGAAGCCAAAGAAAAAGGTGACCTTTCTGAAAACGCAGAATACGATGCTGCTAAAGATGCACAGGGCATGCTTGAGTTGAAAATCAACGAAATGGAAAAGGCCATGGCCAGTGCGCGCATCATCAGTGAAAATGAACTCGATGCCTCAAAGGTGACCATTTTGTCGTCTGTGACCATAAGAAATATAAAGACAGGCAAAGACATGACCTATAAGCTGGTTTCTGAATCAGAAGCAGATCTCAAGACCAAAAGAATTTCTGTAAACTCTCCGATCGGTCAGGGCTTACTTGGAAAAGTGAAGGGAGATATTGCCAAAATATCAACTCCTGCCGGTGAGCTTGATTTTGAAATCGTTTCAATCAGTCTGGACTAATGGCTACCATTTTCAGCAGGATAGTTGCGGGGGAGATTCCTTGTTACAAAGTAGCTGAGGATGACCAGTTTTTGGCTTTTTTAGACATCCAGCCCCTAAAGCCCGGACATACACTGGTCATACCTAAAAAGGAAGTTGATTACATTTTTGATATTGACGATGCCCTTTTGGGAGAAATGATGGTCTTTGCCAAAAAAGTGGCTCACGCTGTGCGTGCGGTTGTGCCTTGCTCAAGAATTGGTGTAAGTGTCATAGGCCTCGAAGTGCCCCATGCCCACATTCATCTCATTCCTATTGAATCTGTGGCTGATATTAACTTCAGCAAATCAAAAATGCAGCTTTCCCCTGAGGAAATGAAAGAATTATCAGCTCAAATTGCTGCCAGGGTAGTGTTATAGACTTGAAAATAGCAGTAAATACCAGGTTTATGCTTCCGGGCACCCATCTTGAAGGGGTTGGCCGTTATACCTTTGAAATCCTCAATCGACTGTGCGTTAACCATCCTGAACATACCTTCTATTTTTTTTTTGACAGAAAATACGACAAAAAATACATCTTCGCACCCAATGTTGTGCCCATAATTCTGTCTCCACCCGCACGTCATCCTTTCATTTTTATTTTTTGGTTTGAGTGGTCGGTGAGAAGGGCACTTAAAAAATTAAAACCCGATGTTTTTCTTTCTTTTGATGCCATGCTTTCTTTGCTGTCCGATTTCAGGAGTGTGCTGGTAGTTCATGACCTTGCCTACTTGCATTATCCCGGTTATTTGCCTGTCTCGGCTTTGTGGTTTTACAAATATTTTATGCCCCGTTATATTCAAAAGGCGGAAAAAATTGTTGCGGTGTCAACATTTACTGCTAATGATGTAAAATCTGCCTTTGGTGTTTTGGATGAAAAAATTTCTGTAGCATGGAATGCCTTGCCGGCTACCTTCGATCAGAATATGGCAGATACAGCCCGCCCTTTGGATGTCCCTTATTTCATTGTACCAGGCGCCATTAGTGAAAGGAAAAACACGTTAAATATTCTACTTGCTTTTGAAAAATTCCTCCGTATACATCCCACAGATGAGATTCGACTTGTTTTTGCCGGTGGATTTATGTTTCCTTTACAAGGAGAGGTAAAAAAGAGGTGGACAGTCCTCCAAAAAGCAGGTTATCTGGTTCACATCGATAAGCCGGATGATGGGAGAATGAGACAGTGGATTTCTCACGCCCGGGCACTGATCTATGTTTCTCTTTTTGAGGGATTTGGGATTCCGATCTTGGAAGGCCTGGCCATGGAGGTACCCGTAATTACATCCAATGTAAGTTCGATGCCGGAAGTGGCGGGAGAAGCTGCCCTGTGTGTGGATCCTCTCCAACTGGATGCCATTTGTTTGGCTATGGAGGCGATGAGCAATGATGAAACCCGCAAGTCTTTAATAAAACTTGGAAAAGAACAACTTAAAAAATTTGATTGGAATCGCTCTGCAGAACACATTTATCAATGTCTGGTCAGTGTTGCTGAAAATAAAAAATGAGTCTCCTTGCGAAGACTCATTTATCTGAATTGTATTGTAAAGGGAGTTTTACATTCTTATTCTTATCTGGTCGCCAATCCTTGGAGGTGAATTAACATCGATTCGGTTAAATTCCATCAAGGCGGCCAACTCCATACCATTTTCCCTGGCAATGTCGGCTAGGGATTTACCCCTTGTCAGTTTTACCACTTTTACATACCCATCGTCTTCCATACGAATGGCTTCTGTGCTGTTACCGGCCAAAAGGATAGGAAAGGGCAGGTTATTGATAGGCCTTGTCCCCGACACTTCATCCTTTCTTTGATTGGCTTCTGCCAGTGCTACAATGTCACGCTGTCTGGCCGCGGAAGCAGGAGATAATGAAACCACTTTATCCAAAGCTCCAAATGCAAGGGCAAAGTCGTAAAGTTTGGTTTCTGGAAGCGTCAGTTTATTTTCACCATTGGATCTGGGTATAAATCCTTTGGTATAACTTGGGTTGAGTCTTTTCATGACTTCCCAATCAATTTCAAAATCTTCAGCCAGGTGCTTAAGATCTATTTTTTCATTTACCAGAATAGTGGCCGTAAACACGTAATCATCAGACAGTGGGGTAGGCTCTAATTCGTGCAGATAGTAGTAATTCATTAAATAGGCTATGGCAATAAACTTGGGAACAAATTCCTGTGTCTGCCGGGGAAGGTACTTTTGGATGTCCCAGTAACTTCTGGAATTAGACTTTCTCAATGCACTATTGACAACGCCATCACCACAATTATAGGCAGCCAAAACCAGGGTCCAGTCGCCATAGATGTTGTACAGTCTGTTGAGATAGTGCATGGCGGCCTGGGTTGATTTTTCAGGGTCCCTTCGCTCATCTAATACATTGGTAACCTTGAGGCCATACATCTGGGCGGTAGGTTTCATAAACTGCCACAGGCCACTTGCCCCCACATGTGAGGATACATAGGGTACCAGGGCTGCCTCTATGACAGGCAGGTATTTGAGCTCGTCCGGTAAGCCGTGATTGGCCAGGGCTTCCTCAATCATAGGAAAATACATAGGAGCTCTGCCCAGCAGGGTGGTGCTGAGTCCTCTGTGTTTTTCAATGAAAAACGATATCTGCTCTTTCACCTGGCTATTGTACCTCACCTCCAGTTTTAAGGGGAGGCTCATTACTCTCTTCTCTATTTCCGGATCAGCTATGTCCAGACAGCTTTCTACTGCTGCTGGCGCATTTTGATTTCCAGAAAAAGACAAGACCAGAAAAAAAACCAGATTTCTTAATGAAATCAATATGTTCATGGCAAAAAAGTTAATAGGTCTTTGGGCAAAAAAAATCGGTGTTGAGTTAAGGTCTATTAAATTGCCAAATTGGAACGCAAAAGTAAACCATTTAGGTTTGCTCTTCAAGACAATTAACAAGGCATTAAGAACATTAACATTTCCATAATACAGTGTTAAAAGTTGGTTTATTCTTATTTGGCAGAATAATAGTTTGAATTAAATCAAAAACACGAAATTAGGCCCATAATATATTATTTATCTTAATAATATATAAGGTGTTCAAAAATTATGCCACAAGGCAGTAAATCAACGGAATTGGTCAAAAATCGGGGATATTACGGATCATTTATCAGGGTTTACCCTGGAAGCCTGAGAACCAAATAAATATAAAAAAAAGGCGATTCCTGAAACGAGTTCAAGAATCGCACGGTTGGTAAACTGAAAATTGTACGGTTCTATTAATCAATTCTCAGATCTTCTATGTGGACACCCGGATGTTTTTTTGCATTGAATACAAAGACATCGGATGCATACGTCTTATTGGGAACGATACTTTTAACAACTAGTGTATACCTTGACCCATCTTTTGAGAAAACTTTAATGCTACTGGCTTTATTGTTTTTCTCTGAAACGGATAGTCGGATTTTAGAATACTCGCTGTTTTTATCCAAAGGTTTAAACTCAATTTGGGTAACATTGGTTCCATTTTCGATGGCATTTCCGGTAATAGCATAGGCATATTGGCCGGATTCATACAATCTGAGCATCTCTGCAGGTGACATTACATCAGCGCCCGGACCTTCTTCAAAGTCATTGATTTGTACTTCTTTATTTGATTTCAGGTAGAGCCAGACGGCTTTGCCGTCACAATAAATCTCCTGATCAGCAATGCTAACCTGGTATTTCTTGCCCTGTTGGATCAATTTTCCTTTTTGAGTCTCTGTAGGCTGTCCTTTGAGTTCAAGCACCAGTTCAAAAACCACTTCCATGGATTTGTAGCCATTGTACTCTTTTTTGAGGGCATCCAATATTTTTTTTGCCTTTGGGTCGCTGTCAGACGCCTTGTTAAAGGTTTTTTGACCGCTTAAGCCCAATGAAAGGACAAGTAGAAGGAATGAAAACACATATTTCATAACCTGAAGTTTTATTCAAGACTATTGGGAAAGTAAAAATGTAGTTAAGGAGGCGTTAAACATCAGGCCGCCCTTAGTTTATTGAGCTTGGCCTTTGATATTTTAGCCTCTGCATATTCCCGACTAACCACAAACTCTTTGGTATCGGGCATTGAGGGTAACTCAAACATGGCATCGGTCAAAATTGCTTCACACAAAGAGCGAAGTCCTCTGGCTCCCAATTTGTATTCCAGTGCTTTTTCAGCAACAAAATCCAGCGCATCTTCTGTAAAAATCAACGCAATACCTTCAATTTCAAACAGCTTTGTGTACTGTTTTATGATGGCATTTTTTGGTTGGGTAAGGATGTTGATCAGGGTTATTTTATCTAGTGGTTCCAGATAAGTAAGCACCGGTAAGCGGCCGATCAATTCAGGGATCAGTCCAAAGGCTTTCAGATCTTTGTGACTAATGTATTGCAACAGATTTTCTTTATCGAGTTCTACCGTCTCTTCTTTGTTGTAACCAATGACCTGGGTATTCAGCCTTCTGGCAATTACCTTGTCGATGCCATCAAAGGCGCCGCCACAGATAAATAAGATTTTGGAAGTGTCAACCTTGATCATTTTTTGCTCAGGGTGCTTTCTGCCTCCCTGAGGTGGTACGTTGACTTCAGTGCCTTCCAGCAATTTGAGCATGGCCTGTTGAACTCCCTCTCCGGATACATCTCTCGTTATTGAGGGATTGTCACTTTTGCGGGCTATTTTGTCGATCTCATCAATATACACTATGCCTTTTTCGGCGGCTTCTACATTAAAATCACAGGCTTGCAGCAGTCTTGATAACATTGATTCCACATCTTCACCTACATAGCCTGCCTCTGTAAATACGGTGGCGTCTACAATGGCAAAGGGAACATCCAGAAAACGGGCAATGGTCTTTGCCATTAAAGTCTTTCCGGTTCCGGTTTCACCCACAAAAATGATGTTGGATTTTTCGATTTCAACCTCGTCTTTGGTTTTCTGTTTCAATCTTTTGTAGTGATTGTAAACAGCTACTGACAGGTATTTTTTAGCTTCATCCTGGCCAATGACATATTGGTCCAGGTAGTTTTTGATTTCCTGTGGCTTGAAATTTTCCGGAAGGGAAAACTGATTGGACGACGTTTTCCCCTTTTCTGCTACCTCCTCATTGACAATGTGATAGGCTTGCTCAACACACATTTCGCAGATATGACCATCGATGCCGGCTATTAAAAGCACAGCTTCTTTTTTGTCGCGACCACAAAATGAGCATTTGATATTTTCCTTAAACTTAGCCACTTAGCTTGATTTTACTAACAGGTAAACAAAAATCTCTCCAAAAAGGTTAGAGGTCTTTTTTCCTTGGGTTGCTTCTGTCCAAAACTTCATCTACAATGCCATAGTTTTTGGCCTCATGTGAGGTCATCCAGTTGTCCCTTTCAGAGTCTTTTTCAATTTCTTCAAAAGTTTTACCCGTGTGGTGGGCCAGGATGTCGTATAATTCCTTCCTCAACGATTTGATGAGTTTATAGGAAATCTCCATGTCAGTAAACTGACCCTGCATTCCTCCTGAAGGCTGGTGGATCATCACTCGGCTGTGCTGCAGCGCTGTTCTTTTCCCCTTTTTACCGGCTACCAATAATACAGCGCCCATTGAAGCGGCCAAACCTGTACATATCGTTGCTACATCGGGTGAAACGTATTGCATGGTATCATATATGCCCATACCATCGATTACACTACCTCCCGGACTGTTGATAAACATCTGGATGTCTCTTTTTGGATCTGTAGATTCCAAAAACAACATCTGGGCCTGGATTACATTGGCCACGTAATCATTTACCGGAACACCCATAAAGATGATACGGTCCATCATGAGTCTGGAAAAAACATCCATACCTACGATGTTCATCTGGCGCTCTTCTATCACCTGTGGGGTAAAACCAGTGATGTTGGGAACGGATGCTGCCATGTATTTTTCCAGGTGCATCGTGCTCATGCCTAGGTGTTGGGTTGCGTATTTTTTAAATTCGTCTTTTGGAAACATTATGCTTCTTTTTGTTCGTTTGCTAAAAATAGGGCTTCATATTCTGCTGTTGGCAGTTTTTTCTCCTCCTTCTGAATAATGGTAAACAGCTTATCGAATATTTTGTTTGTTTTTGCCTCTTCTGACAATTTAAACAGCTCGGTTCTGTCGCTATACCAGTTTTTCACAATCTTATTGACAGTGTCTTGTGGTATTCTGCCATAATTCATTTCATAACTCCTGATCCTGTTGGATGCTACCTGACGAATGTCGTCTTCTCCCACCTGGATATCAAAATTGCGCGCAATTTCGTCTTTGATGTAGGTCCACTTTAACTCATCCACAAACTTTGGCAGTTCTGCTTCAATTTTTTCATTGTCCAGTTTTTCTACATTCGCCAACCACTTTCGTACAAAGGCTTCTGAAACCTGCATATCGGTTTGATCAAGCACTCTGTCCATCACAGCCTTTTTCAACAAGGCATCAGCGTTGGGCTTTTGCGATTGATAAAAACTCTTTTCTACCTCTTTTTTCAAATCATCCATCGATTCCATCTGGAATTGTTCCTTGATCAACTCGTCAGTCAATTCTGCCGGCTTCAGTCTGGATATTTTATTGATCTTGTATTGGAAAATGTCTTCTGCCTTTAGATCGTATTCATCAGGTAAGCCAAAAAGGTTCTTTTTGATAAAGCTAAAATCTTTGTTTTCCAGCTTGCCAACTTCAATCTCAAAAACATCACCCAATTTTTTTGTCATCAGTAGGTCCTTAAGGATCTGGTCTTCTATAGAATTGAAAAACAAGATCACATCTTTGCTGAAGCCCCCCTCTTTTACCTGCCCGTTTTCCATTTCTGAGGCTGTCACATAAATCAGTTCTTCTCCAATTACATCTTCAACCTCTTCCAATTTCCCCAGCCTGCGGGCAAGGTAAGTAAGCTCTTCTTCCATATAGTTTTCACCCGGCAATGGCAACAAATATTCATATTTGTCCTCGGCAGATATTCCCTTAATGGTATAAGGCGGAAGTTCTCCGATTTCGTAAGTGATGGTATAGGATTTTTCACTATTGGCAGGCTCCAGCGCCAATCTCTCTTGTTCTGCAGAAAGCATCGGCTGGGCAATGTATCTGATCTTTTCTTTTTCCAGGTACTCTTGCAGGGCCGTGTTAAACAGGTTGTCAATCATGTCTGCAAACACAGAAGGACCATACATTTTTTTAATGACGGAAACAGGCGTCTTGCCTTTGCGGAAACCTTTGACAGCCGCTTTGGCAGCCAGTCTCTGCAATTCCTGGTCATATTTTTTTAAATAATCGGCAGGCTCTAAGGTGATGGATATACTAGAGATCAGTTGTCCCAGGTCGTTTTTTTGAATATTCATTGGATTTCGCTGAATGGTATGGTTTAATTATAAATGCTTATTTTTTCGGTTGTGTTCAACATGGATGAGATCCGTTGTCTTAAAAATAAAAAAAGAGAAGGAGGCCTTCTCTTTTCTTTTAGTGCGGGTGGAGGGACTCGAACCCGCACACCTCTCGGCACCAGATCCTAAGTCTGGCGTGTCTACCAATTTCACCACACCCGCAAAAAGTTTGTGATTGGGAGCGCAAAGATATACATTTTACCATATTTTATGCCCTGTTCATCGAAAATTATTTGAAACCAAATATGATTTGGATTTTGGATGTATTAGTGTCATCTAGCAAAATATAAACTCAAATTGTCGCTCAAATGAAATACTTAATTACGTTTTATTGGTAAAAACGACTTTTTGGCTTTAGGAATAAAAGTCCAGTTGTGAAAAAGCCAAATATAATTTTGAATTATTCATTATAAGACGATTTCAATTGTTTCAATGCCAAATGCCGACACGATCGATGCCTTTTTTTATGTAAGTCCTCCTTTCATGGTTGCTTGTGCTTATTTTTGACAAAAGTTAGGCGGTGAAAAAACACGTTGAACATCTTTGGCAAATAGCCAACAAGTCGGAACGCAGAATTGTGGGCCTCATGAGTGGCACCTCTCTGGATGGCCTCGATCTGGCTCTGTGCAGGATCAGGGGTGTGGGTCGCCAAACCCAATTGATAACAGAACAATTTATTACCCTTCCCTACACCGAAACATTCCGGAAGGAAGTGAGAAAAGTGTTTTCTGTGAAGGAAGGCAATATCGAGTTGCTGGTTCTCCTCAACACTTTTATTGGTAAAATGCACGGCAAGATGGTAGCCGATACCCTGCGTCAATGGGAGATTTCACCCACAGATATTGACCTGATCGCAAGCCATGGACAAACCATTTATCATGCACCTGCTTTTTTGCATCCAGATTCTGGCTATGAAAATGCTACATTGCAGATAGGGGATGGAGATCATCTGGCAATGACAACGGGTATTATTACGGTCAGCGATTTTAGGCTCAAACACATTGCAGCAGGTGGAGAGGGGGCGCCCTTGGCCGTTTATGGCGACTATCTCATTTTTAGTGATGAATTCGAAAATCGGGTCATGCTCAATATTGGGGGGATTGCCAATTTTACCTGGCTGCCATCGACTGCCTTGGCTCATCAGGCTCCCGGCTTTTCAACCGATGTAGGCCCCGGCAATACCATGATGGATGCTTATATGCAAAAACACCTGGGCATGGCCTGTGATCTCAATGGTGAACTTGCTGCTTCAGGTACGGTCCACCCACTATTGTTGGAACATTTGTTGTCAGATCCTTTTTTCAGGGCATCGCTGCCCAAGACCATCGGTCCTGAATTGTTTAACCTCACCTATCTCGAAAAAGCCCTTGGCAGGGTAGGGGGTGAGCTGAGCCATGCCGATGTAATGGCGACCCTCAATCAATTTTCTGCAGAAGGAATCATTCTGACCCTAAAACAAAGTCTTGGATCCATCCAGAATTGGGTGGTTTATGGCAGTGGTGGTGGTATTCACAACCCTGTTTTAATGCGACATCTCAAGCATTCCTTTCCCGAAAATGTATTTAAAAATACCAATGAATTGGGTGTAGAACCAGATGCCAAAGAAGCAGTACTCTTTGCTTTATTGGCCAACGAATGCATTGCAGGTGATGGACTGGGCAGCAATTTATTTAAGGAGGGCATGCCGGATATCAGCATGGGTAAAATCAGCTTCCCTGGTTGATTCCATCGTCGTGTATATTATTTTAGCCGGTGTAAATAATTGGAGTTCCTGGTTTTGCCGTCCATAAATGAAACGAGATTTTTTGAGTTCAATATTTATGAGTACCGCCATTATGGGCTACAATCATAGCACAAAGCAAAGGACAATTCTCAAAAAAGGATGGGAGTTGTTTATCTTTGTGCCATGTCTCTCAAAACAATGATCCTTCTGCCGGTAGCCAGGTTTATTTCCAGCATGGTTCGGCGACATGCCAAGTCTGCTTTGGCAGATCAGGATCGTATTTTTCACACCCTCATAAAAGACGCAGGCAACACTGCCTTTGGAAATGACCATGGCTTCGATCGAATTAATAGCTATGATGATTTTAAAAGACAGGTTCCGGTCAGAGATTACGAAGGATTAAAATCCTATTTTGATAGAATAGCGATGGGTGAAAAAAATGTTTTGTGGCCCGGCCAGCCTAAATACCTTGCAAAAACATCAGGTACTACCTCAGGTATAAAGTACATTCCTGTTAGTAAAAATAGTGTGCCCAACCATATCCGTTCTGCCCGTAATGCCATTTTTAATTACATGGCGGTCAAAGGCTCTGCTGCCATCTTTGAAGGCAAGATGATTTTTTTGAGTGGCTCTCCTGAGCTGGAAACCAAAGGGGGGGTGCCCACCGGCCGATTGTCAGGCATTGTCAACCATGAAGTGCCTGCCTGGATCAGAACCAACCAACTACCGAGCTGGAAAACCAATTGTATAGAAGATTGGGAAGAAAAATTGGAAGCTGTAATCAAAGAAACCCTACACCAGGATATGCGGGTAATAGGTGGCATACCGCCCTGGGTGCAAATGTATTTTGAGCGTATTTTACAGATCTCCGGCAAAAAAAATATCATGGAGGTTTTTCCCCATTTTTCGCTTTTCATTTACGGAGGTGTCAACTATGAACCCTACCGCGCCACCTTAGAAAAACTGATCGGCAAAAAAGTGGACAGCATTGAATATTTTCCTGCAAGTGAAGGTTTTTTTGCCTTCCAGGACGACCCTGAGGATGCCTCACTTCTGCTCACCACCAACAGTGGTATTTTTTATGAATTTGTACCTCTTTCAGAAGCGGGCAATGTCAACGCAACGAGGTTAAATCTTGCCCAGGTACAGACAGGAATTGACTATGCATTGATTGTCAATAACAATGCAGGCTTATTTGGATATGACATCGGTGATGCGGTGCGATTTACTTCTCTTAATCCCTTTAAATTGTTGGTCACCGGAAGGGTGAAGCACTATATTTCTGCCTTTGGAGAACACGTTATTGGCAAGGAAGTAGATGAAGCCATGCAAAAAACAGCGTCCCTTCATGGCGTTGAAGTGACAGAGTATACAGTGGCGCCACAAGTTAACCCACCGGAAGGGGGGCTGCCCTACCACGAATGGCTGGTAGAATTTGAATCCGCACCAAATGATCTCACCGCCTTTGCCCGCGATTTGGATCACGCCATGACAGAACAAAACATCTATTACAAGGACTTGATAGAAGGCCGGATTCTAAAGCCGTTGGTGATCAGATCCCTGCAAAAAGGCAGCTTTATTGAATACATGAGATCACAAGGCAAACTGGGTGGACAAAATAAGGTTCCCAGGCTTACAAACGGAAGAAAACTGGCTGATGTGCTCCTGAAAAATGAACCACTCTAATAGAAAAAACCAGGCAACTATTTTTTATAAGTTTAATAAACTTACTCTGTGCACTCCCGGCCTGTATTCTTTTTTAAGCAGGTCTTTTACCGTTTGGTATTGTTTGGGGTTGTGGAGGAAATCAAGGTTGTTGATATCAATAATCAGGACCGGAAACTGCAAAATATTTCGAAGGTATTCAAAATAGGAATTTTGCACATTGGTGAGGTAGTCGTTGCTTATGGTTGCTTCATATTGACGGCCCCTCTTTTTAATATTACCCTGCAGCATATCGACATCTCTGTGTAGATAAACCAGGATGTCCGGATTGGGGAAGTTCTGACTCAAGACATTAAACATTTTCTGAAACATCCGGTATTCGTCATCCCTCAAATTCTGACGCGCAAAGAGCAGGGTTTTGACAAAGGTATAATCTGCAATTGTGAAATCGTAAAATAAGTCCTGTGTCAGTTCATTTTGCAACTGTTTATACCTTTCAGTCATAAAAAACAACTCTACCGTAAAGGCATATCGCTGTGGATCGTTGTAAAAAAGAGGTAAAAAGGGATTGTCTGCAAACTGCTCTAAGATGAGTTTGCAGTTGTATTCGGTTTTGATCAGCTGGCAAAACGAGGTTTTACCGGCACCAATATTACCTTCTACACAAATGTATTTATATGGGAAAACCTGGCTGATGGCTATTTGATTTTGTGGGTTATTTTCAATCGTAGATCCAGACCTCACAAGGGTCGTTGCTTTCTTCGTATAATTCTTCAATGGTTTTTTCTAAGACGGGGTGAACCATCTCACCCAGGATCTCCATCAATGGTATCAAAACAAAATTTCGTTTTTCTATCATTGGGTGGGGTATTTTGATATTTTCTTTGTCGATGATCGAATCATTGTAAAATAAAACATCGATATCAATGGTTCTGGGTCCCCAGGTTTCTGTTTTGAAACTCCCCATTTGTTTTTCAATTGCTTTGCATTTGAGCAAGGTATCTTCAGCAGAAAGTGAGGTGTGAACCACTGCTGCCTGGTTCAGGAAATTATCCTGGTCTTTCTTACCCCAGGCTTCTGTTTCAAATACCGATGATTTATTTGCAATTGGACCAATTTCAGCAGAAATAAGCTCAAAAGCCCTGTTCAACTGTGTCAAACGATCACCTATATTAGAACCCAAATGTAGGACAACATTATTCACATTAAAGATTTATGCAATATTACACAAAGCTTCGACAATTTTGAACGATTAATTGAAAAACAATATGTAAAGTGTTCATATTCAAATAAAAAATTGCTAAAAATGGACTTGCTTTTCTTGGAGTAATACCATTTTGGGCTTTTTAAAAGAGTCAACTTCACCCTTACTGGTCAGAAACTGGCCACAAACTATGAAATGTAAATCAGCCACTATTTAGAAAGGAGCATTTCTATCTGTCGGAATATTTATGGTGTATCTTTGTTAAAAAAAAATATAGTGACAGACGAAATAAAGGCAGCCCTTAGAAATATAGCCATGCTCATCCTGAGTGTTGGGTTTCTGGGAGTGGGCATGCTCAAACTTATTGCTTTTCCGGCCATGGTCACCGCCTTTGAACAATGGCAACTGCCCTCCTGGTCAATGTATATAATTGGTGTCATCGAACTGGCCATTGCGGTAAGTCTTTTCTACCAGCCATGGAGATCTAAGGCCATCATGGCTGCCTTCGCGCTGATGATAGGAGCCATTAGTGTTCACCTGATTGCGGGACAGTTTTCCCAACTTTATGGACCCTTGGTGGTTTTATTATTTGCCGGTTTACTGAGGTTCACAGAAGCCTGACCGGTAACGTTAAAATTTAGCCTTAATAACGATCAATACTTATGATTAAAGTTGTCAGTCCCTCCAACATAGCCATTGTTAAATATTGGGGAAAGCATGGCAGGCAATTGCCGAGAAATGCATCCGTCTCATTTACATTGTCTAATGCTGTTTCTGAAACCACCATGATGTTTAGCCCAAAAGCTGGTCCAAAAAGGAACATTCATTTTAACCTTGATGGAATTGAAAAGATATCTTTTGCAGAAAAAATTGACCGTTATTTTGATAGCATAGCCGACTACATGCCTTTTTTGGCAGATTACGATTTTCATTTTGAAAGCCATAATACCTTCCCCCATTCTTCCGGCATTGCATCATCGGCATCTGGTATGTCGGCTGTTGCCATGGCCTTGTGTGAAATGCAGCGAAGGCTCGAAAACAAAGAAGAATTAGACCTGCAAAGAGTTTCCCTTCTTTCCAGATTGGGAAGTGGCAGTGCTTGCCGGTCCGTATTTCCCGACATGGCTGTGTGGGGTAAACACCAGGACTGGGAAGGAAGCAGCGATGAATACGCCATCTGTATATCCCATCACCTCCATGATGTATTTAAAGATTATCACGATGACATCCTGATTGTGAGTGATAGGGAAAAATCGGTTTCCTCCACAGCGGGTCACGGGCTCATGGAGTCAAACCCTTATGCCCCTACCCGTTATGCCCAGGCAAATGATAACATGAAGCGACTTAAGTCAATTCTTGCTTCCGGAGATGTGGAGGCTTTTGGACAGCTGGCAGAAAGAGAGGCCCTTACCCTGCATGCCTTAATGATGAGTAGTGATCCTTCATTTTTGTTGATCCAACCGGCTACTGTAGTGGTGATCCAAAAGTTGAGGGAATACAGACAGGAAACGGGGCTGCCGCTTTATTTTACCCTTGATGCAGGCCCTAATGTTCATTTGTTATATCCTGATGCTGTGGCAGAAAAAGCTTCCGCATTTATCATCAGTGAACTGATGCCCCTGGTAGAAAATGGCCGATTGTTACCGGATCAGGTAGGCAAAGGCGCTGTCATCGTATCTTAGGTAGGAGGATTTTAATTGTTGAAGGCTGGTTTTAAAGGAAAAAATCCAATTTTGGCATCAAAGTTGGACACATCACCTTTAAATGCAGCGCATGGCCAGGCAGGTAGCGGTTTTACTTCTATTATTTTCATATCACCAACTGTGGTCTCAACATCTGCAGGATGTTATGTACCACCTCATTGGCCTGAATCCCAATGACACGGTCAATTTTCCGGATGAGAAACAAAGAGCCATCATCACGGATTTCTGGTCATGTGTCAAGGAACTGGATAAGATGGACCAGCGCCAGCGAAGGTTGAACGGAAGAGCCGGCTTTGGCTTTAGCGGAGACCAGGCAGCATCACAATCACTTTATAAAATAGATGGAGGCATCAATGGCTCCAGGGGCATCTATCCGGGTGAATTGACCTTTACTTCTAATATCGGTATGGTGCTCAACAATGGTAAGTTCAGTGAAAATGTAAGTAATATATATATGGCTTACAATTATCACCCCCAGTGGGGAGATAGTCTGAGTACCGAAAATTTCATCTTTCTCAAAAGATTTTCAGATGCTTTTTTGGGAGTGGAGCAACGATATGAAATGGGGGGAGGTATCATCCTGGCCAAATACAGTGGAAAGTTAACAAAAAGGGGGCTTGACCTTAAAAGTAAAATCAACAAGGTTGAATTTTCTGCAGAAAACTTTGATCCTGAAGAAGGGATATGGAACTTATGTTCTCAATATTGTGCCAGATACAATACTGATTTTGTAACCCAGGGCGATGTTAAAACCCTTGAGCGCGTGCAAAAACATGGTAATCTCAGCCTCAAAAAGTTGTTTTCCAGCTTTAGAATTGGCATCCTCTTTGGAATTTTTCTGGAAACTGAAAAAATCAATACCACAGGTACCATAGAAACCAAAGCCGGTGTCTTGCCCTACAGTTTTTCATTTGAACCTACCCAAAAAGTTCGGTGGGAATTGAGGCCGACATTTGACCTGAAGCCTAGCGACAATTGGTCATTCAGGCTTAGGCCTTATTTTAAAATGCCGATGCCATGGGAGTGGCAGAGTGTGGTATCATCCGGTGGAGTTCAGAATATCAGGGAAGATTATAGAATTGACCTGGAATCGTCAATAACCATTGGCTTGGATGATTACATTGACACCCAGAATAAAAATGTGGACTTCATATTGATGTACAATATGTTTTATGACAATGCTCCTGCCAGGTTGTATGTAGCAGATCCCCAAGATTCAACTCCGGTATTATTTTCAGCCCCTCGCAGGCATTCCCAGTTTAGTTTCAATTTTAGGGTAGAATTTTAAAAATCTGAAGATATCAAACGCAAGGTATTGATTTTCAAAAACATTATCTTTGCATCCCCGTTTAAATGACAGGTGAAAAAGAGGATTTTAAAATTAAAAAATTAGAGATTGTTTCCAAAGTATGATGTTATAGTTGTGGGTGCCGGTCACGCTGGCTGTGAAGCTGCGGTAGCAGCAGCCAATATGGGATCGAGGGTAATGTTGGTCACCATGAACATGCAAACCATTGCCCAGATGTCGTGTAATCCTGCTATGGGAGGTGTGGCCAAGGGCCAAATAGTAAGAGAGATAGACGCGCTTGGAGGTTATAGCGGAATTGTGACCG
The DNA here is from genome assembly GCA_937872515.1 of uncultured Bacteroidota bacterium. Classification (GTDB taxonomy): domain Bacteria; phylum Bacteroidota; class Bacteroidia; order Chitinophagales; family Saprospiraceae; genus JADKBO01. The sequence goes on from CALMSX010000064.1 coordinate 92,587, forward strand.
ATTATTCGATGGTTCAATTCAGGATGCTCAACAAGAGCAAGGGCCCGGCTATGTGGAGTCCGCGTGCACAAAGCGATAGAATGCAATTTGCATCAAAATGGAGGAGCATGCTGGAAAGCCACCCCAACATCGATTTTTGGCAGGATATGGTGAAAGGCCTGATCGTAAAAGATGGGGCATGCAAAGGCGTGGTAACAGGAATGGGCCTGGAGATTGAAGGCAGAGCAGTGGTATTGACCAATGGCACCTTTCTCAATGGTTTGATCCACATAGGTGAAAAGCAGCTTGGTGGAGGCAGGGCAGGAGAAAAGGCAGCGCACGGCATTACAGAGCAATTGGTTAGTCTGGGATTTGAATCAGGTCGAATGAAAACAGGGACGCCCCCCAGAATAGATGGTAGATCTCTGGACTACAGTAAGATGGAAGTGCAGGATGGCGATGAAGAAATTGTGGGATTTTCCTATACCGATACCCCAAAACCCGATCGACAATTGCCTTGCCATATAACCTATACAAGCGAACAAGTACACAATATACTGAGAACTGGTTTCGATAAAAGTCCTATGTTTAGTGGCCGAATCCAGGGCCTGGGTCCGAGGTATTGTCCGAGTATTGAGGACAAAATTGAGCGATTTGCAGAAAGAGACAGGCACCAATTATTTGTTGAGCCTGAAGGATGGGACACCTGCGAGATCTATGTCAATGGATTTTCCTCTTCGCTGCCTGAGGATGTGCAGTACAAGGCATTAAAACTGGTGCCGGGATTTGAAAATATGAAGATGTTCAGGCCTGGCTATGCCATTGAGTACGATTACTTTCCCCCCACCCAATTGGATTTGAGTTTAGAGACGCGATTGGTAAAAAGACTATTTTTTGCCGGACAGATCAATGGGACTACCGGTTATGAAGAAGCGGCAAGCCAGGGTTTAGTGGCAGGAATTAATGCACATTTGGCTATCCATGAAAAGCAGCCATTTATTTTAAAGCGGTCAGAAGCCTATATTGGTGTGTTGATTGATGACCTGGTGAATAAAGGTACCAAAGAACCCTATCGAATGTTTACTTCGAGGGCCGAATACAGAATTTTACTGCGGCAAGACAACGCGGATGTAAGGTTGACCCCATTGGCAGTGGATTTGGGCATGCACCATATGGAAGAGAGGATGGAAAGGGTAAGGGTCAAAAATGAAAATGTTAGGGAAATAGGAAAGTTTTTTGAAGAAACCAGCATTGCACCTGACCAGGTCAATGACTACTTGCTGTCCATTGATTCATCCCCCCTTCAACAGAAAGTAAAACTTCAAACAGTTTTGTTGCGTCCTGGGGTAGACATTGAGACTTTGGCAAAAAGAATTGATTTTGTTGATCAGTTTGTAAATAAATATGATAAAGAAACCCTGCTATTAAGTGAGGTTGGAATGAAATATGAAGGCTATATAGAGAAAGAACAAGAGATGGTTCAAAAGATTGAAAGACTGGAGTCTGTCAAATTGAGTGATGATTTTGATTACCGTGCCTTGCAGGCTTTGTCTATGGAAGCAAGAGAAAAATTAAGTAATGTCAAACCCAAGACCATTGGCCAGGCAAGCCGGATTAGTGGAGTATCGCCAAGTGACATTTCAATTTTGTTAATTCACGTCAGAAACTAACTGTCGGATCAACTGGTGGTAAATAAGCTGCAAGCTGCTTGACCAGTGACTACTAGATAAAATAAAAGGGAAAAGAGATTTAGTTTTTATCAGCCATAAGAGCTGTAGAGATAACATCTCTGGCTTCGATAAAACGGTTTTTGTAGTAACCCATAGAGAGGTTATCTATAGTAATACCTTTACTGGAAGCTGAGTGGATAAAATGCACCACCCCATTCTCATCAATATGATGCACCAGTCCTGAGTGGCCTGGTCTTTTGGCACGTCTGTTGGCGCCTTTAAAAATGAGAATATCACCGGGTTTCACTTCGCTGATTTTTACTTCTTTGCCATCTGATATTTGAGATGATGAGCTTCTGGAAATGAAGATGTTGTTTTCAGACATCACGTGTCTGACAAAACCCGAACAATCGAATCCACTTTCTTTGGTACCTCCTGATCTGTAAGGCGACCCCAGCAATTTGGCTGCACTAATAACAACATTTTCCCTGAGTTCATTTTCAGTGAGAGGAATATTTCCGCAGAAGTAGGAAAAAAGGATGATAAAAAGTATTGCTACTTTTTTCATGGTTATTATTGAGATTGGTTGCGTTGCAAAATTAGTAAAAAGTACTAAAAAACCAAAGCCATGGTTCAATAATCTTTAAATTAATATCTTAACTGCTGTATGACAAATGAAAATACATTAAAATTAATAACCATATGAAGTCTCAATGTTTTTTAAAAAATTCGAATACATAGGTAAAAATAATAATTGACAAAATAAAATTTGGTTTGACGTTTTCTTTTCATTGGAGAGAAATGAATGTAAAATTGGCGACATTTTGACCCATAAAAATACATATTATTTTAACCGACAGAGCAATAGACAACGTATTTTATACGCACATATAATGATCTGATATAGCATATGATAAACATTAAATTATTTTTTTATTTGTTGAACAATTGGAGAACAATAATATGACCATTAATATTTTAAACATGTTTATAAAATGTCATATATTTTATGTTATGTCAATGTGACACAAAGTCCTCATTGGCGCATGTGGTCAATAATGTACAATGTTAAATGCTGTGGAAAACTTATTGCAAAGAATTTTACAATACCAATGATTTTCGGATGTAACTTGGTGGTGCGAATTTAGAATTGTCTAATTTCGCCAACAATGATGCAAAGTCTACCCGCAAGGTGGCTCTGCTTTCATTGCAAAAAACTGAAACTTAAAGCACAATGAACCATCTTACACCGATTTTTGGTAATCGGGAGTTTGCTATGTTGCCATATGCACTAGCAAATGTCCCTGGACTTTCCGCAAAAAGTGGAAATCAAAAAGTTCAGCATTCAAATCAATTTCAACGTTGGCTAGGTAGAATAACCATGTTTATTATGGTTGTTGGTCTTGGTATTCAAGGCAATGAACTGAATGCACAGAATTGCAGTTGTCCGAGTAACCTTGTCCTGAACCCCAGTTTTGAGGGTAACGTCAACAATTGGAGTTCATCTCCGGCGGGAACGTTTACACATGGGTCGGGATTTGAGCAATGCGGATATTATAATGCATTTCTCAATGCTACCAATGCAACTGCTAACTTTTGGCAGCAAGTCAACGGTATCACAGCAGGCCAATCGCTGACCCTCACCTTCTATGCAGGTACCCACGTACCTACATATGATCATCAGGTACGGTTGCGATTTTACAATTCAGCCAATGCTGTGCTGCAAACCAATTCAAAACAAATTGACTTTGATGTTGACGGCCAGGGAGGGGCTCTTGAGTTTTATACCATTACCGCATCTGCACCTACCGGTACTTCATATGTAAGGGTAGAAGGGTATGCCAATGGTGACTACATTAAGATTGACCAGGTTTGTCTGACTACCAGTTGTTCAAATGTTACCAGTGGTGGTACCATCGGCAGCAACCAGTCGGCTTGTGCCAGTAGTTTTGATCCAGCTCCACTTACCAGCCTAACAGCTCCAAGTGGCGGATCAGGTGCTATTGAATATTTATGGTTAAAGAGTACTTCAACTTGTACACCACCAAATGGTACCAACAATAATCAGTGGCAGGAAATTCCAAATTCAAATAGCGCTACTTATGATCCTCCTTCAGTGACACAAACCACATGTTTCCTAAGGTGTAGCAGGAGGGTGGGTTGTACCAACTACGACGGAGAATCCAATATAGTTTCAATAACTTTAAGTCCGGCACCTTATCCGGAATTTGCGGGTACTACAACCATTTGTAATGGCAATAGCACAACATTAACTGCTACGGGCAAAAATGGTGTTGGTCCCTATACATTCTCATGGAGTAATGGTTTAGGAACCGGTTCTTCCAAAACTGTAAACCCAACTACAACTACTACCTATACGGTAATTGTTACAGATGTTAATGGTTGTACAGGCAGTGGTCAGGTTACAGTTACAGTTAACCAATGTGCTTGTGTTAAAAATTATATAGTAAACCATTCATTTGAGAATGGTACCAATAACTGGACAAAAAGTGGAGGTAACTTTACCACTGGCACCTATGCTGCCGTAGAAGGTAATAATGCAGGGCATTTCCAGATTACCAATTCCGGTTCAAACTGGCTTTCACAATCTGTTCCTTATCAATTTGCACCAGGGTCAGCATTTACAATGACTGTGTATGCAGGTACCCACAATCCATCATTGTATCATCAGGTTTGTATTGATTACTTTGATGCCAATTGGAACTGGATTGACAACGATTGTGTAGAGGTTAATAGTTTATTACCAACAATGACCCAATATTCAGTATCTGGAATCATGCCAGCCAACGGAAAATACGTTGGCGTAGCTGCTTCTGGAAATGGCGACTGGATCAAGACAGATGTTTGGTGTCTTACAGGGCCATGTTATAATGTATATGCAGATCTTACTGGAACCAATAGGGTTTGTGCAGGTGGATCAACTACCATTTCCGCAACAGGAAAAGGCGGTGTAGGACCTTATACTTTTGCATGGAGCAATGGTCTGGGTTCCGGATCCTCAAAATCTGTGAGCCCGGCTACCACAACTACTTATACGGTAACCACAACGGATGCCAGTGGTTGTTCGGGAACCAGTCAATTTACTGTTACGGTTGATCCACTCCCGGTATTGACAGCTGGAAATGATGTCAGTATTTGTAATGGGCAATCCGTTACGTTAACAGTTTCTGCTTCTAATGGTACACCTGCTTATACTTTTGCTTGGTCGACCCCACCGGGTGGAACTGGCACAAGTAAGACGGTAAATCCAACTACCAATACCACTTATGTAATCACGGTTACGGACTCAAAAGGCTGTACCGATACAGATGATGTAATGGTCAGTGTTGGTGGATCTGCTTCAGCTTCGATTACCGGACCAAATTCTGTCTGTCTCGGTAGTAGCATTACGCTTACTGCAAGCGGGGCAGGAACTGGAGGAAGTTACAGTTGGAGCAATGGAGCAACAACCTCCTCAATTACGGTATCACCCACCACAACCACAAGTTATACTGTGACGGTTTCCAATTCTGCCGGATGCACAGGTACTGCCAGCAAATCAGTATCTGTAGTGCCTGCAGCCACAGTTAATGTGGGTCCTGATAAAACCATGTGTCAGGGTGATGAATTGGTGGTGAATGCCAGTGTAACAGGTATCCCCTCTTGTGGTACCCAAGGCACTTCTGATTGCAACCATACTTTGGCTGCACAATCAGGCTGGTTAGAAACACCAAGCGCATCTACCGTTTGTGGTGACAATGCCGGAACCAAATTGTGGACACAATCAGGTCAGGGCACCTCTTCCATAACTTTAGACCTTGGTTCAGTATTACCGGCAGGAACGGTTATCTGTGTGAACATGAAGTTGGAGCATTGCAATGGCTCCAGCAGTTCAAATTCAGATGCCAAAGTCCAGGCCTCACTGAGTTCCGGAACCGGGTTTGTGAATTTGACAGCTTCTGTCACCTTTACTGCCAATACCTATCATGAATACTGTTATACGCTTGCCAGCGATGCAAGATTTATAAAAGTATCTGACAACGGTAAGTGCGCATTTAGGGTAGACTATGTTAAAGCCACTACACCTGGAACCTATAACAATGCAGTGACTTATGCTTGGAGCGGTCCTGGTATTGTAGGTGCCACCAATGGGTCATCTATTACTGTAAACGCAAGTGGTACTTATACCCTCGTGGTTACAGATTGCGGAGGATGTACATCCTCAGATGCCATGGTAGTTACTTATAATAACCCAATAACTGCCGAAGCAGGTGCAGATAAAAACATTTGTGCCGGGCAATCAGCTACGTTAACCGCCACCACTGTAACAGGAGCAACCTATGAGTGGAGAGAAAATGGCAGCTCAACAGTATTGTCAACCAGTCAGTCCTTCTCTGTTGCACCTACTTCTACAAAATCCTACATTCTTACCGTTAAAAAAGACGGTTGTGAAGACTCTGATGATGTGACAGTAAACGTTTATCCTAGTCCTACTGCAACCATCACAGGCCCGGCCAATGTATGTCAGGGCGGAAGTCTTACTTTGACTGCAGGCGGCGGAGGTACCTATTCCTGGTCAAACGGATCAACCCAATCATCAATAACAGTAACGGTGACAGCAAATACAACCTATTCTGTAACTGTTACAGATGTCAATGGTTGTACCGACACAGAATCAAAAGCCGTTACCATCATCCCAACCCCAACTGTAAATGTGGGAGCAGATATTACACTTTGTCAGGGAGACGAAGAGATGATTCACTCAACTGTAACGGGCATCCCATCTTGCGGTACCCAGGGCACTTCGGATTGTAATCATACCTTATCAGGACAAGGAGGCTGGCTGGAAACACCAAATGCTTCAACCGTATGTGGTGACAATGCTGGAACCAAATTGTGGACAAGTTCAGGTCAGGGAACATCCTTCATCACCCTTAATTTTGGAACCCTTGTACCAGCAGGAACACAAATTTGTGTAAAAGTTAAACTGGAGCACTGTAATGGATCATCCAGCTCACAGTCTGATATGAAGATACAGAGTTCAGCTACTTCAGGAGGTACTTATACAAATGTTGTAGCATCAAAATTATTTAGTAATAATACATATCAAACGTTCTGCTATACTTTAGGAGCAGCATCGCAGTACATAAAAATCTCAGATAATGGCAAATGTGCCTTTAGAGTAGATTTTGTAGAATTTACAACGCCAAATTCATTTAACAATTCAGTGACCTATGCATGGAGTGGCCCTGGTATAGTGGGAGCAACCAATGGTGAGTCAATCACTGTAAATGCAAGCGGCACATACACCCTGGTTGTTACAGACTGTAATGGATGTTCTGCCAGTGATCAGGTAAATGTAACATACAACAACCCAGTAAATGCAGATGCCGGAGCAGACAAAAATGTATGCGCAGGCCAATCCGCTACTTTGACAGCAACAAGTGTAACAGGAGCGACATACGAATGGAGAGAAAATGGTAGTTCGACAGTATTGTCTACCAGTCAGTCTTTCTCAGTAACACCTACTTCTACAAAATCCTACATCCTTACCGTTAAAAAGAATGGTTGTGAAGACTCAGATGATGTGACAGTGAATGTTTATCCTAGTCCTACTGCAACCATCACAGGCCCAGCCAATGTATGTCAGGGCGGAAGTCTTACTTTGACTGCAGGCGGCGGAGGTACCTATTCCTGGTCAAACGGATCAACCCAATCATCAATAACAGTAACGGTGACAGCAAATACAACCTATTCTGTAACTGTTACAGATGTCAATGGTTGTACCGACACAGAATCAAAAGCCGTTACCATCATCCCAACCCCAACTGTAAATGTGGGAGCAGATATTACACTTTGTCAGGGAGACGAAGAGATGATTCACTCAACTGTAACGGGCATCCCATCTTGCGGTACCCAGGGCACTTCGGATTGTAATCATACCTTATCAGGACAAGGAGGCTGGCTGGAAACACCAAATGCTTCAACCGTATGTGGTGACAATGCTGGAACCAAATTGTGGACAAGTTCAGGTCAGGGAACATCCTTCATCACCCTTAATTTTGGAACCCTTGTACCAGCAGGAACACAAATTTGTGTAAAAGTTAAACTGGAGCACTGTAATGGATCATCCAGCTCACAGTCTGATATGAAGATACAGAGTTCAGCTACTTCAGGAGGTACTTATACAAATGTTGTAGCATCAAAATTATTTAGTAATAATACATATCAAACGTTCTGCTATACTTTAGGAGCAGCATCGCAGTACATAAAAATCTCAGATAATGGCAAATGTGCCTTTAGAGTAGATTTTGTAGAATTTACAACGCCAAATTCATTTAACAATTCAGTGACCTATGCATGGAGTGGCCCTGGTATAGTGGGAGCAACCAATGGTGAGTCAATCACTGTAAATGCAAGCGGCACATACACCCTGGTTGTTACAGACTGTAATGGATGTTCTGCCAGTGATCAGGTAAATGTAACATACAACAACCCAGTAAATGCAGATGCCGGAGCAGACAAAAATGTATGCGCAGGCCAATCCGCTACTTTGACAGCAACAAGTGTAACAGGAGCGACATACGAATGGAGAGAAAATGGTAGTTCGACAGTATTGTCTACCAGTCAGTCTTTCTCAGTAACACCTACTTCTACAAAATCCTACATTCTTACCGTTAAAAAAGACGGTTGTGAGGATTCAGATGATGTAACTGTTTATGTTAATCCCAAACCGATTGCCAATGCAGGACCCAATGCTGAAATTTGTATTGGTGCAAGTACAATTCTTACAGCGCAAGGAAGTGGAGGAACACCAGCATATTCTTATTTCTGGAGCAATGGCTCAACAACAGCAAGTATAACAGTTTCTCCAACTATAACCACGGTTTATACAGTTACTGTGACCGATATAAATGGTTGTTCAGGATCTGATGAGGTTGAGGTAAAAGTAAATCCTTTACCAAATGTAGACGCAGGAGCAGATAGAGAGATCTGTTATAGCTTTAGTTCTACATTAACAGCAATAGGCAGCGGTGGAACACCAGGCTATACCTATACATGGAGCAATGGAGCAACAACAGCAAGCACAAGTGTGAGTCCAACAGTGACTACCACGTATACAGTAACGGTAACAGACAGCAAAGGCTGTACCAAGACGGATGCAGTAGTAGTAACGGTTAACCCATTACCATCTGTAGATGCAGGAGCAGATAGGGAGATCTGTTATGGATTCAGTTCAACATTGACAGCAGTAGGCAGCGGCGGTACACCTATCTATACCTATGCATGGAGCAATGGAGCAACAACAGCAAGCACAAGTGTGAGCCCTACAGCAACTACGACCTATACAGTAACTGTGACAGACAGCAAAGGCTGTACCAGGACTGATGCAGTAGTAGTAACAGTAAATCCGTTACCATCCGTAGATGCAGGACCGGACAAAGAGATCTGTTATGGATTCAGTTCTACATTAACAGCGATAGGCAGCGGTGGTACACCGGGCTATACCTATGCATGGAGCAATGGTGTTAATACTGCTAGTCAGACAGTGAGTCCAACAGTGACTACCACTTATACAGTAACAGTAACAGACAGCAAAGGCTGTACCAAGACAGATGCAGTAGTTGTAACGGTTAACCCATTACCATCTGTAGACGCAGGAGCAGATAGAGAGATCTGTTATAGCTTTAGTTCTACATTAACAGCAATAGGCAGCGGTGGAACACCAGGCTATACCTATACATGGAGCAATGGAGCAACAACAGCAAGCACAAGTGTGAGTCCAACAGTGACTACCACGTATACAGTAACGGTAACAGACAGCAAAGGCTGTACCAAGACGGATGCAGTAGTAGTAACGGTTAACCCATTACCATCTGTAGATGCAGGAGCAGATAGGGAGATCTGTTATGGATTCAGTTCAACATTGACAGCAGTAGGAAGCGGTGGCACACCAGGCTATACTTATGCATGGAGCAATGGTGTTAATACTGCTAGCCAAACAGTAAGCCCAACTGTAACAACTACCTATACAGTAACAGTAACAGACAGCAAAGGCTGTACCAAGACAGATGCAGTAGTAGTAACGGTTAATCCATTACCATCTGTAGATGCAGGAGCAGACAGAGAGATTTGTTATGGCTTCAGTT
>CALMSX010000065.1 GCA_937872515.1 uncultured Bacteroidota bacterium
CACCATCGAAAGCGGTGACTTCACAGCTACCAAAGCGATGATTGTAATCGAGTAATCATTTGATAACAGAGTGGGGAAACCCACTCTGTTTAACGATAATCGGTTTTTGGGATGGCCTCTCTTCAAGCAATTGGAGGGGGGCTTTTCTTTTATAGCCCATCCAAATTAGGCGGTTACAGTCCTTTTAGCTCAATAATTACCAAATAGAACACTAAGTAAGATCATAATTATAAAACAATAAAAAATACATAACTATATGAAAATGAATTGAATATAGATATTAATTTAAAAATATGTAATTTTTTTTTAATATTTATTTGGTTAACATATTAGATTATTTCTATATTTGTGTCTGAATTTGTATTTCGATTTAATAGACCACCTTCTTTCCTACCTGAGATACAATAATATTACCTAATAACATTTCGGTTTTACCACCCTGGTATTGATTTTAGATCCAATAGCATATGCTCTATGCTACATGACTTTGTTTTTCAAGGAATTCAAAATTCCATAACAGTATAATTTTTAAACAAACTCAAAAAAATTGGATCTCATGAAGAAAACGCAACTTACGTTTTTACAAAAGGCAATCAGAAGCATGCTTTTGATTGCGACGGTGATGCTGGTGTACTCCGCATCATCTTACGGTCAATGTTCTTTGGGGTGTAACAGCCATGTTCAGGTATCTTTAGATAATGCCAACTGTGAAGCTGTAATTACGCCTCAAATGATGCTTGGCACTCTTCCACCTAGTTCTTGTCCCAACGGCTCATTTATCGTTGAGGTAAGACACAATGGTATTTTAGTACCTAATGCTACCGTTACTCACGACCACGTTGGTAAAGTATTGGAAGCAAAGGTAATCGATTTGAATTCCGGAAATTCATGCTGGGGTTATCTACACATTGAGGACAAATTGCCTCCTGTAATTGTGTGTGATGATCCGGATGATATTTATTGTTTTGAACTCGACAACTACGAACCTACAGTAATAGAAAACTGTGGAACTTACACACTGGAAATTACTGCAGAATCCATTACCAACAATAATTGTAATGTAGGCTTGGATCCCAATGTATTGAAAGTAATTTCAAGAACATATGTTGCTATTGACAAATCAGGCAACAGATCTTTACCTTGTACCATCGAATTTGATGTATTGGCTATCGACGACTTGTCTGACATTGACGCACCGGATAACTTTTTGTATCCCAATTTTAACCTTCAATGTGATGGCAACTGGCCAAAAGACGCCAATGGCAATCCGCACCCATCTTACACAGGGGTTCCTGAATTAGATGGCGAAAAACTGTGGCCTAATCCTTATGTAGATTGTAACATCCTGGTTGATTACAAAGACCAGAGATTACCAGCTATCGGATGTGTTACAAAAATAATGAGGACATGGACCATCATCGAATGGACTTGTATAACTCCTCAAAGAACTAGGACTATCCTTCAGATGATAGAAATTGCAGATACAAAAGGTCCAGTTATCACTGGAGCTAAAGACATTACTGTATCTACAACTCCACACAAATGTGAAGCAGTTGTAAACGTACCCGCTATTAGTGCTGTAGACAATTGTTCAGCAGCCAATCAGATTACTGTTACCATTTCAGGTGGAACACCGCTTATCAACGGAAACGGTGGTATTACTACCTTAGAAATTGGATATCATACCCTGGTTTATCGCGCATCTGATGCTTGTGGTAATGTTACCGAAAAAGAAATCAGCGTTTGGGTGGAAGACCTTACACCTCCAGTTGCTGTTTGCGACCAGAATACAACAGTAGGTCTTACTTCTGATGGAACAGCATGGGTTCATGCTTCCTCTTTCGACAACGGTTCATATGACGAATGCCAACTAGCTAAAATGTTGGTAAGAAGAATGGATACACCTTGTGGCGAATGTAAGGAGCCAGAATTTCCTGGATTCCACTATTTGGGAAGCAGAGAAGGCCACTACTATTATGTTTCAAGCCACCCATTGATTGGAAGATTGGGCTTTAAGCACGCCAAAGCAATGGGCGGATACGCAGCCTCTATCGAAACACTTGATGAAGGACTGTGGTTGGCCAACCAATTGGAAGTTCACCACAAAGATGAGTGCTATACCCTGGGTCTAAATATTGACTTCCAGACTCAAACCTTGCGTTGGGAAAGTGGAGCTCCATTTAATCCTAATGCCTATGCCAATAGCGCACTTCAAATGCAAGCCTTTGTAGATCCAAACGATGCTTATGTATGTTTAACAAACAATCCTTCAGTTGGATTTGTAAGAAATGATACACCCAATAAGTACATCGTTGAAATCACTGATCCATGTGGATTTAGCTCTTATGTAAAATTCTGTTGTGCCGACATTCCTAACAATGTTATGGTTCAATTCAGAGTGATCGATTCAAACTGCAATTGGAATGATTGTATGGTAAATGCAACTATCCAGGATAAATTGCCTCCAACCATTACATGTCCAGCCAACGTAACCGTTGATTGTGATACACCGTATAACTTAAGCAATTTGGCTGCTAGTTTTGGAACAGCAACTGCTTACGACAACTGTAGTGTAACAATGAGAGAAACGTATGCAGATACCATCAATCAATGTAATGTAGGTAAAATTGTAAGAACATTCACAGCTACTGACGCAGGTCAGAGAACAGCAACTTGTAAACAAACTGTATACTTCCAGCAAACAGAGCCATTCTATGTTAACGTTTACAACCCATTTGATACCAGAGATGATATTGATTGGCCAATTGACGTAACTGTGGAAGGTTGTGATGACCCTACTTCAGATGAATTCCTTCCTGCCAATACAGGCAGACCTGTTATCCATGATGGTGTTTGTCAACTGGTAGGTCTGGACTATGATGATCAGATCTTCACATTCAACAATGCTACAGGAAATGCATGTTTCAAAATATTGAGAACATGGACCGTAATTGACTGGTGTCAATTCATCAATGGTCAATACTACACTGTAAGTTATACTCAGGTTATTAAAGTTCACAACACAGTAGCGCCTATCATAAGAAGCAGCTGTGCAGCCAAGGAAGTTTGTACTTATGACAACACATGTACAGATGGATATATTGAATTGACAGCTTCAGCAACAGATGATTGTACCCGTGGCCTAAAATGGTATGCCAAAATTGACTTAAACAATGACGGCTCTTTCGAATCAGGTCTCTCAAAATCAGGCACAGGTACATCTGCCACAACTGCAAATCCAACTGTAGCTAATGCTTCTGGAACTTATCCGGTAGGTTCACACAAAGTGGTATGGGTATTTGAAGACAAGTGCGGTAACCTTACTTCTTGCGATCAGTACTTCTCAATTGTAAACTGTAAAGCACCAACACCATACTTATTGAATGGTCTATCAGTAGATCTGATGCCTGTAGATACGGATGATGATGGAGATATTGACAATGGTATGGTTGAAATTTGGGCAAGTGACTTCGACAGAGGATCTAGCCACCCATGTGGATACAAAGTATTGTTGTCATTCTCACCAAATGTGAACGACAGAAGTAAAGTTTACACTTGCGCCAACAAAGGAAGAAACAACGTAACCATTTATGCTTCTGTAATTACCCCAATGGGTGATACCATCAGAAGCTGGGCAACTACCTTTATCGATGTTCAGGATAACATGCATGCTTGTCCTACAACAACCGGCAACAGAGTAGCCATCAATGGTAAAGTAATGACAGAAACCCAGGAAGGTGTAGAAAATGCAACCCTGTTGCTGCAAAGCAATGAAGAAATGTTGCAGGTATCTAACAACGAAGGAGCCTATGCATTCGCAGACATGCCGGTAGGTGGAACCTATACACTGTCAGGTATCAAAAACGACGACTACATGAATGGCGTATCTACTTTAGACCTTGTATTGATTCAGCGTCACATTCTGGGTATTGAGAAATTGACTTCTCCATATCTGTTGATTGCTGCAGATGTTAACAAGGATAAAAAGATCACCGCTTCAGACCTTGTAGAGTTGAGGAAATTAATCCTTGGAATCAATGATAAATTGGCTAACAACAACTCATGGAGATTCATTGATAAATCCTTCACTTTTGCAGATCCATTCAACGCACAAGCAGGAGATATCAAAGAAACATTTGAAATCAATGGTTTGAACACCGATTTGAACATCGACTTTATGGCGGTTAAAATCGGAGACGTTAACGCTTCTGTTGTGGCTAATGCTACCAACAAGGTATCTGAATCAAGAAGTAACAAGAGCCTCAATATGATCGCAGATGCGAAAGAATTTGCGAAAGGCGACCTGGTTACAATGACCTTCAACACAGAAGAAGTAGCTACCGTTTCAGGTATACAATTTACCTTAAAATACGATCCTTCAACCATCGATATCAAAAACATCGAAGGAAGAGACTTGAGCATCAACGAAAACAACATCGGCTGGAACAGGGCTGCAGAAGGCATCCTTACCTTTAGCTGGAACAAAGACAATGCACAAGATGTAAGTGAGGTAATGACCATCCAATTTGTAGCAAACAGAGCTGGAAATACAGCTGAATTATTCAGCGTAACTTCAGATGTTACCAATGCGGAAGCATACAATGCTGAAATGGAATTGATGAATGTAAATCTGAGAACAGCTGGTGAGATTGCAGGCTTTGAACTGTATCAAAACACACCAAACCCATTCTCTGCCAATACCATCGTTCAGTTCCGTTTGCCTAAAGCAAGCAATGTAACCTTTAAGGTTTACGATGTAACAGGAAAAATATTGAAACAAATCAATAGAGATTTTGCAGCCGGTATCAATACCATTACACTCGACAAAGCCCAATTGGGACAAAGTGGAGTGCTGTATTATCAACTTGAAGCAGGCGAATTCAATGCTACCAGAAAGATGGTGGTTATAGAATAAAATGTAAAGCGTAAAGTTTACTGTTTTTGGGATGGGACCCCCTTCTGCTACCGCAGAGGGGGTCTTTTTTTTTATACCCACTGAAATGCTATCTTTGCACCATGGCAAGAATCATGGGCTTGGATTATGGCGGTAAAAGAACCGGAATCGCCGTAACAGATCCGTTGCAAATAGTTGTAAACGGTTTGGAAACCATAGATACCGGCCAGCTGAAAAACTTTTTGAACCAATATTTGAAAAATGAGGTTGTAGAAAAGATAGTGATTGGAATGCCTACCCACAAGGATGGCAATTTTACCTATCTGAAACCTGCCATTGACGAACTGGCAGCCTTTATTGTGAAGAGTTTTCCTTCCACCACGGTAGATTTTGCCGATGAATCCTTTACTTCAGTGCAGTCGAAAGAAATAATTTTAAGGGCTGGGGTTAAAAAATCAAAAAGACAGGACAAAGCCCTGGTGGATAAGGTCAGCGCTATTTTAATATTACAAAAATATTTAGGACACATTTAATGATATTACCAGTTTATGCATATGGCCATCCTGTTTTGAAAAAAATGGGATCTGAGATTGATCCATCATTTGATGGACTGAATGCCCTCATAGAAGATATGTGGGAGACCATGTATTATGCCAAGGGAGTAGGCCTGGCAGCTCCTCAAGTCGGGCACGCCATTCGTTTGTTTGTGGTGGATACCATTCAAATTCAGGAAGAAGGAGAAGAAGAAAAAGGCATTAAAAAAGTATTCATCAATGCCCAAATCATGGAAGAATCCGGGGATTTCTGGACCTACGAAGAAGGTTGCCTCAGCATTCCAAATATTACCGGCGATGTTGAGCGAAAAAAGAACATCCACATTCGTTTTTTAGACGAGAATTTTATACCCCAGGAAGAGAAATATGAAGGTATGAATGCCCGGGTGATACAACATGAATACGACCACATCGAAGGCAGGCTGTTTACCGAAAAACTCAATCCCCTGAAAAAGAAACTCATCCAAAGAAAATTGGAAAACATCCGAAAGGGAAAAGTGAGTGCTGAGTATAGGATGCGATTTGCCCCTATTTAATTACTTACGTCCAAAATCTGCCGGTATTTCACCCCATTCAGGAGTATTCCAGTGTCGGATAGGGTTTTTTATATTGTTTTTTTGCAGCCATTGCAAGGCCCTGTCCACCAATTCAAATAACTCTTTGTTTTCATGGGTACGGGGCAACTTACTTTTAATCTTTTTATCCCTTACCCAGGCCATCGCAGTGATGGAGTCCGTGTAAATGACAACATCCGTGCGTCCCGACTTTTGAAAACCCGCAGCGGCGTGGACCAAAGCCAGAAATTCACCTATGTTGTTGGTACCGAGGCTTAAAGGGCCTATGTGGAAGAGTTGATTGCCGGATACAGTTTCTACCCCCCTGTACTCCAGATCACCCGGATTGCCCGAACAGGCTGCATCTACACAAATGCTGTTGGCAGTAATAATCCCTAATTTAATAAGAGCTTCCTTACTCTTGGGTAGGTTTATTCCTTTTTTGACAGGAGTTCGCCCTACATTGACATATCCTTGTTCAAATGCTGCCTTGGCTTCTGCTGCATTGGTAAATGATTTGTACCGGGCACCCTCAACCCCGTGGATCTGTTTTTTTGCCTCTTCCCACGATCGATAGATGCCAGGATTCACTCCCTTCCAAACAACGTAGTATTTTTGTTCCTTCAAAATGTAAGATTAAATGTCAAAGATAAAAATAATAGATACCCATTGCCATATTTACTCCACTGAGCTGGCTGAACACCTTGCTGGCATTATGGATAGGGCAAATGAGGCCACAGTAGATTACATATTGATGCCCAACGTTGACGGGAATACTATTGATGCCATGTTGGAGGTAGAAAAAAACTACCCCAATTGTCTGTCAATGATGGGTTTGCATCCCTGTTCTGTAAATGAAGGATATAGACAGTCCCTGCAAGAAGTTGAAAATTGGTTTGGGAAAAGGAAATTTATAGGGGTAGGGGAGACCGGCATTGACCTTTATTGGGACAAGACCTGGATTGAGGAACAAAAAATTAGTTTTGATTTTCAGATCGGCTTGGCCAAAGAACATCAAATTCCGGTTATTATACACTCAAGAGATTCGCTTGAAATTACCATTGCCATGATAAAAGAAAGGCAGGACGGTAACATTAAAGGAATTTTTCATTGTTTCACCGGCACAGAAGACCAGGCCAAAGAAATCATGGATCTAAACTTTTACCTGGGCATTGGAGGGGTAGTCACTTACAAAAACGCAGATTTGCCAGTGGTTTTGGCCAAAACAGGACCCTCAAATGTGGTTCTGGAGACCGATGCTCCCTATTTGCCCCCAGTGCCACATAGGGGTAAAAAGAATGAGCCCGCCTTTATTGTTCATGTTTTAGATAAGCTGAGCGAGGTATTCCAACTTTCAAAAGAAGATGTTGGCGCCCTAACGACATCCAATGCAATTAATTTATTTGGTCTCGCACCAAAATAAATTGATCTGTAATCTAATACATAGTGCAAATAAACTGCATTTGAAAAATAATGTGGCAAACCAATAATTTAATTTTGAATAGTTGTTAAAAATTTCAAAATTTGCACGGCTTGCGAGGGAGAGTTGCTCGAGTGGTTGAAGAGGCACGCCTGGAAAGTGTGTGTACGCCAAAAGCGTACCTAGGGTTCGAATCCCTAACTCTCCGCAATTTATTTTGTTAATTTCATATTTGTTCATACATTTATTATTTTAAAAGAAATTCATCAACTAAAAAATTGTAAATCTGAGAAATTATGCGAAAGTTTAATTTAATTTTTGGAATACTGGTGGTTGCACTTTTCAGCAGCCAACAAGGGTTTGCCCAAGAGGCAGCACAGGCTGCGGCTGCAGCCGGCGAAGGAGGTGCCTTTCAAACATTGAAAAGGTATTTTATCGAAGGAGACTGGATTTGGATGAGTCCGGTTTTGATTGCTTTCATATTTGGTCTCGCATTTTGTATCGAAAGGATCATTACCTTAAACATTGCCACCGTTAATACCGATAAATTAATAGCTGGTATTGAAGAAAAACTGGCTCAAGGTGATATGGAAGGAGCAAAGGAAGTTACCAAAGCTACCCCCGGCCCTACAGCAAGCATCCTTTTTGAAGGTTTACGCAATGCTGCAAGTGGTCCAGATGCGGTTGAAAAAGCCATTGTTAACTATGGTTCTGTTCAAATGGGACTTTTGGAAAAAGGACTTATCTGGATTTCATTGTTTATTGCCCTTGCACCAATGTTGGGTTTCTTGGGAACGGTTGTGGGTATGATTCAGGCCTTTGACAGAATTGAGGCAGCGGGTGACCTTTCACCTTCAGTAGTTGCGGGTGGTATTAAGGTAGCGCTTTTGACAACAGTATTTGGACTTGTTGTGGCCATGATTCTACAAGTATTTTACAATTACATCGTTTCAAAAATTGATGGCATTACCAATAAAATGGAAGATGCATCCATTGGCCTTGTAGAAGTAATGTCAAGGAACAACATTTTTAAATAATTTATTAAATAATAGATTATGTATAAGTTTTTTGCGAAAAACGGCACTACTGTTGCCATGCTCGCAGGTGTACTGGTAACTGTCATATTTCTTGTTTCAGCCATTTTAGGAATGTCTGGTGATGGATATGCAGTAGGCACAGACCTGGCGGGAATGGGCAAAGAAAAAGTGGCTCAAATGGGGTATTTTGACCTGGGCTTAATACTTACTATTCTACTGCTGGCAATTTCATTAATCCTGCTTGTCTTTTTTGGGGCTGTGACTTTAGTGAAGTTTCCGAAATCACTGAAATCAACTCTTGTTTTTTCAGGACTATTGCTAGGACTCTTTTTTGCTTTTTATTTTACTGCAACCAAAGAAACAGCCGGAAAACTAGGTCATGTGCTTCAAGAATTTAACATCTCAGACAGCGTAAATAGTTTTGTAACAGCTGGTTTATGGTCAATGATAATTTTGTGCATAGGCGCACTGGTTATCATGGTAGGTATGGAAGTGAGAAACATGTTTAAATAATAACCTATCATGTTAAAAAAGAAAAAAAACCACAGGATGAGTAATGAGATCAACGCCGGTTCAATGGCGGATATCGCATTCCTCTTGTTGATTTTCTTCCTGGTTACGACACAAATCTCTGAGGATAAAGGACTTTTGGTGAAATTACCACCTTGGTCAACTGAACCACCCCCAGATTTTAAAGCCAATTCCAGGAACCTGTACTCCGTACTGGTAAATGCCCAAAACCAACTTTTGGTGAGGGGCCAACCTATGGACATCGAAAAACTCAGAGAAAACACCAAACTTTTCATATCCAACCCTCGACAGGAAAGCGATAAAGCAACAAATCCTGCAGATGCAATTGTATCCTTGAAAAACGACAGGGGCACAAAATATAGCACCTATTTGAGGGTCTATAATGAACTTCAAGCCGCTTACACAGAATTGCGTAATGAGATGGCATTAAAGAAGTATGGTAAAGATTTTGAGTTCGTTACAGATTCCCAGAAAAAGGAAATTAGGGAACTGATTCCTCTTATCTTGTCTGAAGCAGAGCCTACGGCTTTTGGTGATGAAAAATAATTTATTAACTACGACAACTTCAAAAGATGTCTAAATTTAAAGAAAGCGCAGCTTCAAAAGGGGCACCAGCCTTAAATACGGCTTCACTTCCGGATATTGTGTTCATGCTTTTGTTTTTCTTCATGGTTGTAACCAAGTTAAGAGATACAGAACTAAAGGTGAATGTGAGAACACCAGAAGCATCACAGTTGACTAAATTGGAAAATAAGTCACTTGTAAACTTTATTTATGTAGGACGTCCAACCGTCAAATACATGCAGGTTTATGGTACTAAGCCAAGAATTCAGCTGGGTGATAAATTTGCAAACATGGAAGATATTCCTCTTTTCCTTGAAAAACATAAACTGCAGATTCCGGAAAAACAGCAAACCCAAATTACATCCTCTCTTAGAATTGATGGTGATGTAACCATGGGTATAGTTGGAGATATTAAGACTGCTTTGAGGAAGGCCAATCAGTTGAAAATTAACTATTCAGCTAAGCCCCTTCAAAAGAAATAATTTCAGTAGTAATTTAAAATGTACAAAGGGTGCTGTTTTCACAAACGGCACCCTTTTGTTTTTTATACTTCCTCTGAGTGAATACCGTTATATTTGTATCAAATAAAGCATGAACCCAAATCTAGATCCATCACAAGCAGGTTTTACTCCGGATGACAAACAGATGGAGAAGGCTCTTCGTCCGAAAATGTTGGATGACTTTTCCGGCCAACCCAAGATTGTCGAAAACCTTAGTGTCTTCATTCAAGCTGCCAAACTGCGGGAAGAGGCGCTTGATCACGTGCTCTTACACGGTCCTCCCGGCCTGGGAAAAACTACTCTTTCCCATATCATTGCCAACGAGCTGGGAGCCAATTTGAAAATGACCTCCGGCCCGGTTTTGGAGAAACCAGGAGACCTCGCTGGCCTGCTAACCAACCTGGACACAGGTGATGTACTGTTTATTGATGAAATCCACCGCCTCAACACCGTTGTGGAAGAATACCTCTACTCTGCAATGGAAGACTATCGAATTGATATTATGATCGATTCAGGGCCCAATGCCAGAAGCATTCAAATAGGTCTCAATCCGTTTACGCTGATTGGAGCTACTACCAGAATGGGCTTACTGACCTCACCCATGAGGGCTAGATTTGGCATCAACTGTCTCTTGGATTATTACGACTATCCAACCTTAAAGAAAATCCTGTTTAGAAGCGCCGACATTCTTGGTATCACCATCGATGAAGAAGGTGCCAGCGAAATAGCCAGAAGAAGCAGAGGCACGCCCAGGATTGCCAATGCCTTGCTGAGAAGAATCCGCGATTTTGCCCAAATCAAAGGCACAGGAGTAATTGACCAGGAAATTGCCCAGTTTGGTCTCAAAGCCCTGAATGTGGATGAAGGTGGACTCGATGAGATGGATAATCGCATCCTCCAGACGATCGTAGTCAAATTCAAAGGGGGACCTGTAGGCATTACAACGATAGCAACTGCCGTAGGCGAAGAGCCAGGTACCATAGAAGAGGTACACGAACCTTTTTTGATCATGGAAGGTTACCTTCAACGCACGCCCAGAGGCAGGGAAGCTACAGACAAAGCCTATAAACACCTGGGAGTGTCCCGGTATTCACAAAATGTGCAATTTGATTTGTTCGATTCGTAATTGAACCGATAACCAATCTTCGTTTCCTTGATTTATCCGGGCAACAGCTTAGGCCATTGCAGTAGGTGTAAAATTAATTGGTGGGTAAGGCTGGTCCTGTTGGTGCTCAATATTTCCAAACTGTGCCTCGTACTTTTTGACGTTTTCAGCCAAAGCGTGAAGTAATCTTTTGGCATGCTGAGGGGTTAGGATGATCCTTGATTTTACCTTGGCTTTCGGTACATTAGGTACCATTCTGATAAAATCAACCACAAATTCAGATTGATTGTGTGAAATGATTGCCAGATTGGAGTAAGTGCCTTCTGCAACATCTTCTGACAATTCTATATTAAGCTGGTTGGAATTCTGATTTTCCTGAGACATGATTTCTATTTAGTGCAAAGATAAATAATAACCCTGTTACGGGCATTTTGGTTCCCGTATTTATATTTCTGTTAACCTTTACTCATATTTAAAATATTTGTATATACAGATTTTTATTATATATCTTATACATCATCATTAACTTATATTTGTTTATCAATCTTCTGAAAAGCAGCTGTTTTATATATTTAAATTTTATTTAAAATATTATTCACCAAACCTTGTTTTTATTCTGCTTACCTATTAATTTTGTGAGACCGATTAACATTTTATCCCAAATTTCGATTATATGGATGTAAAAATCTACACACAAAACCAGTCTATTTTTACCAGTTCCCATTCTTTTATATTCAAATATTTTGAATACATCCTGCTGTTTCTGGTGGCAGCTACGGGACTGTTGTGCTCCGCTTTTGCATTGTCAAACAATGCAGGGTTGCCGGGTAATGATCATTACAGGCAAATTGTAGGGTATGAGGCTAAAAAATCTGATTTTGACAAGTTTGTCAAAATTTCAGGTGATAAAAAAATTGGCAGCGAGCTCAGTTTTGAAATCAACCTCAACCTGAAAGAAAAAAGGTACGTTATGGAAATGGGCGATGGAAGAAGAATGATCCTCACCTCACCCAATTTTACCTATAACTACCCAACAAAAGGCGAATACCTGCTGGAATTAAAAGAAATCCAGCGTGGGTTGATTGTACTGATAGGTGAAAAAAAGCTGAAGATCAAAGATTAAATTGGATTGAAGTTGTTTTTTTTACAACGATCTGGCCATTTGCCCACTCGTTGAGAAGAGAAACTTTAAACCACAAACAAGAAATGGGGTTATATTTGTCATATAATCCCTTTTTTATTTGAAAGAGCTTCAATATTTAAACAAGTTTTTTATCCGGTACAAGTGGAGACTTTTATTGGGCATCCTCTTTGTAACCGCATCCAACTACTTTGGCATCCTTATACCTCAAAAAATAAGAGACGCCCTGGATTTTGTCCATGGTAAGGTATTTGAAATCAAAAATGAAGGCCTTCAGGCCAATGATGACCAGCTTCAAAAAACACTTCTCATTTTTGGACTTACGGTCATTTCCTTTATGATCATCAAGGGAATTTTTATGTTCCTGATGCGCCAGACCATCATCGTTACTTCCAGATTGATCGAATACGATATGCGAAAAGAGGTCTATGATCACCTCCAGACCCTGGATACTGCTTATTACAAGATGAGTAAAACGGGTGACCTTATGGCACGGATTTCAGAAGATGTATCAAAGGTTAGGAACTACCTTGGCCCCGGCATCCTATACGGCATCAACCTGATTTCACTTTTTGCAATGACCATTTATGCCATGTTTTCAGTCAATGCACAGCTGGCCATCTATACCTTGATACCCTTGCCCATCTTATCACTTTCGATCTATTATGTCAGCTCACTGATCAATGAAAAAAGTACTGTAATTCAACAACAGCTATCAAAACTCACTTCCATCTCTCAGGAAGTATTTTCAGGCATTAGGGTAGTCAAAAGTTACGGGAAAGAAGACCAGTTCAATGAATATTTTGCTTCAGAAAGTGAAGACTTCAAAGCCAAGTCAATGAACCTGGCCAAAATAAATGCCTACTTTTTCCCGCTTATGATCCTGCTCATCAATCTGAGTACCTTGATTGTTTTACTCGTTGGTGGCTATCAGGTAGGCAAAGGTGGCGTTACGGCGGGAAATATAGCAGAGTTTATCATCTATGTCAATATGCTCACCTGGCCTGTGACAAGCATTGGTTGGATCGCCTCCATCATCCAGGAAGCTGAGGCTTCTCAAGCCAGGATTAACCAACTTTTGGCAGTAAAACCAGAACTGCCGACAGGAAACATCAACCTTAAAAACTGCGTTGGTGACATTCGCTTTGACAATGTTTCTTTTACCTATCCTGATACAGGCATTCAGGCGCTTAAAAATATCAACCTGCATATCAAATCAGGCGAACGAGTGGCCATTGTTGGTAAAACAGCATCTGGCAAAAGTACCCTGGCTGAGCTTTTGTTAGGAATGTACCTGCCGGTATCTGGCCATATTTCAATCGATGGTAACGATCTGAGAGACATCAATAAAACGGATTTGCGCAATTTTATAGGGTACGTACCTCAGGATGTTTTTCTTTTTTCGGATACAGTGACCCACAACATCACCTTTGGTAACCCGGCTAAAAATCACGAAGAGGCTGCCCTTTTTGCAGAACATGCCTCTGTAAAAGAGGATATTCTCAGGTTGCCTCAACAATTTGATACCATCGTAGGAGAGAGAGGAGTCACCTTATCAGGGGGACAAAAGCAAAGGATCTCGATAGCAAGGGCATTGATCAAAGGCCCTGAAATCGTTATTCTCGACGATAGTTTAAGTGCGGTTGACACTGAAACAGAACAAAGGATCCTCAATTACTTAAACACAGCACTGGCAGGTAAAACAGCCATCATAATTACCCACCGACTTTCGAGCCTGATTGATTTTGATCGAATTTATTTTCTGGATCATGGCCAGATCATCGAACAGGGCAGCCATGAGGAGTTGATGGCCATGAACGGCGCCTACACCGAATTGTATCAAAAGTCGCAACACAACAACGAAAACATACCGGCTGCTTAATCAACTTATACTGGGCGGAAGCAGCCCTTTCTTTGTTGTTCACAATCAATTTTATACCTTTGTTGGTACCCATTCCCAATTCCGGCTTAATAACAACGGAAAACCAACAATATGTCATTTAAAAACAATACCGAAAGTGTACTTACTTACAAGGTAGAAGGTGGTAAAAAAAGAACATATTACCTCGATGTAAAACAAAGCAGGACTACTGACCACTATCTGGTGCTAACAGAATGTGTTAAAAAATTGGATGGGACAACCGAAAGGCACAAAATTTTTATTTACAAAGAAGACTTAAATAAGTTTTTGAAAGCCCTTCAGCAAGCCGGCGATGGCATGAAAAATTTAATGCCGGATTTTGATTTCAATGGTTATGATAAACAGTACAGGGAATATAAACCTTCAGATTCAACAGGTGAAGAAACTGAAATGAGCTGGTAACCCACTATTGTTTAAAAGCAGCTTCTACATTATTACGAAGGGCTTCTCCTATAGCCGTGGGATCAGCGCTGGCAAAAGGTACCTGGTCAAACAAATGGTGGTATTGAATTCGAATGATAAATTTGATGTCCTTGCCCGGGATAAGTGTTGGTTGGGGGTTAAGGGCAATGCTATAACGCCACTCTCCTTCGAAGGATACATCCAGGGTGTCTTTTAATAAGGGTCCTGCCACTATTTTAGCCTTATAGGCAAGGTATTTATTGTCTTTAGTCCGCATGCCAGCTGCGGGTGTAAAATCACTTGTGTTGGCTAATGCCAGGGTGTCCAAGCCGTTGTACTTTGTATCAGGTCCAATACCGTATTCAAAGCTGGAGACCCCTCCTTCTTTTCTAAGTGTATTGATTACCACTTCTGCCAATGTGCCGGATATTAATTTAAAATCGTTGGCCACTTCTGCTTCTTTTCCATCCAGCCAGGTATAAGATGTCAATTGCTCAAAAGGAATGGGCAAGCCCTTTTCATCAACCATGCCTATGCCAGCCAGAAAAAACTTTTGTTGGAGAATGATAAATGACTGACCTTGTAAGTTGGTAAAAGTGTCGTTAAGAATAAAATTCTGGTCATTCCATTGGTTAACCAGGCTTACCCTTAATGAGGGAAAAGTACAGCAACCCTCACAATCCTTATCAGCAGCCGGATTATAGTTGGCAGCCAATAAATCAAGGCAGCCATCCTGTTCTTCATAGCAGGAAGAGAGGGATACAATCGACGCTATTGCCAACCAGCCACAGAGTATTTTTGACACCACTTAGGTTTGTGATTTTAATTTCTTTTCATAATCCGAAACGAGGTCTTTGACAATTTGTTTTACCTGGGCTGAAAATTCTTTTTCCAAAATCCAATGGTAATATTGTTTGTCTTCATACAAAGTTTTTGCTGCGGGTCTTCCAATGTACTTTCCAAAATTGAAAACAATTTCCCCATTGGGGTCAAAACGCAGCCTCTGGGTAACATCCAGGGTGCCATGGTCTGCCAGGAAGCCGGCAATTTGAGCTACATCAGCACTTATAGGCGCCGGGGTCACCTTGCCATCACCATCAATGTGATCAATGCCTTCATACTTTTGGATTTGTCCTTTCAATACGTCCGCCGTCGCCCTCACATCCGATAAGGCATCATGGGCATCCTGCAATTCTTTGTTACAGTACAGGGCGTATGCAGCCTTGAGTGTACGGGGTTCCATCTTGTAAAAGATCTTTTGTACATCAATCAGATTTCTTTTATCAATGCGGAAATCTATTCCTATCCTGGCAAATTCTTCCATCAACATAGGTACATCAAAGCGGTCTGAGTTATATCCGGCCAGGTCTGAATCCCCAATGAATTGAAATATCTGGGGGCCTACCTGTGCAAAGGAGGGCTTATTGCGCAACATATCAGGGGTGATGCCATGAACCGCCATTGCCTCTTCTGAAATGGGAATGCCCGGATTGATGAGCATTTCGAGTTCCACGGGCTCTCCACCGTCTTTGGGATATTTGATCAGCGCTATTTGAACTATTCGATCCCTGATTACATTTAAACCTGTTGATTCGATATCAAAAAAAATCAGGTCCTTCTTAAGTTGAAACATTACTTGGTTATTAGGTGATTTGAAAATCCGGGACTGAAATAAAAACTAAGGGTATCCGCTTTGGGTTCCTGGTAGATAAAAAAGGCGGCAATGGTTGTATCGGCTTCCACAAATTCTTTGGCTTCTTTGAGTCCCAACACCATACAAGTGGTGGCCAAAGCGTCGGCATCTATACAAAGATCTGTAATCAAGGTTGCACTCAGTATGTCGGACGGTCTGGCGCTGCAGCTGCGTGGGTCGATGATGTGGGCCAGTTTGATGTTGCCTTTTTCAAAAAAATTCCTATAATTGCCGCTGGTGGCCAGAGCTTTGTTTGATATTGAAACAGGCATAACCACATCAGATACTCCGGCACCACTCTCGGGCCGGCTGATGCCAATGGTCCATGGCTTTCCTTCTGCATTGACGCCTGCGGTTCGTACTTCACCTCCAATTTCAATCATGTAATCGACCACACCCTTTTTTTCAAAAAATTGGGCTATCTCGTCTACACCATGGCCGGGAGCCGATGCATTTAAATCAATTTTTACGCCTTTGCTCTTTTTCTCAATGCAAACACTGTCTCCTTTGGTGTTGCGGTAGATTTTTATCTTATTGATGCCTATAAGGGACATTAAGGAATCGATGGTCTGTTTGGATACTGTTTCAGGCTTTGCTTTTTTTTCATAACCAAATCCAAAATAATTGACAGCAGGCATTACCGTTGGGTCAAAGGCACCTCCTGATTTTTCGCTCAATTCGATGGCCCTGGTTAGTGAATATTCAAAAAATTGATCATCACTCACAGCAAAACAATATTTACCATCACTTTGATTGATTTTAGAAATGGTCGATTCGGGGTCATAGGTTGAAAGTGACCTGTTAAAAGCTGCCAAAAGGGAATCTACCTGCTGAGCCGCTCCATCGATCTTTCCCTTGTACTTGATGGTGTAGGTAGTCCCCATGGCCTTGCCGGTAAGGACATCATAACTTACTACTACCTCCTGGTTTTTTTCTTTGCAGGAAATGATGAATGTAAACAGAATCATAGCACTTAAAACCAGGTTTTTCATCTCACATTATTTTAATAACCCTGAGTCCTTTGCTTCCTCAGTATAGGTATGCAATTTTACAGGAGATTCTTTTTTGCGCAGTTTCATGTTCAGAAATTCCACCAGCAGAGAAAAAGCAATGGCAAAATACAGGTAACCTTTTGGCACGGCCCCAATTTCTGAGCCAAATATTTTTAAATGGGCCAGGTGTCCACCTTCAATAATCAGCATAAATCCAATCAGGATCAGAAAGGCAAGCCCCAGCATCTGAATGGTTGGATTGCGATTGACAAATTGCCCAACCGGTACGGCAAAGGCCATCATGATGATTACGGAGGCAACCACTGCTATTATCATTACAATCAATGCTCCGTGCAAGCCGTTGGTCATTCCAACAGCCGTAAGGATAGAGTCTAAAGAGAATATGATATTGATCAGAGTTATCTGGATGACGGCTGATTGTAAAGTCTGTTTTTTACCGTGGTCTTTTGAATGGTCTTCATCAAATCCTTCAAGCTTATGGTGGATTTCCGTGACAGACTTGTACAAGAGGAACAAGCCTCCACCAGCCAGAATCAGACTCTGGTAAGATATGCCTGCTGTAATCCAGCCCGCATCGATGTGCCAAAAAGGCTCTGACATGGCAATCAGAGATGAGACACCAAATAATAATAGAATACGCAGGATCATGGCCAACAACAATCCAATATTGGTTGCCTTTTTTTGATCTTCTGTTTTCAATTTCGAAGATGCAATCGATATAAAAATGATATTATCCACACCCAATACGATTTCAAGAAAGGTCAGGGTAAGTAAACTCAACCAAATGGCTGAATTTCCAAAGTCAGGCATGTCAAATGCCATCAGATTGGCAAACAACGTCATATATAATTATTTTTTGCAAAAGTAATCATTTCCATGAAAAGCCAGACGAATGATTGTCGATAAACACAGCGCATCAACTTAACCAATGTCAGACATCATTGACACTATGTGAGTTAAAATATCAATTTGTCGCAAAAACCATGTTAGGTAAATACATCATTTTGGTCTTTTTGGGCATTCACGGCGCTATCCATCTTATGGGTTTTGTAAAGGCCTTACATCCGGAAAGTCTGACCGCTCTGCCAACGGCCATCTCCATTCCAAAAGGTCTTTTATGGCTGCTGACAGCACTGGTTTTAGGACTAGCCTTCATTTTACTCATTTTAGATAAGGAGAATTGGTGGGTGGCTGCCCTTATCGGTGTTAGTATCTCTTCGTGGCTAATTTATGATTATGGTGAAGCAGCCCGTTTTGGCTGGGTAGCCAATGCTGCTCTTATGATAGCCATTGTAATAGGTTGGGGACATGACCACTATGCCCAAGTTTACCAATGGGACGTCAAAAACGGATTAGAGCAGAAAAAAGCGCTTTTACCCACAAGACAATTGGCAGAACTGCCCCTTCCCGTACAAAAATACCTCCGCTTTTGTGGTATCAATAAGGAGCAAAGGCCAGACCATGTTTTTTTTACAATGAATGGGAAAATGCAGAATGGTAAAGGAAGCTGGTTTGATTTTACCTCAGAACAATATGATTTTTTTGAGCCATATTCCAGGTCCTTTTTTATGCTTGGAAAAATAAAGGGGCTAAAGGTACCTGGTTATCACAAATGGACTGACGGCAAAGGAAGCATGGATGTAAGTTTGTTTGGTTTGATCCCCATTTTGCACTATGAGGGACAAATGATGTACCAGTCGGATGCAGTCACTTTATTGAATGATATTTGTCTCATGGTTCCTTCTGCTTTATTGGATCCCAATTTCAGATGGGAGAACATAGACTCTTTCACGACAAAAATCTATTTTCCATATCCGGGTGGTGAAGTTTCTGCCAACCTGATTTTTGATGAAGAAGGAAAGCTGATCAACTTTGTTTCTGAAGACCGGTACGATGTAGGTAAGGGTAAAATATTCCGGTTTTCTACCCCTGTTACGGCTTACACCCGGATCAATGGTACCAACGTTGTAAAATCTGCTGATGCCATATGGCATTATCCGGAAGGTGATTTTACTTATGCCAAATTTAATTTGATCAGCATCCAGGTAGGCTATAAATAAGCCTTAAGATTGAGGTCGATTAAAACCTTTCTATGACGCCGGCGATGCCCTGACCACCCCCTACACAAGCAGTGACAATGCCATACTTTTGATTTCTACTTTTCAACTCATCCATCAATTGAATGGTCAACTTAGCTCCTGTACAACCAAGTGGGTGTCCTAAGGCAATAGCGCCTCCATTTACATTTACAATTTCCGGATTGAGACCGGCTTCTTTGATCACTGCCAGACTTTGGGTTGCAAAAGCTTCGTTGAGTTCAATCAAATGGATATCAGACAATGTTAGTCCAGCCTGCTGAAGTGCTTTGGGAATGGCCACACAAGGTCCTATACCCATGTAAAGTGGATCAACCCCTCCTACGCTGCAGGATGCCAAACGTGCCACAGGTTGCAGATTATACCGTTTTACAATCTCTTCACTTACCACCAGGGTAAATGCAGCCCCGTCAGAGGTCTGTGATGAGTTGCCGGCTGTAACTACACCCCCGTTTTTAAAAACAGCAGGCAATTTGGCCAGGGCCTCAACAGAAGTATCCGTTCTTACACCGTCATCCATGACAACAGTAATCGTGGATTCTTTTCTTTTATTATTTTCAACGGTCACTTCTGTAACTTCAACAGGAAGGATCGAGGCACTGAACTTACCATCTGCAATGGCTTTGCCCGCCAATTGATGAGACCTATAGGCAAAGGCATCGGACTCTTCCCTGCTCACACCATATTTTACTGCAACGGCTTCAGCAGTTGCTCCCATGCTCACGTGATAGTTTACATTTTCCATAGCAGCCTGGTAGGAGGGTGCCATCTTATATCCGGTCATGGGTATTAAACTCATACTTTCCGCGCCTCCTGCTACATAAATGTGACCCATGCCCGCTTTGATCTTGGCTGTGGCAATGGCAATGGTTTCCAGCCCTGAAGCACAATATCGATTGACCGTCATACCTGCCACTTCTTTGCCCAAGGCCCGACTCGAAATGTTCCTGCCTATTTGCAATCCCTGTTCTCCTTCCGGATTGGCACAACCAACTATGACATCATCTACCAATCCAGGTTCTATCATCGGGTATTTTGCCATCAGGGCTTTTATCACCAATACTGCCAGGTCATCTGACCGGAAATTTCGGAATCCTCCTCTTTTGGATTTTGTTACCGCTGATCGAAGTCCATCTATGATATATGCTTCCATGTTATTTTAATTTTCAATTTATAATTCCTAGCCCCTAGTCCCTAGCCCCTAGCCCCTATTTCCTAATTCCTCAACGGTTTGTTGTTGATCAGCATGTATTGAATCCTATCCAAGGTCTTTTGATTTCCCAACAATTGCAGGAAGGCTTCTCTTTCAATATCCAATAAATATTGTTCACTAACTTTTTGTTGTCCTGTGAGATCTCCTCCGCAGAGTACATAGGCTACCTTTCTACTGATCTCAACATCGTAATCTGACATATATTTGCCAAGGTAAAATTCGTTGATGGCTGTATAAAGGGTGGCGAGTCCTGTCCTTCCAAGTACGGTAACAACTTTGGGTGCGGGTGCTGTATAGTTTTCTGCCAGTGCCAGCACTTTAGCTTTAGCTTGGTACAAGACTTGTTCGGTGCTCAGGCACACGCTGTCTCTGTTTTTCAGCAGATAACCCAGATTAAAACCTTCATGAGCGGAGGTGGCTACCGCCGCTGTAGCTATTGTTCTAAGTTTTTCTATTAAGGTAGGGATTTGGGTATCGCCTTCAAAAAAGGAATCAGAGGCTCTGAGGGCAAATTCTTTGGTACCTCCTCCTCCGGGTATCAGTCCTACGCCAACTTCGACAAGGCCCATATAGGTTTCTGCAGCACAAACGCCGGCATCAGCATGCACCAGCATCTCAACACCACCACCAAAACAGTAGCCTTGTGTAGCTACCACAACGGGGATCTTGGCGTATCGCATGGCCATATTGATTTGTTGAAAGCCGTCTACCATGGTCTCCAGCTTATCAAAGTTCTTTTGCATGGCTTCCATGCCCACGGCCATCAGATTGGCACCTACCGTAAAATTTTTGGCATTGTTGCCGATGACGACACCCTTCCAGCTTCCTTCCTCTGCCAGTTTAAGTGCTTCCATGACTCCCATTCCTATGCCTTCACCTATGGCATTGGCTTTGCTAGTGAACTCAAGGCAGAGTACTCCATCGCCAAGGTCATGTAAGACGCACTCACTATTTTTGTATACTGCACTATTTTCTCTGATAAAATCAAGGTGGATTGTTTTTTGGGCATTGGGTAAGGATAGATATCCGGCTGTTGTCAGGTCGTAATACTTTTTAATACCATTCTCGATTTGATAAAACTTTTCCAAACCGTTATCGAGCATTTTTTGAACCCATTCCGGTACTGCATGTCCAAATTTTTGCAGCATTTGCGCTCCTTTTTGCAAGCCAAACATATCCCAATATTCAAACGGTCCGTAACCCCAGGCGTATCCTGATTTCATGGCGTCGTCAATGCTATAAAGGTTATCTGATATTTCAGGAACCCTATTGGCGGTATAGGCAAATAGGCCGGCAAAATATTCTTCAAGAAAGCGACCTCCGGCATCATCAAAATGAATCATTTCTTTGATGCGTTTATCAACTAGTTCAATTTTTTTGCCAAGCGCTAAGGACTGAAGTTTGGGTTTTTCGGTCTTTATATATTCCAGGGTATTGAGATCCAGCTCTAATACTATGGTCCGGCCATTTTCATCTTTTTCTTTGGTCTTTTTATAGTAGCCCTGTCCTGATTTATTGCCCAAAAATTGGTTGTCGAGCAGAAAACGGGTATGGGGGGGCATATCTTTCTGGGCAAGCTGTTTTACATATTCATCATCCGGACAAGTGGCTATCACACCCTGCGTCACTTTGACCGAAGTATCAAGACCTACCAAATCCAACAATCGATAGCTTCCTGTAGAGGGCCAGCCAATGGGGTCAGAAGTAAGTTTGTCAACTTCAGATATCCGCAATTCATATTTTTGGGTGAGTTCGTTGATTTTATTGCCCGAAAAGAAACCAATACGATTGGCAATGAAGGCTGGTGTATCTTTGCACAATACGGTCTTTTTGCCCATATAGGTGGTGCCATAAGACATAAAAAAGTCCACAATGGTCTGATCAGTTTCTGCGTGGGGAATAATTTCCAATAAGGCCATATACCTCACAGGATTAAAAAAGTGGGTACCACAAAAGTGTTTTTTAAAATCTGCTGATCTGCCCTCTGCCAACAATGAAATGGGAATACCGGATGTATTGGTGGTAATCAAAGTGCCCGGTTTTCGGTACTTTTCAACCTGCTCATACAAAGCTTGTTTGATCTCAGCTTTTTCGACAACCACCTCAATGATCCAATCGCTATCAGTGATGGTAGGAAGGTGATCTTCGAAATTGCCTACCGTAATATTTGAGGCAAATTTTTTGTCGTACAAAAGAGCAGGACTTGACTTTACAGCCTTAGCCAGGGATTCCGCTGCAGGGGCGTTTCTGTTTTTTTCTTCTTTACCTGGAAGGTCCAGCAAATGAACCTGTACCCCGATATTGGCCAGATGACAGGCAATTCCTGAACCCATAATGCCCGAACCCAGGACAGTCGCTTTTTTTATTCTGAATGACATGGCTAAATCAATTGTGGCTTAAAATTACAAATTTAGAATTAAAATAAAAAATTAACTCTAAGTTAAGAAAATAATTTTTGCACAAACAGGTTATTAACCTGAGATCGGCCATAACCATATCCTATTCACACACTCATTAGCCTGGTTGATCTGATTTTATAAGTGAAACAGGGATATGGGAAACTAAAATTGTCACGTTTAGAGATAAGGCACATTTTTTGGTAAATAATAGATCATGACACCTAAACATATATTAGTAATACAAGTATTTATGCTGCTCTTGGTTTCAAATTGGGCCAAGGCACAGTTTACGGTTTATGGAGGCATAAGTACGGTCATTTCAAAGGATCAACTGGTTACGCCCAAATCAACCAGCCACACAGGCTATGTAACAGGACTGAACCTCAGGATGTTGGATGACGGACTCTGTTTCTTGTTCACCGGCGAATACGGGACCTTTAACCTTTTGGCAGCAGAGGAAAGATCGTTTTTCAAGGGAGAGAAGTTGACCTATTTAAAGGGCAAGGTGGGCCTGGGCTTCGATCTATTCCATCTGAGCAAAAACATCAAAGTGAGGTCCAAGTTTCAGGGAAACCTGCTTTATGTTCAAAAGTATAATGATAGCCAGGTTGGCGCTACCCAGGCATTAAAGGAATCTGGTTACAGTGAATTAAATGAGGCCATTGGCGGATTAAGCACTGGTCTGGGTCTCACCGTGGGCATCTTTGACATCGATTTTGAATACGAATATGGCTTTTACAACATTTATTATGCCCGACACCAATCTACCTTGAATTTTTACAATTTGACCGGAGGTATTCGATTTTAGGCAGGTTTTGACCAAACAATCTCTTTTCAAAACTGCCATTAACAAATCATTAAATAACCATTAGGTAAAATGATATAAACAGATTGATACCCGACGTATATCTTTGCGTTATAATTGTATTAAACTTAAAAATATTTTTAAAATGAAAAAAGTTCTTTTTGTATTCTTCGTAGCTGCTATGGCTATCGCAACTTCTTGTAGAAACCAAGCTGCAGAAACTGCACCTGCTGAAGCACCAGTTGAAGCAGCACCAGCTGAAGCAGCACCTGCTGAAGCTCCAGCAGCTACTGACACTACTGCAGCACCAGCTGAAGCAGCTCCTGCTCAACAGTAATCAGAAACAGACTAAGAACTATACGTAAAGATATAGTACAGACTTAGCTAAGAGAAGTCCCGGTTTTTACCGGGACTTTTTTTTTACCATACCCAGACCGTCCCTACCATTATTCAACTTATTTTTGCCCCTCAAATCATTTCACCATATGAAGACCGTATTATCGGCTATTCAGCCCACAGGAGATATTCACTTAGGAAATTATTTTGGTGCCGTGGCCAATTGGGTCCGACTCCAGCAGGATTATCGTTGTATTTACGGCGTTGTTGACTATCATGCAATGACCATGCCCTACGATCCGGTTAAATTGAGGAATAATACCTGGGAGCTTATCATCAATCTGATAGCGGTGGGTGTAAAACCAGAAAACCTCTTTGTCCAATCACTTGTGCCCGAGCATACGGAACTCACCTGGATATTTAATTGCTTTTGCTCTTATGGTCAGCTTACCCGAATGACGCAATTCAAAGATAAAAGCAACCAATTGGGCGAAATGTCCAAAGATGACTTCATTTCGGTAGGCTTATTGGACTATCCGGTATTACAAGCAGCTGATATCCTGATCTATAAGGCTGATTATGTGCCCGTTGGCAAAGACCAGGAGCAACACCTGGAGTTGTCGAGAGACATCGCCCAGCGATTCAATACCCAGGTCAAAAAAGAATATTTTGTTTTGCCAGAAGGCTTGTACACCGAAACGCCTAAAATCAAATCTACGGCAGATCCAAGTCGTAAAATGAGCAAATCAGCAGGTGAGAAACACTACATCTCTCTATTTGCGGAAGAAACGGTGGTGAGAAAACAAATCAAATCAGCCGTAACCGATACAGGCGAAACATCTGATTCAATGAGTGAGGGGGTTGCCAATTTATTTGAAATGATCAAGGCCAGCGGCGCAACGGAGGTATATGACTCTTTGATGGGAGAATATCAGAAAGGCAGTCTAAAATACGCTGAACTAAAAGAAGCAACCGCCAATGTCATCGTGGATTTATTGCAAGTCTTTAAGAATAATAAAGCTGCCATAAATGAAGACAAAAGAGCTATTAAAGACCAAATCAAAGCATCTTCCGAACAAATCAGAAAAAGAGCCCAGGAAACGATTAGAGAAGTAAAAGAGCTGACAGGCTTGCTCAATGTGAGGTAAAAGCAGACAATTTGCTCTGTTTTGTGGGTACAAAGCCCATGATTTGACGTATCTTTCATAAAATTTGCAGTATGAAAGTAAGGTGGTCCATAACTATTTGTTTATTAGGATTGTTATGTAGTCAAATGGCTACAGGTCAAAATTTGCCTAAACAGTGGAATTTTGACAAAGAAAATCATCTTTTAACTACCGGCACCAAGGTGTCAACAGGCTTGTACGATGAAGCTGAGGTTAAAGAGATCAGATTGTACTTTCCACAAGCCAATTATTGGACTTTGCTTACCCAAAATTATTCCTCCAAAAAAGATTTGTTGGCATCTTTGTCGTACAACGGAGAAACTTTTGACAGTATTGGGGTGAGATTCAAAGGTCAGACCTCCTATGGAATGGGAGGCAACAGCCAGAAAAAATCGTTCAATATTACCATGGACCTGGTTCGTCCGGATCAGAAACTGGGAGGATATAAGACCCTCAATCTCAACAATTCTTTTGAAGATGCCTCTTTTATGAGAGAGGTGTTTTACTACCACAATATCAGAAAACATGCACCTTCGGCGCAGGCCAATTTTGTAAGGTTGTACATCAATGACCAGGACTGGGGCATATATCAGAATGTGCAACAACTCAACAAAGATTTTTTAGAAGAATGGTGGTTTTCAAACGATGGGTCTAATTTCAGGGCCGACTCACCTACCAGCACCTTTGGCGGTGGAGGCCCGGGAGGGGGTGGGGGAGCCCAGTGGGGTGATGGCACAGCTGCCATGAATTACCTGGGAGAAGATACCACCTTGTATCAAAAATATTACACCCTTAAAAGTACCGACAGTGCCTATGCATGGGATGAATTGATCGAGGCTTGTATGGCACTCAATCAAACGCCAATAACAGATTTACACAATGTTTTGTCTTCCTATTTCGACCTGGACAGAACCCTGTGGCACCTCGCAAGTGAGGTATTGTTTGCGGATGATGATAGCTATATTTATAAGGGCAAAATGGATTATTACCTATACCGCGATGCCGAAACCGGTCGAATAACGGTCTATGATTATGACGGCAACAGTGTCATGAAAACACAAAATGTTAGCTGGGGACCATTTTACAATGAAGGCAAGGTAAACTATCCTCTAATGAACAGATTGCTGGCCAACCCTCATCTTCGTCAGCGTTATCTCGCCCATTTGCGGGTACTGGCAGAGGAATATTTTGACGATACCAAGTCGGCAGCCCTTATTGACCAATATGCTGCCCGAATCAATGATATGGTGCAGGCAGATCCTAAAAAGAGAACTACCTATGCCCAATTTGTTTCAGAACAACAAAACCTTAAAAATTTCATTAAGAACAGAAAAACCACACTGCAGAACAATGTGGAGTATAAATTAACGGGTCCCACCATCACTGAAGTCCGATTTATGACCACAGAAGCATGGAAGTCCCCGGTGAGTAATGAATCGGTACGGATAACTGCCAAGGTGTTGCATGCCAATGGGGTTAGCTCCGTAAAATTATACCACGCAACTGGGCTATTTGGGGGCTTTGTTTCAGCCACCATGTACGATGATGGGCTTCATGGTGATGGCAATGCCAATGATGGCGTATATGCGGCTGATTTGCCGGGATATGAAGTAGGAACTTACGTAAGGTTTTATGTGGAGGCGGCTACTGCCAATACAGCCGGCACCCTGTCTTATTATCCAAAGGGCGCCGATCACGATGTGTTAATGTACCAGGTGGAGGCTGTGGCCAGCCAGGTAAATGAAGTTGTCATCAATGAATTTATGGCTTCAAACGCCAATGGTCCCAAAGATGAAAATGACCAGAACGAAGATTGGATTGAATTGTACAACAAATCAAATGTTGCCATCAACCTGAGCGGTTTTTTTCTGAGCGACAATCCTGCCAATATTAAAAAATGGGAAATTCCTGCAGGCACCAGTATTGCCGCCAACGGCTATCTCATTTTTTGGTGTGATGAAGACCAGGAAGAAGGCCCCTTGCACACCAATTTTAAGTTATCTGCCTCCGGAGAAACCATCTACCTGGCTGATAAAGCTGGGGCCATAGTTGATTCCATTACTTATAGCAATGCCTCCGAAGACCTTTCCTTTGCCAGAAAACCCAACGGCACAGGTTCTTTTAAAGAAGGAAGTAACACCTTCAATGCCAACAATACACCAACTGCTACCTATGAGGTTGATGCAGCGGCCGCCCTTCTTTTATATCCCAATCCGTCAAGCGTAGGTTTTATTGTCAAACAAACAAACGACATTCAATTGTGCATCACCAATCTTTTGGGACAGCCCGTTTGGAAGGGTTTTGCGCCGGCCAACACCTTTGTTTCTACCGAGGATTGGCAAGAAGGCATTTATATTGTAACAGATGGCATTACATCATGTAAGCTGTTGGTCCAAAAGTAATTTTTATGATCACTTTTGAATTTGTGCAAAAGGATATGCTGGAAAGGCTGGGTCTCCAGGAGCAGCCCCATTTTGAGAAGACATCGTTCAGGAAAAATAAAAAAATATTTTTGACCTACAACGCTGCTGAAGATTTGATCTGTGTTAAACTTAAACCGGAAGACCAACAGAGTTTTGAGCTGGTGGCTAAGGGCGTAATATTTGCGGTTCCCAATAAATGGGGACAACAAGGTTGGACCCTGGCGAGATTAAATCAACTGGAGAAGGATTTGTATGATGATTTGATTCAGACAGCACTTGCTCAATTTAAATGAAAAAAAAAGGCAACCTTTCTGGGTTGCCTTTTTTTATTTTCCGATTAGTGCTGTATGACTACTTTTTGGCTGATTTGTCTTTGTCCGTTGGATAGGGTAAAGATGTACATACCGGCCTCAAATTGACTGAGATCAATGGATCCATTGGTTTCAAAAAGAGTGCCGTCCACCAGTTTAGTGCCGGTCAGCGTTGATAATTTAAATTTATTAAAGCCTGACAAATTAGTGCTAAGACTAAAGTGTAAGCGCTGATTGGCCGGATTGGGGAACAATTGTAAGCCGGCAGCATCTGTTTCTTCTTCGGTCGCAGTGGAAGTGTTGATGCGGATGTTGAAACGATTGATGCCCAACCAGCCTCCCTCTGTGTCCTTAACCATGTAATTGAAGCCATCATCTGCGGGCAATGAAATACCATTGGCGGTAAATGCATATGATATTTTGCCGTTGTCTATATCCTCCTGGGTAAACTGGCTTCCGTTAGTCAGAGGCAGGTTGTTCAATAGAAGATTACCATACACCGGAAGTTTGGTGACAATAAATGAGAGCTGTGATGCGGTATTGTTTTTATCTTCTACAGAGAGGTAGTTTTTAGATATGGTAGCCACCTCGGCAGGGGTAGTTTCCAACAATACATCATTTACCTGGTAAGGATTTTCAACTTGCACCGATGCACAAATTTCGATCTCAAAACCTTCCAGCTTTCCACCGTTTCCTGATTTACCATCTTTGATTTCAAGGGTCCACACGCCTGTTGCATCCTGACCATTAAATCCTTCTAGTTTTTCCTTAGGTCGGTATTGTCCTGAAGCCGTATTGGAGCATGAAAACGGAGCAGGAGCCTGGTCGTCGATCAATACTTCAATGTTTAATATTTTTTCGCAAATGCCTTCCCATAAAATGACCTTACTTCCTACGGGCGAAATGAGAGTGCCTGTAAGATCCTTAAAGTTGTTGTGGTTGATTTTTAATTTAGAAACATTTACGTCAGAAATATTTTTGCCGGTGGGCACATTGATCTTGGATTGGATCGTGGGCAGGCCGGAAGCAGAAATGTTAATCGGCAATCCTGTAGCTGAATAATTTTTACAATCTGCTACCAGGGTTCCAAATCCTTTAAGCTCGGTCCAGTCGCCTCCCTGACAACCGTTAAACGCCTTCACCCGCCAGAAGTAAACTGATTTTTTATCAAAAGTTTTGAAGTGGCGATAAAAGGTATCTGCGGTCTCTTTTGAAAACTCTATGGAAGCAAAGGTAGGATCCTTCGATACTTCAATTACATAACCCGTTGCATTGATACTTTTTTTCCAAGTGAAAGTAGGTAGTTCGGCATCCTTTTCTCCATTGACCGGAGTCAGTGCCTGAAGAGCAGAAAAGTCAGTGGAGGTCACTTCTAATTCCAGTTTTTTCCACAAGGTGTCATTGTTGTCGGTCACCGCAAAGTAACTGATACTATATAAACCACTTGGAACCGAATTAGAAATCTCGAAACGAAGTTCATTGTTATCACCGGCAGTGATTTTTTCTTTTGTAGTGGAGAAGCTAACCCCATCTGGCAGTGCTGTAACGCCAAAACTAAGTTCACCAGTGTAGCCTGCAATGGCGTCACTTTCAATACTTACTGTGCTGGTGGCGGGTAAGCATAGTTTTTCATAATATTTGTTGGATTTAAAATAAGCAGTGGGATCAGTTGCCTGATTGATGGTGAACCTGAAATTACTGATATCAAAGAATACATTGTCCTGGGCCTTGATTAAGATCCTTGCATCGGCACCGGTGATATCAGGTAATTGGATGAAAGCAGATCCGTTATTGGGCACCCTTCCTTCCAGTAAGGTTAGGTTGGGTTCACTGGTATGAAGGGCATTGGCCTTTGACAGATAAATGTCAACGTATTTACAATTGACAGGAGCCTTATCCGTATTGTTTACATTCCACAATACATTGATAATTTCACCTGCCTTGTATACTTCACCAATGTTGGGAGAAACCACCTGGAAGGGTCCGGAATTGCCATCTACAAACATCTCTATCTCTTTCCAAACTGCAATTCCACCGGAAGGGTTGTTGTCTCTCACAGTGAGTGCAAAATGCAAATCTCTGGTGTAGGTTGGCAGTACTTCTGTAGGTGAAGATTGACCGGCAAGCAACCTGGATGGAGTAGGAATGATTCTATATGGGTTTACTGTAGGGGCAAAAGATCTGAAAGCAGGGCAATCACCGGTTGGCTGACCCAGGGTACATCGGGCCCCTGCGGCATCTTTCTGCTCCCAGTTAAATGTCAGAGCGTCGTTGTCCTGATCCATGCCATGGCCATCCAGCACAAATGGTGTACCAATGGGTATGTAAAGACCGGCGGGAAAATCAATGCCCACTTCAGGAAGATGGTTTTCAATCATCACTTTATCTGAGCAACCATAAGCAGCTCCTGAGGTATATCTGGAGTGATCGTAGATCTGGATAAGTGAAGCATTGTGGTAATAGTCGTTGTTATTGCCTTGTACGTTTTGAGCTCCACACAAGCCGCCATATGACATGATGGTACTTCCGCTACCTGGCTCAAAACCATTGTCGAAACTTTCATTGTCGCCACAATTGTTAAATGTATGTTGTGCACCCAGCTGATGGCCAATTTCGTGAGCAGCCACCTGAACCGTAATAACCAACAAATTGGTATAATGACAGGTCACACCGGCACCTTTATTTGCGCTGCACAATGATGTGAGGAATGCCACACCTCCTACGTCTGTACAGGATAAGGTATAAATGTGTCCCAGGTCATATGAGCTGCTGTTGCCCAGCAATCCATTGATCACTTCTGTATTTTGAGTCAATAAAGAGCGGCCCTCATTGGCCTTGGTATATGGATCTGTTTCCGGGTCGAGGTGAATAAGTTTGTCGTTGTCATTGATGAGGATAAACCTGGATGCAAACTCATTTTCATAAATTTGATTT
Source organism: uncultured Bacteroidota bacterium (assembly GCA_937872515.1). GTDB lineage: Bacteria > Bacteroidota > Bacteroidia > Chitinophagales > Saprospiraceae > JADKBO01. The sequence continues at coordinate 31,013 of CALMSX010000065.1, forward strand.
AACCTGTTTACCGATGTGACCATGTCTGCCAGACACAACTCTACCGTTCCGCGAACCCTGCCCCATTCGCCGGTGCAGGCCAGAGCCATTTTAAATTCGTGTAAATTAATTTTTTCGGTTCTTCCTGCATCTGCAGCTGTTTTAATACGGTCATTTTCTTCTGTGTGACTCACCCCACAGCCAGGTACCAAATCCATGGGCTCCGTATGATCCTGCACATAATATACAATGTAGGATTCCAGGTCGTCTTTATACAGTGGATCAACGTAAATCTCTCCTTCAGGACCTCTGATAGAGGCGTGAAAGCCTGCCGGACTTACATCAAACCTGGCTACGTATTTTTTATCTGCAGTCCAAGCTTTATAAGACTGGATGGCAGGGTATTTAGCTGCCAATTGAGCCTCCATTACGGGCGATGAAACAGTTATAAAGGATTGGGTTGAACCATCGGGAAAAGGCAAATCAATTCTTTGACCAGTTCCAATGCCGCTTCTCTCGGCTGGTGTAGTGGACAGTTCAGATTGTATGCTTTTGAAGTTGAGTTCAAAAGAGGAATAGGCTTTTGGCAAATAGGTGATCACTGCTTCTTTTCTGGCGGCCTGATCAAATCTTTCTACTTTTTTCCATAAGCCCTGCGCCTGGGTCGAAAAGTGGAAAGCAAAAAATGAACAAATGATTAGTGTATACCTCATTAATTGTTGAATTATTTTGGACAAAAATAACTTTATTTGGCCACAATTTTAAGATGAATAATGTGTCGCAGCGGACCTATATTATCAATTTAACAGGCTTTTAAGAGGACCAATGCGGATAAACTTTACGCCGCGGCCTGGAAACTGGCCTTTGCTTGTATTGGGGGCACCTGAAACGGGCAGAACTTCTAATGTTTTATACCTTCAAAAGGGGCAATCAAGTCACTTACCTTGGATAAAGTATCGCTTATGGCAAGAGGGCAAAAAGAATGTATACCATTTCACCCCTCAAGTGTTCATGTTCAACCACCTGGCCAAATTCAGGGTTGTGCGTAGTTGAATCTCAGAGAAGTATCACAAAAATTTGACGAGAGCATGGAATTATGACCTAAAACGAAAAGCTGTATTACATTTTAAGGTTCTGTGGATGTTTATGTTTCCATCTTTTGTGAGACCAAAGCCAACTCTCTGGTTCACGTTGGATGTCGGCTTCAAGGCGTTTTACATAGGTGGTTGTGATGGCCTCAGCCGGTAGTTCGGTAAAGGTGACCTCATAAGATGAGCCTTTTGTTCGTCGAATGGTCTGTACCCACACCGGCAGTTGGTATTTTTTGGCCAGCTGTTCAGCTCCGTTGAGAAAAAGCGTTTCTTGTCCCAGAAAAGAAAACCATTTACCCGAATGGATGTCGCCAGGACTCTGATCGGCCACAAAAAAATAAACAACAGGTTCATGGTGGGCGGCCATATATCGCACCACTTCTTTCATAGAAAGCAGGCCCAGACCGAATCTGGATCTAGCATCTTTTACCAAAACATCGAGGGCTTTATTGGATAGGGGCTTGTAAACAGCATGTGCATGGATGCCCGTAAAAATTGGAAACAAAACAGCTGCCCACTCCCAGTTGCCTTGATGGCTACCCATGACAATGACACTCTTGCTTTCCAATTGGAGTTTCATTTTTTCTGGCAGGTGGTAACTCATTTTATGACGGAACCACTTTTTATCTTTTGAAAACAGCATCAGGGTTTCCAACACATAGGCACTCAACTGGTGATAATAACCCTTCATGATTTTTATGAGTTGGGCTTCTTCAAATTGTGGAAAGGCCAGATGGAGATTGTCGATTATTACTTTTTTTCGATAAGAAAGCACTTCAGACAAAAGATAGGTACAGAATTTGTGTATAACACCAGAGTACCCAAGTGGTAAAAATTTTGATATGAATATCAATAATTTATATATTATTTTATTTATCATATAATCTTTTTATCACAGAGTACTGTCGGAAAGTTTGATTTTTTCCGATCAAAGTTAAAATAATATTGACTTTAAAAAACAAGCATGAGCTGGTTAATGGACAGGCGGAATTTTTTATCACTGGGCTTAGGAGCGGGTTTGGCATCTTCATTCCTGCCAATGGCTGGTGGTATAAAGTATCGTTTTCCGTTGGTTATCAGCACATGGGACAATAGGAAGGCAAATAGAGCTGCTATACAGGTGCTGAAGGATGGTGGAAGTGCCTTAGATGCAGTAGTGGCGGGTATCAATGTGCCTGAGTCAGATCCCAAAGACAGATCTGTTGGTTATGGAGGCAGGCCCGACAGGTCGGGAAGGGTTACGCTTGATGCCTGTATCATGGACCATCAGGGTAGGGCAGGAAGTGTTACTTATGTCCAAAAAGTCAAACACCCCATTGATTTGGCAAGAAAAGTCATGGAATCGACCCCACACGTAATGTTATCGGGCGATGGAGCAGAGATGTTTGCCCGATCCCTGGGCTTTCCGGAGGAGGACCTACTAACAGAAGAAAGCAGAACAGAGTATGAAGACTGGTTAAAAACCAAAAAATACGAGCCTATTATCAATATTGAGCGTCATGACACGATCGGAATGTTGGTGATAGATGCAAAGGGTACCATGGCAGGAGGATGCTCGACCAGTGGCATGGCCTACAAAATGGAAGGTAGGGTAGGAGACTCCCCTGTAATTGGAGCCGGTCTTTTTGTAGATCAGCAATATGGAGCCTGTGTAGGCACCGGACATGGAGAATATGTTTTGCGCTCTCTTTCCAGTTTTTTGGTTGTCGAGTTTATGCGTCAGGGCATGTCGCCACAAAAGGCATGTGAAAAAGCAATAAAACGGATCATTGAGAAAAATAAAAACGCCACAGAGGCCTATCAGGTAGGTTTAATCGCCTTCAACACCAAGGGAAACATAGGATATTTTGGAGTGAGGAAAGGTTTTTTATGTGCGGTAAAAAGTATTGATAATGAGTATATTATGGATAGCAAATATGTTTTCGAAAATTAATTTAATTGAGTTTGGCATACATTTTGTTTCCATAATGTGTAAACATAAAAGCGACCAACTATTATGAACCCGGTAAAGGTGATATTCATTGATCGACAAAAGATGTTTGTTCAGGGAATAATGGCCTTGGCCGATAAAATAAAATATCCTGTAATAAAGATTGCGGGACAGTACAGTGTGACAAAATACTTTTTGGAGGACTATGATGGTGGTGCAGATATCATCGCAGTAGACCTCAACCTGGAAGATTCAGATGGAATAGATTTTATTGCGCAACTGAGATCTGAATTTCCGGACCAGAAAGTAATGGTTCTTTCATCCTATGCAGAGTACAAATTTGTAAAGGATGCAATGAAAAAGGGAGCCGACGGATACATTTTAAAGACAGCAGATTATTCTGAGTTTGGAAATTGTATCATAGACATCATGCAGGGAAAAACGTTTCTTGGCAGTGGTGTTTACCTGACTCCTCCTGTTACAGTGTACAAAAGAGAATTTAACTCATCCGCGAGGAGGGTAATGAATGAAGACAGGTTTCAGATCAAACAAAAGCTCACAAAAAGAGAATTGGAAATACTGAGGCTTATCATTCAAGCCAAGACCAACGATGAGATAGGAGACCAACTGTTTATAAGTCACCAGACAGTAGGTGTTCACAAAAAAAACATCATGCGAAAACTGGGTATGAAAAGTACCATGACGCTGATCAAATATGCCTTAGAAAATGAATTGGTATAGGTAGCCCAAACCGTTCCCCCGGTTTACTTATACTCTCATACATACAACAAAAGCTTAACAGAACCTTAATCATGCTGAGTAAATATTATTTAGTAATGTTTAAACTATGTTGCAAACTAAAAACCGATTAAATCTCATGAAACTGGAGAATTTTACACATGACTACAAAACACCTCGCGGCCGTACGGTCTTGATGTGTTTTTTCTTCCTGATGTTCCTGGCATTTGGAAGAAACGCTAACGCACAGTCTTGTCCATTAGCATGTAACAATTTGGTGCAAGTATCACTTGACGATGATTGTAGAGTGGAGGTGACTCCAGACATGATGCTTGAAGGACAAGGTACTGATCCCGCCTGTACTTACCAGGTGACTGTATTGGGTGCCAATGGCCTTCCAATTGCAGGTACACCGTTTGTAACAGGCTCCCACATTGGTATGACCCTCACTGTAAAAGTGAATTTGGGACTTAACTCTTGTTGGGGAAGTATTAAGGTGGAAGACAAACTTGCACCTGTTATTAACTGTCCTGATGACCTCACCATCAGCTGTTATGACAACCAAACCTTCCCGCTGCCTACAGCCACTGACAATTGTGGTGGTACAGTAGTTGTGAAGCTGATTTCCGATATTCTCGATGATCAGGGCTGTGATGACGACTGGTCAGCGGTCAGAACTTTGACGTATCAGGCTACTGATAAGAGTGGAAACAAATCTGCTCTTTGTATCAGACAGATCTTTTACTATAGGGTGGACTTTGAAGAACTGGAATTTCCTCTTAACAGAGACGATGTAGAAGCTCCGGCTTTGGAGTGCGACGACATTCCAGAATGGGATACCAACAACAACGGATACCCTGACTACCAGGAGACAGGTGTGCCTACTATTGATGGATATCCAATCTATCCTAACAAATCTTTGTGCGAACTTAACGCAACCTTTACCGACCAGAAGTTAGACATTTGTCCTTCCAGCTTTAAAGTGCTGAGAAAGTGGACCGTGCTTGACTGGTGTACCGGTGCCTTGGTTGAAGACTTCCAAATCATTAAGGTGGTGGATAGAGAAGGTCCAATTGTTACTTGTTCTCCTGACCAGGTAGGTGGATTCTCAATATTCAGTGATCCTTATGATTGCCAGGCAGACTGGGAAGTACCTGCACCTATTGTAATCTACGATTGTTCTCAGACAACCTACAAAGTAGATTACTTGTTGGCTGATGCCAATGGTAACCCTCCGGTAAATGGTGTATACATCAACGACAATGTTGTTTTGGTCAATAATAAATACATCATCCGTGACCTTCCGGTAGGAAGAACCTGGATTAGGTATACAGTTTACGATCAGTGTAACAACTTTACCTACTGTTTTACAGAGGTAGATGTGGTAGACAATGTACCTCCGGTTGCAGTATGTGACGAATTTACTGTAGTAACCTTAACCACAGGTGGTGTTGCTCAAATATTTGCACCTACATTTGACGATGGTTCACATGACAACTGTACAGATGTATCATTTGATGCACGCAGAATGACTGCCGGTTGCAGTGCCAGTACAGTAAACTATACCAAAGCTGTTAACTTCTGTTGTGATGATGTTGGAAAAGATATCATGGTACAATTGAGGGTCTATGATGACGGAAATGGTACAGGTGTATTCGGAGACGAAATCAACATCTATGAAGATACCAACGCAAGTGGTATTTTGGGTGACGTTGTTCAGGGAATCGCAGACAAAATTGTAGGCAAACGTCCAGACAATTTCAACACATGTATGGTGACTGTAAGAGTTCAGGACAAAATCGATCCAAAAATTGTATGCCCTGCCAATATCACCATCAACTGTGATAAAGACTATAAAGATACCAACATCACTGGAAAACCAGTTGCAACTGATAACTGCGGTACGCCTACAGTAACTTCTACTGACAGTGGATCATTGAACCAGTGTGGAATTGGAACCATAGTAAGAACTTGGAGGGCTACAGATGCAGGCAATAGATTTGCTACCTGTAACCAAACCATAACTGTAAGAAACGAAAAACCATTTACAGGCAGCGATATCAACTGGAATCCGGTTGCTAACAAAACATTGAATGGTTGTATTGATATCGACACAGATCCTTCTAAAACAGGAAAACCAACCTGGACATCAGATCAGTGTGACCTAATTGCTTCTACCTACAGTGATCAGGTATTCACCATCGTTGACAGCGCATGTTTCAAAATATTGAGAACATGGACCGTAATTGACTGGTGTACATTTGACCAAAACAACCCTTACCAGGGTGGTATCTGGCAATATACACAGGTAATCAAGTTGAACAATACTGTTAAGCCTGTATTTGCAGCATGTGCAGATGTAACAGTGTGTGCTTACGGAGAAAACTGTTCAGGTTTTGTAGACCTGAAAGCAAGTGCAACAGATGATTGTACACCAGAAGAAAAACTGGTTTGGAAATATGCCATCGACTTAAACAATGACGGAAGTATCAACAATACAGGTACAACCAACAATGCCAGCGCTATCTATGTAGTGGGTAAGCATAAAATTACCTGGACTGTAGAAGACAAGTGTGGCAACGTTTCAACCTGTTCATACCTCTTCACTGTAAATGACTGTAAGAAACCAACTCCATACTGTTTGAGTGAAATTACCACGGTTATCATGCCATCTTCAGGTAGCATTGATATATGGGCAACAGACTTTGACAAAGGAAGTTTTGACAACTGTCCGGGAGTATTGAAGATTTCCTTCTCTACCAACGTAAACGATACAAAAAGAACCTTTACTTGTAACGAACTTGGCATCAACAACCTACAAATGTGGGTAACGGATGTGGCTGGAAACAAAGAATTCTGCAGCGTTAAAATCAACATCCAGGCCAATCCTGGTGCATGCGGAACTTCGGGTAACATTTCTACCATCTCTGGTAACATTGGTACCGAACAGGGAAGAAAAGTAAATAATGTAACAGTAGCACTGGCCTCAGCTGAAACCATGTTGGTGAAAACCAATACAGAAGGACAATTCAGCTTCCAGGGCATGAACAACAACCAGGAGTACAGCCTTTCAGCTGACCATACTGACAAGTACGACAATGGAGTATCAACACTTGACCTTGTAATGATTCAAAGGCACATCCTGGGTTCTCAGAAACTCAATTCACCTTACCAAATCATTGCAGCAGATGCCAATGCAGATACAAAGGTTTCAGCTTCTGACCTTGTTGAGTTGAGAAAAATCATCCTTGGGGTGAAAGATAAGTTAGACAACAATAAGTCGTGGAGATTTGTAGACGCTAACCAGAGTTTTGCAGATCCAAGCAAGCCCTTCCCATTCAGCGAGATCGTAAAGGTTAATTTCCAGGGTACTTCTGTCCTGAACAACAACCTGAAAGGTATTAAAATCGGAGACGTGAATGAAAGCGCTGCGGTGAATCTGAATGGAAATGTTGCAGAGCCACGATCAAACAAAGCCATTAAGTTGGAATTGGGTCAGCAAGTGTACGAGCAAGGTTCAAGAATCATTGTTCCTGTATATGCAGGCAATGAGGTGGATATCACAGGTATGCAATTTACCTTGAACTACAACGAAGCAGGTCTCAAATTTATAGGTGTAGTACCAGGAGTAATTGACATGGATGAAAACAACTTCCACGCCAATAACGGTAAGCTGGCTGCCTCTTGGGCAAGCAATACAACAATGGAAGTAATGAAAAACGACGAACTTTTTGCCCTGGTATTTGAAGCTAATGCTACAGGTACAATGAGCCAAAGTCTGAGCCTTTCATCTGATGTTGTAAAAGCAGAAGCTTATGATGACAATCTGGACATCGTTAAAGTTGATCTGTCATTCAGAAATGCTGAGCAGATCGCCGGTGTAACCTTGATGCAAAACGTGCCTAACCCATTCGTTAGTCAGACTACCATCCAGTTTGTTATGCCAGATGCACAGAAAGCAACACTCAAAGTATTTGACATCACCGGTAAGACGGTATTCACCAAAACAGGTGAGTTTGTCAAAGGAAATAATCAAATCGTCTTGACAAGTGATCAATTGGGTGCAGCAGGAGTTTTATACTACCAGCTGGAATCCAACGGATTCACATCCACCAAGAAGATGATTATGATGAACAAATAAAGCAACGAAATCCCATAAACACAAGACAGCCGGTTGGTTTCCTCCCGGCTGTCTTTTTTTTTGCCCCTGCTTAAGATCAATGTGCAAAAAATGGGGTATTACTAAAAATAGTGTACTTTTGAGCTGCCTTGCGGTAGTTGCCATCATGGGTAACTTTAATAGGGAATCCGGTGTAAGTCCGGAGCTATCCCCGTAGCTGTAAGCCCGTTGTAAGCACCTTTCATTGTATCCACTGCCTTTTTTAGGTGGGAAGGAGAAAGGTGTCGGGCGAGCCAGAAGACCTGCCGTGCGGTGACATAACCATCAACTTTCGGGCGAAAAGCAGTGGTACAATGCATTGATACCCCCTTGGGTTCGTGGGCTGTGTTTTGTATTGCTGTCTGTCCTTTTTTGACATGACAAGCTTAAGATGTTTTATTCTTTATGTTTTTCTGTTGCCTCTGGTTCCCACCAAAGCACAGGAATTGTCTGCCAATCTGGATTCTATTGAAATCATTGCCCCCAAATACCTACCCTCATCCCGTTTCGCGACGCCGGCTGATTCTTCCGGACTTCATCTGTTTACCTTGCTTCAACTCCCTGGCCTTTCTATTAATTCTATCGGTTCCTCCGGTCTGTCAACCCTATCCAACAGGGGTATGGCTTCCAGACATACAGCTATTTTATATGAAGGGGTGCCAATCAACGGCCTAACAACCGGTGTTTTTGATGTTTCTCTCCTTCCCACCCATTATTTTAACAGGTCGCTTTTGTACAAAGAAGGCCTTTCTTCTTTTACCGGTAATCAAGCCATGGGTGGAGCACTCTCCCTAAATCACCAGCCTTCAGGGCGAAACGGATTGGTGTCTTCAGCCCAATATACCAGTACCCAAAATCTCACCCTTCATCAGCTTTGGAACGGGGCTTTCAACAAAGTGCGCTGGACACTGGGGTGGGAGAGAACCCACCACCTCAATCAACAACAGTTTTACAAAGACCTTACGTTAATGACGAGCCTTTCATTTTTAAGAAGGGGTCACAACATCAACGGGGAGGTTGATATGGAACTGGGCAAAAATCATAAAATTTCTGCTAAAGTCTGGTGGCAAAACTTTGATAGGGAAATACCCGGTCCTTTTTATTTGCAGGTAGATCAATTTCAACAAGACAAAAACCTGAGAACGGCATTCACCCATTCGTGGCAAAAGGCAAGCTGGCAATTAAATTCACGTTTTGTATATTTTAATGAAACACTCAACTATCAATCACCCGGCGTTGATTCAAGGGCCAAAACCTCCTTGCTCAATATTAAAACAACTGCCATTTTCAAAAAGATTTGGCAAATAGCCATCGCCTTGCAATCAGAAAATGTAACAGCAAATTTTTATACCCAATCAAGGAATAGAAGCAGTATGCTCCTTTCAATGACCCGAAACTGGAAGTTGCAACACGGCTGGATCCATCTTTCAGTGGCACCTCACCTCGTCAATAACAAATGGATGCCCCTGCATGCTGACCTCAGAGTCGATTATCGAAGTTTTCAGTTTATAGCTATACGCAATTATAATCTACCCGGCTTCAATGATCTTTACTGGCCATCAGGTGGCAATCCAAAACTCAAAACAGAAAAATCATTTCAATTAAGTGCCCATCAACTTTGGCACGCAAGTGCAGCATTACAGTTGAAAACGACCCTTTATAGCTATCATATCAATGACTTCATTCAATGGGTACCTACCGGTAATAATACATGGACTCCGCTGAATCGTAAAAAAATATGGTCGCGGGGTGCAGAGATCAACCTTGGTTATCGCCCCGACTGGCTGCCGTTTTTATCCACTTTTAATGCGCATTACAGTTTTACCAAGGCTACCAACTTAGATGAGGCCTCTGGTACAATTAGGGGTAAACAACTGATCTATGTTCCTTTGCACAAAGCAGGATTGAATTTTAAAAGCAACTTTTCTTTCCTGCATTTAGATGCAGATCTTATCTACCTGGGTAAACGTTTTGATACTACCGATAATTTTTTGTCGCTTCCTCCTGCCTGGATTACTGGTGCTACGCTGGGAGTTATCGTAAACATTAAAAAGGTCCAAATGACGTTGGATTACAGAATTGAGAATCCAATTCGGGCCCAATATGAGCTGGTGAGGTCTTTTCCTATGCCCCTCAGATACCACACAATTTTTTTACAGTTTAAATACCATCCAAAATGAAGTTTTCCATTTATTTTGTTTTCCTAAGCCTGCTCTTTTTAACGGCGTGTGAAAAAGAGGAGCCAAATCCGGTCAGTGACATTGTTGACCAGGGGGTTTTTGTTGCCAACCAGGGCAAATTTCCAGATGGAGCTGGTGCCATAACATGGATAAAAGACAATGCCACTCGCGAAACCGACCTCTACAGTAAAAGAAATGTTGCCAATTTGGGCAATACGGTCCAATCTATTTTTTACAACGCCGGTCATTATTTCGTTGCCATCAATAATGCTGCCTCAATCGAGGTATTGGACAAAACTTTTAAACGGGTAAAAACTTTTAACCAGCTGGGCTTCACCCGTTATTTTGCTGCGTGGGGCAACAAAGTGGTAGCCTCCTCTTGGGGTGCCGGTACAGGGAAAGGAAAGTTATATGTAATCAACGAGGCGCTTGAAATCGAGCAAACCATCGAAGTCAACGGAGCTCCTGAAAAGATGTTAGTCTCCGGATCCGAGATTTGGGTGAGCCTGTCCAACGGTTTTGGGGTTGATTCATTGGTCGCCAGATACGATCTGCCTACGGCTACACTCAAAAAATTGACCACTGTCGACAAAGGTCCCAATTCCTTTGCTGTCGACAATCTGGGCAGAATAATGGTATTGTGTGAAGGATATTTTGACTGGCTCAACAACATCAGCATTCCAGGAGGTTTGTATGTACTTGCTCCTGATGGCAGTGCTATAAAACTGATTTCCGTTCCTCAGGGTAGTGGCAATTTGTGTTTCAACCCTGCGAGCCAAACCTTTATTTTTAACAGTTTTTCTGATATTTATCAATATCGTTTTGGAGAACACGCATTGATTACACTCGCCTTACCGGCCGAAACAAGCTCTATTTATGGTCTTGCCCTGGATGCGCCAAATAATATTTTGTATTTTTCAGACCCAAAAGATTATGCAAGTCAGGGAACTGTGTTTTCCATAAATCTGGAAAGCCAGAAATCAGAAAAATACCCGGCTGCCATAGCTCCGGGCCAAATATTTATCCGCAATTGAAAAGCTTAGGCCCTATTTTACTATTTTTGTAATAAATAATGAATGCATGCGTAATTTAATATGTTTGATGCTGACCGGTTTTTATTTAACATCAGCAGTAAGTCAGGAACAACAGGAAAAAATATCAACCCAGTTGTACTACCTCCAGGAGGCAAGAGCCAATTTGTCGTACACCAGAAACTATGCTGACTCGGCCTATGTCAATACCCTGTTGGATTCTTTAGATATGACCATCAATAAACTCATTACTTACATTGAAGCCATCCAAGTTGAATCAATGGTTGAAGAAGTTCAGGTTGAGGAATCGACTGCAGAAGAAATGGCAACAGATACATTTCCTGAAGAGCAGGGCTTTCCTGAATACCCTGAAACAACCAACGAGGAATATCCTGATGTTTATGGCCAGCCAGAAAACACCGGCTCAGGAAATCCCTTTATCGACAAATACAACCCTTTTAAAAAGATGAAGTCTAGATTTATCATCGAAACAGGGATCAATAATTTTTTCATGCAACTCTCTACCGTGGCCAATGAACCCATTGTCAATACAGGAAGTTCATGGTTTTGGAATTTTGGCTTGATCAAAGAAATCTCACTTTCGAGAAAAATTCGACTTGATGCAGGGATCACCTATCTGAGAAATCGTTTTCGTTTTTCCAATGACACCAGGTTGTCAGCAGACTCAGCCACCCCCACTTTTGTAGGGGTAGGTAATGCGGCTGAAGATCCCAAATTGATTGCCCACTATTTTACCCTTCCCATTTCTTTTGAGATCAAATTATCGAAGTCATTACACATCCATCTGGGTGGATATGCGGGTTACAATGTGGGTGCCCAGCAAAAACTGGCTCTAAAAGTGGGTGATGAAGAAATATCTGAAAACCGCAGTGGAGCGTATGGCCTCAACAAGTGGATGTATGGGGTAAGAGGAGGAATTGGCATTGGCGGTTTTGATGTATTTGCCCAATACAATTTATCTAACTTTTTTGAGTCCAATCTTAAATACGATTACAAAATCTATATGATTGGTACAACATTTAAATTTTAATTAATCTCTTTCTGAAATGAATTCATTTAACTTTAATAGTAAAATAACCGTAGTTAGTATCATAGTAGTGGCAGTAATCAGCCGATTGATACCGCATCCTTACAATTTTGCTCCTTTTGGCGCGATCGCATTGTTTAGTGGGGCGTTGATTCATAATCGTTATGCAGCTGCCTTATGGCCATGTATAGCGGCCTGGATAAGTGGTGTCATTCTTAACAATACCTTGTACGCCGGTATGTTTCCTGATTTCACCTGGTTTGATTACAACATCTTTTGGCAATGCCTTGCCTATGCGCTTACCACCTTGGTTGGCTGGAAAATGTTAAAAAGCAGTGCATCAGCGGTTAGGTTGGGTATCGCAGCTTTGAGCTCATCCCTTATCTTTTTTGTCATTTCCAATTTCGGATATTGGACAACCGGACTTTTTTATACCAAAGACCTTACTGGATTGATCACTTGTTATATCAGCGCCCTTCCCTTTTATCCAGCTTCTCTGGCGGGTGATCTGCTCTACACAGGGGCTATGTTTGGTATTTTCTATTGGGTACAAAAGAGGTTTTTATTGCCCCAATCCGTTAATTAAACCGAAGGTTTAAACAAACCGATTCTTTTATCCTAAAATGTGGTTACGTGAAAAAAATAGTTGCCCTTTTGTTTATTGCCATGGCTTTCAATATGCAGGCACAAAGTTGTTTGAATGATGGAGCTGTTTTTTCTCTCCAGGAGCAAATTGACTCTTTTCCTATCAAATATCCGGGTTGTATCACTATTTTGGGTGATGTACTGATAACGGGAGATGACATTACAAACCTCGACGGCTTTGCCGGGGTTGAAACCATCGAAGGTAATTTTACCATTTCTACTGGCAATCTTAGCCAGTTGAGCGGCTTAAATGACCTGGCGGTTATTGGAGGTGATTTTACCCTTTCCAAAAACAGCAGCCTTAGCAACCTCAATGCACTCTCCGGCCTTTTAATCGTTACGGGTTCATTGGTTGTAGAAAACAACACCAAACTGGTTACCCTCCTGGGTTTTGACGACCTTAACTTTGTGGGTGGTGACGTCAACATTGCCTCCAATCCGCGTTTAAAAGATGTGGGCTCCTTTAACAACCTCGACATTCTCGATGGTACTTTTAGGTTGGCTAAGAACGATTCTATCGTAGTCATCAATGCGTTTAGCAAGGTTGCTATCATGGGCAGAGATATGATTATTTCTCAGAACGCCAGGCTAGAATCCATTGGTGGTTTTAACAATCTCGATACCATCAGGGGTAATTTTCAGGTTGCCAACAATAACCAATTGCTCAATTTTACTGGCTTCGGACCCCTAAAGCATGTGGGCAGTGGTATGATGATCAGTAACAACAATGAACTTTTTTCACTCGATGGTTTAGATTCTCTTCACACCATTGCAGGCTTTCTGGATATAGGCAATAATCCTTTACTTTCGGACCTCTATGCCATGGGTGAGCTTTCTTCCATTGGCGGTTACTTGTCAATATACGGCAACAATAGCCTGGTTTACCTGGATGGATTTGACGCTTTGACAACCATCAAAGAAAATTTGAACTTGTTTTTTAATCCTGCCCTCCAGGATATTGCAGGTCTGGAAAATATCAAAGAAATTGGTGGTAATATATCTATAAGTGGAAACAACAACCTGATTAGCCTCGTTGGTCTCGACAGCGTTGATATGACGCAGGTTGATATGTTGGAAATTTTCCTCAACAGAAATTTGTCTGTTTGTAATACCGAAAATGTCTGTGCTTATCTGGCCAATTGCCAGCCAGCTGTGATCTTTAGAAACAGTGGGGATTGCGAAGACCTGGCCAGCGTACAGGCAGCCTGCAATTTGGCAGTTACATCATCATCGGTTCAGTCAACTGCCTGCGATAGTTTTTCCCTAAATGGTATTGCCTATTATGAAAGCGGATACTTCTTTCAAACACTGCCTTCGCAGAATCCGGAAGCCTGTGATAGCACCATTTTGATTCAGCTTACCGTTTACCAAAAAGACACTACTGAGTTGAACATAGCGGCTTGCGATAGTTTTACCTACCTTTCTGAGGTACTCCATAATTCAGGCACTTATGTATTTGATCTGGTAAATGCCTTTGGTTGTGATAGTACCATCGTACTTAATCTTACCCTCAACAATTCAATTACTTCTAACCTGGTTGTAAGCACCTGTGTGGAATTCAACTGGCAGGGTAATCTGTATACTGAGTCAGGCGTTTATACCGACACCCTGGTAGCTTCTACGGGCTGTGACAGCATCATAGTGCTGGATTTAACCATCATTCCGGGTACACCCACTTTTGACACCCTTGAAATCAAAGGTTGTGACAGTGTGGTTGTCAATAGCCTTGTTTATTTTCAATCCGGTAGTTATGAACAACTGCTCACCAACGGTTTTGGTTGCGACAGCATCCTAACGATTGTAGTAGAAATAGCCCAACCCAGTTCATCAACAGTTACCGCAGAAGCGTGTCAAAGTTATGTGCTCAACGGTATTGAGTATTTTGAAAGTGGTACTTATACCCAGGTACTTACCAATGCTGCAGGCTGTGATAGCACCATCACCCTTGAACTCACCATTAAAGAAGGATCCAACTCTTACTACGAAATAACAGATTCCGCTTGCGAATTATACTTGTTCAACGGGGAGTATTACTTAGAATCAGGGACCTACCAGGCCAATCTTATCAACCAGTTTGGCTGCGATTCCACAGTCGTACTGAATCTGACCATCTACAAAAGTGACAGAGACACCATCGATGTTGCTGCGTGTGAAATGGTTGTAGTCAACAACGTTCCCTACTTTTCTTCAGGGACCTACACCCAGTTTTTACTTACTACACGGGGTTGTGATAGTACACTAACTGTAAATGTGGTTATTAATCCGGGATTCAATACAACAGAATTGATTGAAGATACCGTATGTGGCAGTTATACCCTCAATGGCCAGGTTTATACCACTTCGGGCACCTATACTCAAAAACTAACCAATGCTGCTGGTTGCGACAGCACCCTTACCCTTGCCCTGGTAGTTTATCCAATTTATGAGGATACTATTTATGGGGTGTTTTGCGATTCCTTTGTAATAGATAGTATTGCGTATTTTGAAAGTGGTACCTATACCCAAACCCTTCAAAGCGTTTTGGGTTGCGACAGTATTCTTCACTACAACGTTGAAGTTTTACACAGCACAGACACCACCATATCAGTTTCTGTTTGTGAATCCTTTACTTACAACGGACAAGACTATACCGCTTCTGGCACCTATACGCAGCTTTTGTTCAACAGCGTTGGCTGCGACAGCACAATTACCCTTGAACTTACCATTCTTGAGGGTCAGAATACACTCAATGTATTTAATGTGAGCTCTTGCGGTCCCTATGAGTACCTTTCCAATACCTACACAGAATCGGGAAGATATACCCACAACCTGATCTCCTCTACGGGCTGTGATAGTGTGGTTATCATCAGTCTCACCATACTGGAGGCTGTTTACGATACCATATTTGCTACTGCCTGCAATGCCTTTGTGCTGAATGACTCAGTGTACTTTGCTACAGGGTTGTATACGCAACATCTTACATCGGCTGCTGGCTGCGACAGCCTGCTTACCATTCAGCTGATTATCAATAAAGGTTCAGAGACCTCACTTGCAACAGAATCATGCGGTACTTTCATCCTCAATGGAGTAGAATACAACAAGTCTGGCAATTATATTCAGGTGTTCCAAAACAGTGCCGGATGCGACAGTATCATCAGACTCCAATTAATAGTTTCCAACCTGGAGGCTGCCATTGTTCGGGATGAGGATGTTTTAAAAGCAACCACCAGTGATGCCAACTACCAATGGATAGATTGTGGGTCGGGCGAGAACATTGAGGGTGCAGATGGTCAGACCATTTCAGCATTGGAACCAGGTAGCTACGCTGTTATCATCTCAGATGGCATCTGTACCGATACTTCTGATTGTTTTGTTATCTCTTCAACTTCACAGCCCGGCGTATTGGACAAAGTGGAGGTCGCCCCCAATCCTGCATCCAGTGGTGTATGGATTAGGCAACAGGGAAATATTCCATTAACAACAGTCAAACTTTTTGATGCAGTAGGCAGACAGGTGCTGGCAACTGGAATACTTAATAAGCACGAATATTACATGGATGTCAGTCATATTCACACAGGTATTTATTACCTGGAAATAAAAGCCAATCAGCAAATCAAACGGCAGAAATTGATCATTGCCAGATAAAAAAAAGGCTCCGCAACAGCGGAGCCTTTTTTATTTGTAGGTAGGAGTTTATTTTATTTAGGTGGACAAAACAGTCGGTAGTTGTGGACCGAATATCCTCCCCATATACCCAAACCACCCATAATGTTGGTTTTGATCCTTGTATAACTTGAGAATGGGCCACCGCTATTGGCTGCAAAGTCCCGCGTTTTCCAGAAGTCATAATGTACTTTGTCAAGACACATCCACTTGACAGTAAGGCTATCTCCTCTTGTGAAAAGGCCAAAGTCGTCAAAATTGTTGTTGTCATCTCCTCCGCCCCCTCTTCTTTCGGCTTGGTTTAACGGAAAGTCAAATTCTTTACCATCAAAAAAAGCATCATCGGTAGTGGATTGGAAAGGAGCTATCAATTGGTCACCCTCATCATCGGTGGTAAAGTAACGGTAGTAATTGGGTCCCAAAGGATCTTTAATTTTAAACCACAGCGCTGCCAGGGTATCGGAAGGCTCACCCGGTGGTTCTTCAAAATGGGCGTCAAAAAGAGGCACAAATGGCGGAATGGTAGTAGTGGAGGTCATTACATACCCATCAATATCTACAGTTAGGTCATATTTGCCGCCTTGTTTTTTATTGATCTGCTGCAATAGATCTACATAAAGGCAGATATTAAGCGAAGTGCTATCGGCATTAATACCCAGTATGGCTGCTGCCTGCTCTCTCAACTCTTCAGGAAGGTCTCCCAGGCAGAGCTGGGTCAGTGCCACCGTTTTTTCGCCATCATACACCGTTACCTTGGCGTCTTTGACAAAGATGTTGGCCAGTTGGTCCGGACCAATGGTAGTGATGTAAGGAATACTTCGGGTAACCATAACATAGGTAGGAAGACTGCCTTCTCCTTCTTCTACATAACCTTCAACCACAAATTGCTGGTCTGCATCTGTTGTGGGAGGAGTGTAAGGTTCTTCACATGAAGACAACAACATTCCTAAAATAAGAATACTAAATATAGGATAATATAATTTCATGGCATCAATTGAATTTAAAGTTATAGGTAATAGAAGGGATAAAAGGGAAGATGGTAATCTTGGTACCCTCTATAGAAGTAGTTCCTTTTTCAAAGTCGGTGTTGATGTCGTAATTGATAAAGAATGGATTTTTTCTGTTGTAAATGTTGTAGACAGAAAAATTCCATGACCCTCTCCATTTTTTCTTGGAATCAGGATTCGGTGTATAGGTAAAGGATATATCCATTCGGTGGTAGTCGTCCAAGCGCTGGCTGTTTCGTGGCCCGTAAAAAAGATTGAGGTTTTGCTCGGTGAAGAAAAAGCCATTGATAGGGGTAAACAGTTTTCCTGTGCCATAAATGAAGATGCCACCGAACTCCCATTTTTTTGACAATTGATAATTGACAACGACAGATAAATCGTGGGTCCTGTCATACACTGCCGGATACCACCTGCCGTTTTCAATCCTTTCGAAGGAGCGCTCTGTCCGGCTTAATGTGTAGCCTATCCAACCGTTTAACTTACCAACCGATTTTTTAATAAAAAACTCGGCTCCATAAGCCCTGCCCTTGCCATAGACAAAGCCATCTTCAACTTCCTGCGTAATGTCGTTGACATAATCATCAGCATAGTCGATTTGATTTTTCAGATCGCGGTAATACACCTCAACTGATGTCTCGTAGGTGTCATTTTTGAAGTTTTTGAAAAAGCCGAGGGCATATTGCACCCCTCTCTGTGGTTTGACAATTTCTGTTGAAGGTACCCAGATGTCAGTAGGCAGGGTACTGCTGGAGTTGCTCACCAGATGGAGGTATTGGTTGGTAAAAGTAATACCTCCCTTTATGCTCGACTCCTCACTGGTTTTGTATTTAAAATTGACCCTGGGCTCAAATCCTGTATAGGTAATGGCCGGCTGGAATGTGCCATATTGTGTGCTGTCCAGCTTCGATGTATAGGGTCCCAGCTGAGAGAAAATGGAATATCGAATGCCGGCATTAATGGCCAGGTCGTTATTTACCTTAATGTCGTCCATAAAGTAAAGAGCATATTCATTGGCATATTTGGGTAGGAAGCCGGTGTTAAATTCTACTTCACCAGTAGAAGCAGATGCCGTATTGGGAGTGAGGGTGTGATAGGTATAGTTTAACCCATACTTGATATTGTGTTTGGTGCCGGCAAAGTAATCAAAATCCAGCTTGAGGTTCCAGTCTTTAACCCCGGAAAAAAGTTTAAACTCAAATTCATCCTGGCCTCCACCGAACTGAAACTGATAGTCGTTGTAAACAGCAGAGAGATTAAAAAAGAGCTTATTGGTAAACAAGTGATTCCAACGCAGGGTGGCGGTCGAATTGCCGTATGGCAGGTCAAATCTGAAATCTCTTTTGGGCTGCCTGAACTTTAGTACATCCCTCCCAAAATAAGCGCTGAAAAAGAGTCGGTCGGAATCTGAAAATTTGTGGTTGATTTTGGCATTGAGGTCGTAAAAATAATAGTTCGTACCCTCAAAAGTGGATCCCTTTAATGCGGCCTGAGCCAAATCACCAATATAGGTTCTTCTACCCGATACAATAAAGGAGGTTTTATCTTTTACTATGGGCCCCTGAATGGTAAGCCTCGAAGAAATCAAACCAATTCCCCCTTCGGCACTGTATTCTTTTTGATTGCCTTCCTTCATCTGAATGTCCAAAACACTGGAAAGCCTGCCTCCATAGTTGGCGGGCATACCTCCTTTGATTAGGGTGGTATTTTTGATGGCATCGGCATTAAATACCGAAAAGAAACCCAGCATATGGCCGGAGTTATAAACCACCGCCTCATCGAGTAAAACCAGGTTTTGATCCGGGCCTCCACCCCTAACATAAAATCCTGCATTGCCTTCTCCCGATGAACGTACTCCGGGCAGCAATTGGATGGCCTTCAATAAATCTACCTCTCCAAAAATAGCAGGCAGCTTTTTTATGTTTTCTACCGGCAGGCTCACTGTTCCCATCTGGGTGCCTTCCACATTTTTGGCCCTCTCTTCTTTATCGGCAGAGACCACAATTTCTTCAATCGTTATGCCCTCAGTCAAATCAACATTCAACTTCAGATCTTTGTCCATCACCACTTCAAAGGCCTGTTCCTGGAAGCCCAGGTAGCTAAATACGATCTTATAGCTGCCCTTGGGTAGGGTCAGTGAGTAAAAGCCGTAGGCATTACTGGCAGTTCCCTGTTCGGCATTGGCCAAATTAAAAATGTTGGCCCCAATCAGGGTTTCACCCGTGCCCCCATCTTTTACATATCCGCTAAGGGTAAATTGGGTTTGGGCAGTAACAGAAAACCAGGCAAGCGTAAAAAAAAGAAAGAGTGTGGATTTCATAAATGTTATTCCTTGATTTTTTGTTCGGAAAAATAAAATTTTGATTGTAGCTATATATAAGTAGAGAAACGATAAAAATGATGGAAGGTTGACGTATTTGGTCTAATTAATTTGGTTTATAGACCAAAAACTTTTCTCCATCGACAAAATAAAATTTGGTTTTGGAATTTTATCTACGCCTGTTTTGGGTTCTTTTTTCTTTTTAAATCTTCCTATTCCTTATTTTCGCCGGCCAGATCAATGATGCCAAAAAAGCTTAATATTACCTTTTTATACCTGGTCCTCCTGGTTTTGTCAACCACGTGGTCATGCAAAAAAGGAGAGCCTATCCAGGTCAATAAAAACCAAAGTCCGGTTTTTTTACCCAAAATATCCGTGGGTCAACTGGATTCCTTTTTATTAGACCAGCACCGTCAGACAAGCCAACCCGCCTATGCCATTGCAGTGGTGTACAAAGACAAAACCATCTACAGAAGATTTAATGGCCAGCTCCACGGAAACAAGGGTGGGGGAAAGGTAAATGGTGAAAGCATATTTAGACTGGGTAGCCTTTCAAAGGGATTTTCTGGTATCCTGGCAGCCATGCTGGCAGACAAGGGCTTGATCCACCTCAATGATCCGGTAGCTATGTACATTCCACAGCTTACCTTAACTTCTTCTGTGCCGGGCGATTCTCTCAGGCTATGGCACATCCTGGCACACACCACCGGTCTAACAGAACATGCCTACAGCAATCTGATAGAAATGGGAAAATCCAAAGACCTTTTGATCAAAGCACTCAATGAACTGAAGCCAAGAGACATCACAGGCCAGGACTATGCCTACCAAAATGCAGCTTTTTCCTTGATAGAAGAGGTCATTGCCTCAGTTACCGGACTTTCTTATCAGGATGCCCTGGACGCCTTTATTTTTAAAAGACTTCATATGCACCACGCCAGTTCGGATTTTGCCAGCGTAGCCCACAACGACCATTTTGTATGGCCCCAGCACGCCGGAGGTGCTTTGAGAGACCTGGATACCACTTATTACAATACACCCTCGGCAGGAGGCATTAATGCCAGCCTCTCAGATATGGAGTCATGGCTCTCTGCTATGATGGGATTCAAAACCGATCAAATATCAGCGTCTGCCTTAGCACTGGCCTTTGAGCCCCGGGTTTCTACCGCCTACGATGACAAGTATTTCAATTTTTGGCCTGGGGTCACTGATTCAAAATATGGCCTTGGCTGGAGAATCCTCACACTTAACAATAGAACCCTCATGTTTCATGGAGGCCAGGTTAGCCATTATAGGGCAGAAATTGCTTTTGACCCCGCCCTCCATCTGGGGGTAGTTGCCTTATTTAGCGAGCCTTGTTTTCTCTCAAACCATATCGTGCCTTCGGTGTTTGATAAGGTAAAGGTCCATTAATCAGCTAAGTCTGCTGATTCACCGAACATTTTTACAGTTTCAGGTCTTGTTTTTACATCCTCGTGTTGGAATCTTTAATTTTGAAGCATGATTGGGAGATTTTTTTTTGGATTTTGTTTTTTAACCTTGCTGCTAACAGAGGTTTCCGGTCAGGTCTATAAGACTACAAAAGCAAAAATTAGTTTTATTTCTGAAGCCCCACTCGAAACCATCAAGGCCAGCAATGCCCATGTTTTGGGTGTTCTGGATGTAAAAAGCCAACAATTTTCTTTTAAGGCCAATATGAAATATTTTGAAGGCTTCAATAACCCACTCCAAAAAGAACATTTTTTTGAGAACTACATGGAATCGGATGTTTTTCCGGAGGCTGCCTTTTCAGGTAAGATCATCGAGCCACTTGGCAGCCAGGGAAAACAAAAGGTAAGGGCCAAGGGCATGCTTACTGTTCATGGCGTATCCAATGAAGTCCTCATAGATGTTTTTATCGAAGTGAGTAAATTGGGGCTTAGCTTTTCTTCCGAATTTACAGTCCTACTCGATGATTACAACATCCATGTTCCCAGAATAGTAAGTCAGAAAATTGCCAAAGAAATAAAGGTCAAATGCAAAGGAAGCCTCGAACTATAAGTGTTTTGGTCCTTTGGCTGGCTGCCTTTGTGACACTTGCACCAGTGCAGGCCCAGGTTGCTTATTACAGAGAAATCCCGCTTTCTGCAGAATACAAGGTGAATACCATGGCCCAGGATGCCTTTGGTTTTCTTTGGTTGGGCACCAGTCAGGGCATTGTCATTTACAACGGCTATGATGAAATCATCATCCCTTCTCTTCAAAATATGGATATTACTACCCTCAAATCGCATGGTAGTAAAATCTATGTGGGTACGGCTGCAGGCTCCATCTTTATCATTGATGGCAGCAACCATCAACTCATTTCAAAAGTAAGCCCGTTTACCAGATCAAAAATCAGCGATATCGAATTTTTAGACAACAACCAATGGTGGGCTTCTTCATACGGAGATGGGGTTTATATTTTCAACAATGATAGCTTGCTCAATAAATGCACTTCGCTGAAATCAAAAGATATTTATGCCCTGCAAACGGATGGCAAAGGCAGGATGTATGTTGCCTCTGATCAGGGCATAACAATTGTCAAACCCGGTAAAGGCAAAACCCACTTAATAGAAGAAGTTTCGGGCCTGCCAGACTACATTATTGTAAGTCTATGTCAAAGCAAAAAGGGATCTATCATTGCTGCTACTTACGACAAAGAGATCATTGAGATACAAGAAAATAAAAAAATCAACATCCTTTTTGATAACAGCAAAAGATCCAAAAACCACAGTATATATTGTGCAGATCAAAGCTTGATATTCCACAGCGGAAATGAGTTGTATGAATGGAGAGGCAGCACCTTGCAAACCCTGCAGTTGCCCCAAAGCAGAGAACACATATCACATGTTTTTGTAGATAAAGAAAATCAAATCTGGATATCGGACAACAAAGCATCCCTGCTCAGAACCAGCAACCATTTTGTTCATTATACCCTGCCGGGCTTAACGGATATCCAATGTTCTGCCTTTGACGGTAACAATTTTTATCTCGGCACCAGTGCGGGCGTCTTTGCCAGCTCTGACCCCACCGGTCGAAATGGAAGGTGGATATTAAAGAACGAAAATATAACCGTTATTAAAGTCATTTATAGAAAAATCTGGATAGGAACATTTTCAAATGGCTTATACCTATACGATCTCGATTCAAAAGTCCTTTCTCATGTGGGAAGATTATTTGATACCCACGACAATACCATCTTAGACATTGAAAAAACAAATGAAGTGTCTGTCGAAGTATCTACCCTTGCAGGGGTGATACATCTCCATGTGGATAAGAATGGAGGCCTTAGTCAAAAACACAATGTCAATGACCATGTACTAAAGGCCTACGTATATGACATATTTGCCGATGCTTATGGAGGGGTGTGGTATGGTAAAGACAGGAATGGACTTACCCTTGTTAGGTCGGTTAAAACGACCGAGTGGAAAGAAATTATCAATCGAAAAGACAACAAGCCATACAAGCTGGGCTCCGTTTTTTCATTGATGGAAGGCCTGCCGGGTGAAATTTATTTGGCATCTTCCAACCTGGGTTTGGTGAGGTACAAAGATGGATTCTGGGACCTGGTGCCGCACTCGTTCTCTGTTAAAAATCAGATTGTAGGCCTGTCTAAATACGATGAAAACCACCTCCTGGTTATAAGAAACAACTCCATCGACGTCCTTGAACTCTCCACCTTACACTTGCTGCCCTTTCCTTTCAACAAACAGGGAGATGCAGGTATCTCTTACCTCAATAATTTTATAAGGAGCGGAAAAGACTGTTATTTTGCGATAGCCAATGCCCTGGTAAGGTTTAGTCCGGGAGGGGCCTTGTCAAAAAAGCACCCGGTAACGAGATTAGACAAGGTGGAGATCAATCTGGAAACCATTTCACCGAACCAACATACTTTTAGACAGCATGAAAACAATTTGCGATTTAGTTTTACGGCAGGATGGTTGGGCAATCCGGGAACGGTACAATACGCTTACAAGCTCGAGGGTTTTGACGTAGACTGGAGGTACACTGGCGATAGGGTAGTTTCATATCCGCATTTATCACCCAGCAAATACGTATTTAAAGTAAAGGCCACAGAAAACCAGGCCTTCTTTGATGAACCCATTACCACGTATGAATTTGAAATTCACAGGGCTTTTTATAATACTTGGTGGTTTTATCTGGCTATCGTTTTGTTGATCATCCTGGCACTGCAGGCCTTCCTCAGGAGGCGTAAAAATGTGGAGCTGCTCAAATCGGAATTATCGAGGATTAAAACAGAAGCGGAGTTGATCAATCTGAAGAGTCAGTTGGATCCCCATTTCCTCTTTAATACCCTAAACACCCTCATTGGACTGATCGAAGAGGATCCCAAAAGGGGAGTTCGATTTACGGAAAACCTTACCCAGTTTTTCAGAAGATTGTCACAAAGTAGTCAAAAAGAACTTATTGCCTTATCAGAAGAACTGCATCTGGTGGAAACATACATAGTTATCCTCAAAGAAAGATTTGGCAACAACATTTCCGTTGTCATAGAACCACTCGTACACCAGGAAGCCGAATCTTATATGGTGCCACCGGTATCTGTTCAGATGTTGATAGAAAATTCGGTTAAACACAATGAAGTGAGTCGTGCGAAACCATTAACGGTCAAAATTACATGGGAAAAGGAGTTCCTCATTATCAGCAACGAAAAGCAACCTAAAAATGGTGGTGTAGCCTCACTGGGAATAGGCAATTATAATATTTATGAAAGATACAGATTGATGGGCTTGCCCAAGCCTTATATCATTGAAAATAGCACAGAATACCACTTTTATTTACCCCTTATCAAAAAACACGGGTTATGACATTTATTATTTTAGAAGATGAAATGATAGCAGCACAAAGATTGGCTCGCATGGTCAAGGAAATTTATCCCGATTGGCAGCAAACGGGCGTGTTTGAGTCGGTTGAAGAATTGGCTGGTCACCTCTTGTCCAACGGACAACCGGATGTCTTGTTTATGGATATCCAGGTAGCGGATGGCAATAGCTTCGAACTGTTTAATGTTATTGATGTCAGGAGTAAAATAATTTTCACAACCGCTTATTCAGAATTTGCTGTCAATGCATTCAGACACAACGCTGTTGATTATCTGATGAAACCGATCAATAGTGAAGAGCTGAAAAAAGCACTTGAAAAATTGTCGTGGTTTGATCCTACTAAAAATAAAGAACTAACACATCAGTTTACTGAATTTAAGAACAGATTTTTAATCAAATTTGGTAGTAAACTGACGGTGGTCAATACGTCCGATTTGGCTTATGTGTATTCTGAAAATAAAATAGGTTATTTTGTTCAGCGCAATGGTCACAAGGTAGCCTCAGATTATAAATTACAAGATCTTGAATCTCAGCTTGATCCCAAGTATTTTTTCAGGGTCAATCGCCAGTTTATTGTGCATGTTGATTCGATCGCATCGATGAATACTTACTCAAAAGCCAGAATTAACTTAAGGCTCAATCCTGAATTTAAAGAAGACATCATTATTAGCACAGAAAAAACCCCGGAATTCAAAGAATGGCTGGGGAGCACAAGGTAAAGGCCCCAATTTTATAATTTTTGGATCAACCGATTCAGGTTCTCTTTTTTCCCATTGAGCAATGTGCTTGTATACCTTTTGGGTTGAACAACGTATTATTAATGATATTTACACCATGAAATCAATGCAAAAACTTATCCTTACATCTATCCTGACGGCATGGATTTTGATTTTATGCCTGCCTGCCTGTAAGCACCAGCCGGGCGTTATTCCTTCTGATCCGGAAGACACCATGACTATTGATACCACCCCCATTGATCCGGGACCACAATTTGATAGTACCGGTGTAAAATGCGACAGCAATGTGGTCTATTTTGAAAAAGACATCATGCCCATTTTGAGACAAAACTGTGCCTACAGTGGCTGTCATGGAGGAGGTACATACGAGGATGGAGTAAATCTGGAAACTTATCAAAAAACAATTTCTACCGGTAAGGTAAGGGCCTTCAACCCCAACAACAGTGAGTTGTATGAAGTACTTGTAACCAACAAGCAGAGTGAAAGAATGCCACCAGCTCCAAATGCCCGGTTAACTACGGATCAAATCAGTCTCATTGCCAAGTGGATCAACCAGGGTGCTAAAAATGAAATTTGTAATCCCAATTACGGTCAGCCCATCGCTTGCAATGACCAGGGAGTGACGTATAGTG
Organism: uncultured Bacteroidota bacterium; assembly: GCA_937872515.1. Taxonomy (GTDB): domain Bacteria; phylum Bacteroidota; class Bacteroidia; order Chitinophagales; family Saprospiraceae; genus JADKBO01. The sequence goes on from CALMSX010000065.1 coordinate 57,011, forward strand.
GATTCGTAAAAAAAGTTATCGACAATCAATGTGTCGCCTGTCACAAAGCAAGTAATCAGTCAGGTAATGTGAGATTGGACACATATGATGCTGTTTTTGCCTCCGTGCAGAACGGTAGTTTTATGGGCACCATAGAAAGTAAGCCAACTTTTGTAAGAATGCCATTTAATGCGAACCCTTTAGATACTTGCACTGTTAATAAAATAAAAAACTGGATTACTAATGGAGCGAAAAACGATTAAATATTTATTTATTTCCCTCTTGTTTTTAAATGCTTGTTATTATGACAATGAGGAAGAATTGTATCCCGATGTAGGAGCCTGCATTACAGATAGCATGAGCTATCAGGCAGATATTTATCCCATCATCAACAACAACTGTCTGGGTTGCCACAATTCATCAGCCGTACAGGGTGGAATTGATATATCCAACTATGAATTGCTTACCCCTTACATAGAAAGTGGTTCCTTGTTGAAAAGCATTAAACATGAGTCAGGCTATAGTGCCATGCCCAAAGATGCTGGTAAAATGTCTGTATGCCAGATTGCTAAAATTGATGCCTGGATAAGCCAGGGAGCGCCAGACAATTAATTGAATATCGTAAATATACATTTTATGAGAAAATACATCTGGTATATTTTAATAGCTGTACTTGCCGGAGGCGCTTATGGCTATTATCAGTACAACCGCCCTGTGGCCAGCCTTGATAGTGCCAATGCCGATGTGATGTTGGATGCTCCCTCATTGTTAAAGGCTTTTGAAACAAATGAAACAGAAGCCAATACGAAGTACCTCGACAAGGTCATTGAGGTTAGCGGACAAATTTCCAGGATCGAAGAAGACCAGGAGAAAAAATCCATCTACCTCAACACGGGTAATGAAATGTCTGCTGTGATTTGTGAAATGGAATTGGGTACGCCCACAGAAGGTTTGGCAGAGGGAAGTAAGGTAGTCATTAAAGGAAAATGTACCGGATACCTTATGGATGTTGTTTTGGTGCAAAGTGTCATTAAAAAATAAAATTATTTATATGAAAAAATCCATCATTCTTGCTTCGCTTTTATTTACTGTTTTCTCGGTCAGCGCCCAGAAATATTTTACCAAAGAGGGCAAGGTGTATTTTCATTCTAAAACCCAGATGGAAAAGATTGAAGCCACCAATTCAAAAGCTACCTCTGTGATAGACTTTTCTACAGCTGCCATAGAGTGGGGTGTTTTAGTCAAGGCTTTTAAATTTGAAAAGGCCCTTATGCAGGAGCACTTCAATGAAAATTATCTGGAAAGCAACAAATATCCTAAATCTACTTTTAAGGGTAAAATAGAAAATGTATCTTCGATCCAGCTTGGCAAAGATGGCAGCTATCCTGTTGTAATTAAGGGTACGCTTGACATGCATGGTGTTTCAAAACCTGTGACTGCCAATGCTACCTTTGTGGTCAAAGGAGGTGCCATCTCCGCTACTTCAAAGTTAAAAGTATTGTTGGCTGACTACAATATTTCAGTACCTGCTGTTGTGAAAGATAATATTGCTAAAGAAGTGGAGATATCAATTTCCGCAGATTATTCTATTTTTAAATAATGTACATGAAACAAGTTTTGCTGGCATTTATCTGTGCCCTTGCATTTCTTCCTGTTACCAATGCTCAGGAAGATGATCTTTTGTCACTCCTGGGTGAAGAAGAAACTACTGATTATGCCAATGCAGCCTTCAAAACCAACAGGGTGATCAACCTTCATTCTTTGGAAAATACAGCTGCAGGTGTGTTTGATTTTAAAATTTCTCACCGTTTCGGATTTATTAGCGGAGGAGTACAGGAACTATTTGGTCTCGATGCCAGTACCATCCGCATAGGAGGCGACTATGGTATCACCAACAGGCTCATGGTAGGTTTTGGTCGTAGCAGTTATGAAAAAACCTATGATGTTTTTGGAAAGTACAAACTTCTGCGACAAAGTTCAGGCAAAAAAAACATGCCCATCACGGCAGCCGTGTTTGCCAGTGCAGCCATTAAGACCATTCCTTTTTCTGATCCTGAAAGAGACAATTACTTCTCTTCAAGGCTATACTATACCTGGCAGCTCATTTTGGGACGGAAGTTTTCGGAAGGATTTTCTCTACAGGTATCACCTACCCTGGTGCACCGTAACCTCACCGCTACCGTAGCTGAAAAGAATGATGTGTATGCTGTGGCAGGAGCGGGTAGAATCAAACTGAGCAAGAGGGTAGCGTTGAATGCCGAGTACATCTACGTATTGCCCGATCAAATCGCATCGAGGTACCGAAATTCACTTTCCCTTGGCTTTGACATCGAAACCGGCGGTCACGTTTTCCAGCTTCATTTTACCAATTCTACTTCTATGATAGAAAAAGGATTTGTAACCGAAACCTCAGGCAATTGGCTTGATGGGGATATCCACTTTGGATTTAATGTTTCAAGGGTATTTACCTTTAAAAATTTTGAACACGAGTAACATATTTCGCTGACGCTTTTAGGGCATTTGATATTTTGTATCTTTCCGCTTCTTAAAGTCGTTAGTATGAAGCTTGTTCTCCTCTATAATTCTTTTTCCGGCAACGGCAAAGGAAAACAATTAGCAGAAAAAATGAAGGCCAGCCTCCTAAGCAGGGGACTGGCCTTCGATGCTTTTGAAAACCAATGGCCCGCTGAACTAAGCCTATATTCAGAAGCCCTCCTCTTCGGGGGCGATGGCACCCTCAACTATTTTATCAACCGGTATGGCGTCTTATCCTTGCCCCTTACCTTATTTCCCGGAGGTACAGGCAACGATGTGCACTGGAAACTTTTTGGAAATGTTGACGCAGACTCTCAAATCCTCACCTGGCCGGATTATCAGCCTAAGGCCATCGATGTTGGTGTCTGCAACGATGAGTATTTTGTCAACATGGTAGGTATTGGCTTTGATGGTGAAGTATTAAAAAAAATGAAGGCCATTCGATGGATCGGAGGACACCTAGGCTATCTGTCGGTGGTAATCAGGCTTATTTTTTCCTTTGTGGAAAACAACCTTACCCTGTCCTGGGACAACCATCGCAAAAGCCAGCCCTGCCTGCTCTGTCAGGTTTCCAATTCTTCGCGCACCGGAGGTGGATTTATGGTAGCTCCCCATGCTAAAATAGACGACGGTGTGTTGAATCTTACTTTTTGTGGAGCAAAGTCAATTTTGGGTCGCTTGCTTTTTTTACCCAAGGTCGAAAATGGCAAACACCTCTCAGTCAAAGGGGTAAAAACCTACCCGATAACCAAGGTAAGGATTGAGGCACCTGGTGCGATACCCTATCAACTCGATGGTGAGCTGAGGACAGGCAATTGTTTTGATTTTAAACTGGCAGATCAGAAGTTATTGGTTCGGTCTGCTCAATAAGAATGAGCAGGGCCAATCATGCAACCCAGTTGCTTTAAACCGCGGAGCACCCCTTTTGCACCCGGCAGGTGGGCAGCCCCAATGGCAACAAAAACTTTTTTATCGGCTGTTTTTTCAAAGATGCGTTGTGCCATGACCTGATTTCTGTCGTACAATAAAATCTGACGAAAGGCACCAAGGCTTCGTTTACCCGACTTATACAATGCGGCCAGCTCATTGTTTGCGTATAAGTCACACAAGCGGTTGGCCTGCTGCCTGAAACGATCAGGACGAGATAATACCATAGACAACTGGCGGATTTGTTCTTCGGCATCTAATTGGCGGGCAATGTGGTATTGCTCTTCCGGTGTTTCAACTCCCTGAATCAAAAGTCCGCAATCTCGTGCATAAAAAAGTAAGGCCTGATCAAGGGAAATGTTGTTTTCCCTGCCCAGACTGACAGCCATCATCATGCCCTGGATGTAAATGGGGGCACTGTCATTTAAACCTGCCAGGTCAATGCCAAAACACTTTAAACAGATGTCTCTGTAGCGCTGGTACTTTTTAGGACGCCATACCCGATCGAGGTAGAGTTCCGGGGGCAGGGTAAAGGCTTCTTTTAAACGATGCGTGTCAACTTCCAGGAGGTTCATTTCCGGGGCATACATCTCACAGGCAGAAATCAGGTTTTGAGCGGTTTCAAAATAACGAAAAGCCCTGCCATCCTGACTGTGCATGGTGCCCATCAGGTAGGAAGTCCTGCCACTTTGTGGATGTGTGATGGAAAAGATCATGGTAAAAAAAAAGGCCGATTCTTGGAATCAGCCTTTTCTTTGTTTTTTATTACTGGGCCTGTGCCTGGTCCGCTGTTTCAGGAGCGTCTTCAGCATCTGGGTCATTGTCGTAGTCATATGGCAATACCTTCTCTTTTTTAACCTTAGACAAGGTCATAAGCGTTTTCAGCCTTTCGATTTCTTCAATCTGAGACAAGGTCTTGAACAACAGTTTTTCGTAAGTTGGAATGTCTTTGCATACAATCTTCAACAAGAAGTCTGCATCGCCCGTGATGATGTAACACTCAGTGATTTCATCTACCTGTTTAACCTTCTTAATGAAGTTTTCCAGGGCATTGGGTTTTTGCCAAGCAAGTGATACAAGTACATATGTTTTTACATTCAGGCCTATAGCGGTAGAATCAACTTTTGCGTGATAGCTGAGGATGATTCCGGCTTGTTCCAGTTTTTTTACCCTCTCGAGGGTGGGGGCAGGTGAAAGACCTATCTTGCGGGACAAATCGAGATTGGTAATCTTACTATTTTCCTGCAATAATTTCAAAATTTTAAGGTCAATCTTGTCTAATTTGTAATCTGACATTGGATTTATGAAATTTTATTTTAGTAAAGGGTTTAAATAAAACGATTGCAAATTAAAATAAAATTTTAATAATCTCCAATTTTTAAGGAATTAATTTTTAGTTAAAGCCCAAAAGGTCATTTTTTGCCCATTTTTTTGATGATTTTGGTCATTATTTGAATGTAAGTCGTTGATTATTAGGCACAAAATTTTTATATGGCAAATAAAATTTGGCAGCCTTTTTTCGGATGCTGGCATACAAAAAGTAAGCGTAACGCATTTTTATGGATATTTTTTGAAGTGTATCTGATTTTATCAAAATAAAAAGGCCTGGTCACAAAACCAGGCCTAACTTAATAGAAACTCTCACTTATTCTCTTAAACGATGCTTTTCGGACCTATTGAAGGGTCACTGGAAGCGTATAAACTTCAAATGGCTTAAGACCATCTGTGCTGATTTTTTTGTAGTTCAAAAGGTCTTTGATCTTTCCGTCCAGCTCTCTATCGCTGGTGCTGCTCACCAAAACCTCTCCATTGCTGTTAACAACAAAAGTGATTAGGAAACTCTTTTTTTCGGTGTTTTGCCATTCTGCTTTCATCAGGTGTTTGGCAACTTCATTTCTTACTCTTTCCGTAAGGCTTGGATCAATGTCTTTAGCATTGGTGATAAAGGCAGAAAATGTCAACAAACCGGCAACTAAAAACTTGGTAACTTTCATGGGTAAAAATTTAAATTTGATTGTATTGTGTGAATTAATACTCTACAGACGCAGGGACCCGCTATCAGGTTGCACGTACATAGACGAACTACCCACCTACTTCGACGAATAGCTGTAATTTAACATCCCTATAACTGAACTTAACAATTATATAAGGGAACTGGGGAACGATTTCACGCAACCCCATCTAAAAATGAAAGAAAAAAGACTACCTCAGTGCAAAAGAGTCAAAAGCAACCAGGATTTTCTGGGTTACCCTATGCTGGATCAGGAAAAATTCATCCTTATCGGTGTGCACCATAAAACGATTGTCAGGCCCTATTTCTTTGGGACTGTACTTACTTTCATTAAACTCTATATTGGCCAGTGAGTAAAAGGTGACACTGCGGGTACTGCCATCTTTGTGCACCACTTTCACTTCACAGAAAATGGGCTTTTGTAAGATCATGGTCCGATTGGGATTATTAGAATCATTGTACTCTGCTACTATATTGGCAAAGCCACCGAGGAACGGATCCACCAGCTTTTCATTAAATTTGGGTAAGCGGGTTCCTGTGTAAGGGTTGGTAAGCTCCCAACCTAGTAATTTTTTCTCCAACTTAAAAGAGGAGGGTCTGTCATAAGGATATTTGATTTCAACCAATTTGATATCTTCTGCTTTTTCTACAAAGATGTCTTTGGTCTCGTATTCATTCATTTCAAATTCAAAGCGGGTGCGAATGGAGGTTTGAGATCCACGGGTAAATAATACATAAGGCTGTTTGGCACCTTCCATCAAAAAAGCAGTACCTGTTCCATCGCCAAGGTCCGGACCCAAAAAGAATGATTTCATCAATTTTTCATCGGTATCATAAATTTGCACCTTGATGCCATTGTCATTAATAGCCCTGATGATGCGCTCACTACCCAGCTGATTGGGAATGTATTTTAAGGTCAGCTTATTCATGGTATTGAGCAGGTATCCGGTGGCTTCATTTCTGGCTTCACGCCCATTATTCATAAACCACTTATTACCTTTTTTTGTAAAAATGACTTTGGGATAATTTTTGCGCTGAATGGCAATGACGCCTACATCTTGTATATTGTCTATCTTAAACCTTCGGTCCGACACATCCATACCCGCTTCTTCAGGCGATCCTTTAATCCAGTAAAGCAAGCCGCTCACAATTACCAAAACTGTCAATATCAGGGGTAAGATGTATTTTTTGTTCATCGCCATTTCTTTAAACTTGGGTATATTTTTTTCTTCTCCAATAGGTATAGATCAATCCACTCAGGGCCAAAAACAAAAGAGGAAGTACAATATTGATCAGCTGCCACTTTGTCTTTTCTTTTTTGGCCTTTACTTTGTCAAGTAGCCTCAGCTTTAGTTCTTTCGACCTCGCACTCAATACACCATCTTCGTCAAGCAGATATTCTATCGTATTTAATATAAGGTCTTTGTTGCCCTTGTAATATTTGATTTCCCATTTGTTGAAGCCGATCTCTTCGGTTTCATTGGTTCTGGTGTTGAGCAAATTTTGCATAAAGTCCACATCGCTAAACACTACCTGGGCCGTAGGCACACTCTCTTCTACAAAACGGGTGTTCAACTGATTGAGGGTTTGTTGAAAAGACGCACTTACCCTGTTTTTGAAAAAAGACTCAAACCTTCCTTCCAGCAAAACAGCAACGGCTTTGTTGCCATCGTTGAATTTGGCTGGATCGGGCTCTGATTTGAGGATTTCAAAATTCAGACGAACCGGATTAAACTGGGTGCGCGAATACGGGCTGCTGGACAACAATACCGTCTTTTTGATGGGTGTCGCCGTTGCCACGGTATCGATGCTCGATGGAAAGAACATATTTACCCTGTCAATGTTTCGCACAATGACGTGGTCGTTTTTGGTTTGCAGACTCAGGTGATAGTACCACGGAAACATCATGGTCTGTGGCTTGTCGCCTGCCATACCCACAATCTGGGGAATGGCCGAACATTCCAGGTCGATGATCAGGTTGGGTTGCACCTTGGCTCCATATTTAAACAGCATATCATCCACACCGGTAATGATGTCTTTGGGCACATAAAACTGGTATTTGGCAATGCTGTCCAGACTTGCTGACAACTTTTCTACCAACCAAATGACTTTGCCACCCCGCATGATGTACTGGTCAATTTTAAATTGATTGGGCAATGAAATTTGTTGTTTAGGCGCAGCCACAATCAGCAGATGCACAGACGAATCTATTTGCACTACGCTGTCCAGAACAATTCTGCCGGTATCATAGAAGCGACGCAACTCTTTTTCAAGACGATAGGTAAACCTTGAGTCCAATTCACCTGATCCATCGGTGAAGGCGATGTTTTGTTTTTCGCGCATCAACATCTTCTGAAAAGTATGGGCAAACTTGTATTCCAGGAGGGAGATGGAATTGTTGAGGATTACCTCTTCATCGCTGCCGGGCTGTTGCTCTTCCAGGAGGTTGACAATGGCTCTTTTGGTGCCTATGTTGATCAGGGCATAGGGATAGATGGCTTTTTGAACCAGCTGCGTTCCGTCATAGTATTTTAATGAAGTGGGCACAACGCCATCTTTGGCCAGGGCATCGCGGGTTTTGATGATTTCATCCTGGGTACCCTGCACCGGGTTCTCAAATTCAAACTGGATACGGGGATTGATGGCTTTAAGCTGGTTCAGCATTTCACGGGTAGAGGCCTGTAGTCTCTTAAAACCAGCAGGAAACTCACCGTCAAGCAAAACTTTGATGTAGATGATTTCGTCGATCTTTTCCACCGCTTCTTCGGTGGCCGGGGTTAGGGTATACCGTTTGTCCTGAGTGAGGTCAATGTAGGTGCTGAAGTACGATGAAACAAAATTGGCCAAAATGGCGATTCCGGCAACCATAAAAAAATTGAACCACGCAGGAGATATCTTCTTTTTCATGGCTTATTTTTTTGAAGTGATGATGGCGTGGCAGGCCGTAATACAAATGGCGATCAGACCGGCAAAGTACACCAGGTCTTTGGTATCGATGGCCCCCTTGCTCATGGCATCGTAGTGCGACTGAATGCCAAGTCCGTCGATAAAGGCATCGGCATTGCCAATGAATACGGGCAGGGAAGCCAGGTAGTCAAAGGCCCAATGGACCACAAAACACAAAAAGGCACCAAGGATAAAAGCTACAATCTGATTGTCGGTTAGCGCACTGGCCAACATGCCCAGGGCAACAAAAGAGGCCGACAGGAAAAATAATCCTATATACGATCCGGCAATGGCCCCGCTGTCAAGGTTGCCCACAGGTGATCCCAGCTGATAGACAGAAAAATAGTAAACAGCGGTTGGCAACAAGGCAAACAAGACCAGGCAAAAATTGGCCAGGAACTTTCCCCAGATGATGTCGTAATCGGAGAGGGGCTTGGTAAACAAAAATTCTATGGTACCTCTTTGTTGCTCCTCCGCAAAGCTCCGCATGGTGATGGCAGGAATGAGGATGAGCAAGATAAAAGGCGCCAGCGAAAACAGGGGATCCATTGAGGCGTAATTGTAGTCCAACACACTGCTGTCTGTAAATACCCACATAAACAATCCGTTGAGCACCAAAAAGACCGCTATGACCATGTACGCGATCAGCGAACTGAAAAAGGTATGGATCTCTTTCCAGAAAATACTAATCATGCTTATTTTTTGTAAGTTTTTGAAAGATGTACTCTACACTTAACTTCTCTTGTACCATTTCAATGATGACCCAGCCCTTTGCAGCACATAGTCTGAAAATATCAGGTCGCACATCGGTGCCGGCATCGGCGTATATTTTTACCTCACCCTCCTTGGCTTCTACGCGTTCAACCCCGTTGATGGACTTGAGCTCCGACAGCTGAAAAGAGGTATTGAGAAACTTAACCGTAATCAGGTGTTCACCCTTGATGCGGTTCTGCAATTCACCGATGGGATCGTCTGCTACCAGCTTTCCTTCATTGATGATGATGACCCGGTCGCACAGGGCCTGAACTTCCTGCATGATGTGGGTAGAAAGGATTACTGTTTTTTCTTTGCCCAGATCGCGGATCAGGGTTCGGATGTCGGCCAGCTGGTTCATGTCAAGGCCCGAGGTTGGCTCATCGAGGATGAGTACCTCCGGATTGTGGAGCATGGCCTGCGCCAGTCCTACACGTTGGCGGTAACCTTTTGACAAGGCGTTGATGGGCTTGTGCTGTTCTTTTCCGAGTCCGGTAAGACCAATGACCTCAGCAATGCGGCTAGCTGCATTCGGTACATGGTGGATGCCGGCGGCAAAGCCAAGAAATTCTTTGACATACATGTCTTTGTACAGGGGATTGTGCTCCGGCAGGTAGCCAATACGACTGCGACTTTCCAGGGCATTTTCGCGGGTGTCAAAGCCACACACATTTACCGTACCCTCATCTTGTCCGATATACGAGGTTATCATCTTCATGGTGGTCGACTTACCGGCGCCGTTGGGACCCAGAAAACCCAGGATCTCACCGGGTCTGGCGGTAAAATTGATATGGTCAACCGCGCACTGGCTGCCGTACCACTTGGTCAGTCCTTCTACCGTTACCATGTTGTCATTTTTTTATTCGTCATGGAATTGTTGTTGTTTTGTCAGTCGCCCGGGTGTTCTCTTTTGATGATGCTTACTACCTCTTCAATAGAAAGCGCGTTTTCAAGAGAAAAATCTCCTATCGTGGTGCGGGTAAGGCCGTAAAGGTAGGCACCCACACCCAGCTCTTTGCCAATGTCATTGGCCAGCGATCTGATGTACGTACCCTTGCTCACCTCCACATCAAAGGAAACAAAGGGCAAAGATACGTCTGTGACCGCATATTTCCTGATTTCTACCCTGCGCGATTTGAGCTCGATGTCCGCCCCGCGTCTTGCCAGCGTATAGGCATTCTTTCCCTTGATTTTAACGGCAGAAAAGATAGGGGGTACCTGATCTATCCAACCGGAAAACCCGCTGATCACCTCCGCAATTCGATCTGTGGTCAGATGAGCGATGTCGGTGGCATTGATTTCTTCACTTTCGCGGTCGAAAGAAGCGGTTGTCACGCCCAACTTGATTTGAGCCTGGTATGATTTGTGGTCGCTGCTCAATCCCTCCAGCAACTTGGTGTACTTACCCGTGCAAACGATGAGCAGGCCATCGGCCATGGGATCGAGGGTACCGGCGTGCCCCACCTTGATGCCGGGCAGTCCGTGGTTGTGTTTGATGGCGTACTTGATGCGATTGACCACATCAAAGGAGGTCCATTCCAGGGGCTTGTTGACCAGAATCAGACAGCCGGCCGAGAAATCGGCGGGTAATTCGGGCTTGCTCCGCGATAAGGTTACCAGGGTATTGGGGTCGATGGTGTTTTTTTCCACAATCCGCTTATGCTGATTGGGTGAAGTAATAGATAAGTCCAAAGCTGCCTACGACAAGGCAGTAATAGGCAAAATAATCGAGTTTGCTTTTTTTCACCAGGTTGATCATCACCGTACAGGCAAAAATACCCACTATAAATGAGGTAATGACGCCGGTAATGGCCACGGTAGGGGAGAGAGTGGTTTCTGCAAAGGCCCCATCCAGGATGTCTTTGGCTACCTTGCCCAAAATCAGGGGCAGCACCATAAGGAAGGAAAAACGCGCCGCCTGTGCCTTATCGATGCCCAACAAAACAGAGGTGGCAATGGTCGATCCGGAGCGGGAAATGCCCGGTAAGATGGCTACTGCTTGCGCTACGCCTATGATAAATGCATTTTTATAGTCCAGCGGCTGGTTGGCCCTCGATGCCCTGCCCGAAAGCCAAAGCAGGCCGGCAGTGCAGATCAGGAAAAACGAAACCAGGTGGATCTTGGATTCAAAAAAGGTTTCCAGTATATCTTCAAAGCCTACGCCAATGATGGCAGCTGGTATCATCGATACAATGATTTTCAGGGCATACTGCTTTTCTTCATTGTTTACCGGTTTAAAAATACCGCGGAGCAATTCCAGGATCTCTTTCCTGAACACCACTACGGTAGAAAGCATGGTGCCTACGTGAAGGATGACCGAAAGCAAAAGACTCTCCTCACCCAGACTGCGATCGCCAAAAATATACTTGGCCAGTTCCAGGTGTCCGCTGCTGCTCACCGGTAAAAATTCAGCCAGGCCCTGTACTATGCCCAGAACCAGCCCATACAGAAAATCTGCCATTATTGTTTTTTAGTGAAAATAGCCACGATCTGCAGCGACAAACCCGCAAGGATCAGGATCGGTGCAATCAGGGTACGGCGCGTAGAATAAATCAGCGACTCATCCCATACATCCGGTGAAGGCATATGACCACCTACCATCAACATCAGACCCAGGAAAATCAAAGCCAGTCCACCCAGCATATAGTAATAGTTCTTTTTACCAAAAGTCAATGACGACATGATATTCTGACTAACCGAAGGTTCTGTCCTTGACTTGGTAGGTTCCAGCTCGCTGCTTTTTTTTACTTTGCTCATAGGGGCAATGATTGATAATCAAATGAAATTGAGAGGCAAATATATGAAAAAAAGAGAAGAATCTTCATTTCTTTGGTGTATTAACCTATGTTTAATAATATACAGGACACCAAATGACAAATTGTTTGTCATAAAGACAATTAATTTGTCTAGGGTGTTGTGGGGTAAATTTTGACTAATGATGTTAAAAAGTAAGTAGTTGGATGTAATAAACAAGAGGCTTTATAATTTAATATAATAAACATTTGTTTTATAATTATTTAATCATTATATTTGAATTATTATATAACCTAAAAATGTTGAAAAATGAAACAGTTTTCTTTCTTTCTTTCTTTCTTTCTTTCTTTCTTTCTTTCTTTCTTTCTCGAGTGCTTTAATTAGCCAGACAAGGACCATTTCTGGAAAAGTGAGCTATGATCAAAATCCATCAGTACTTTTTCAGGGAGTACAAGTGGATTTGCTTGATCAATTTAGTATTTACGCTACAACGACAACAAACGACCAAGGATTTTACGAGTTTAGTGGGATACCTACGGATCAATATTATTGGGTGGAACTTAGGAATGGGGGAAATGTAACTGCTCCTTCTTGCGGTTTGAATCAAGCAGATAAAGATTTTTTAAAAAATTTTATCTTAACCTTTGGAGCGAATAATTCATCTGACGGTTTTTGGAGGTTAATTGCTGGCGATGTAAACCAATCAGGTTCTGTATCGGCTTCTGATTTAGTGTCAATTGAAAAGTGTTGGAGATTTAGTGATTGCGCATTTCCGACATTTAAATTTTTACCAAAAGAAGAGTATATTTCAGCAAATACGGAATATATGCAGGCTGGTGGAGGCTTGTATTGGCCATCCTATGAAACTCAAATATATGTTTATCCTGGTACAAACGATTTACTTGATCAGGACTTTTATGGAATCAAAATGGGTGACCCAATTAGTTCATGTAATGCTGGAGCATTTATTATTGGTAAAAATCCTGATTTTGAATTAGATTTTAACACAGAAAGCAGTAATGTATCTGCAATAAATTTTAGGGGTAGTATTGAACAAAATAAAACTAAATCTATTAAGATTTACGACATAAATGGGGTTTTGTTGATCTCGGAAAAATCAGATTCATTTAATATTGAATGGTATCAGCTGAATACTGGAATATATATTAAAGAAACGGAAGATCAAAGCGGAAAACTATCTTTTGAAAAGCTTTTTATTCGTCAATAATATCTTGATAATTTGAGATTTTATTTTGTAATATTCATACTACTCCTTGACCTTTGTCCTGCTTTTTCTCAGCGGATATACAGGCTGCCAACTTACTATTTAGATATAGAAAGCTGTACAGAGCATTATGTGGATTTACCAGAAAATATTGCAAATAATTCATTCCAAATATTACCAAATGGTGATATAGCTACTTCACGTTATTTGTATCATAGTAAAGAAGGTGTGATTAAAGAGTTGGATCGACCCTCAGATTTGTGCACCAACTGCACACTTTATTATGATGGTGGCAATTATGTTTATATTTTGGGTGTGTTTACAAAATTGTTTTCAAGCTATAGACTAAACCTAAACACATTAAAATATGAAAAATTGCCACCATCTGATTTTGTTGAGAAAACCCAATTAAATGGCTCGAGTATGAGTTTTACTGGTGATGGGCTTTCATTTGTAGGAAACGACTCGATTGTGTACTCGCTTGATTTTTACAATAAAAATATAGTAGGTTTTCATCTCAATGACCCATCCCAATATTTTGTGTATAAAAGAATACCGCACTTCCCTGATGATCACGATAAGCCGCATCTAACAGCCTTGTATGGCACCATGCCGGTGGCATGCGACAGTTTGATGTGGATGGGTAAATATATTGTAGGAGGCGGTGAATACTTTATTCAAGGAACAAAGATGGATGCATTGATTGATCCTAATACACTCGAATATAGGTTTTGGGATTGTGACTTGCTTAAAGTTGATAATGATACTACCCTAATTACATTTAAAAAAAACAATACAAGTTTTTCAGATGCTTCTCACCACAAGGCACCAGTATGCACGCTGGAAGTGGATCTGGATAAAGATGACAGTAATACTGATTTTCAGCTAGGCGGGATTTCCATTAAAAGCTGTAAGGCAAAACAGCCTATCCCGATTTCGGATGATGACATATCGATCATCACCAATGGAGGAAGATTGAGGTCCGTTTCCTTCCAATTGTCTGGAGCCCCTGACGACGGTGAAACCATCGAATTTAGGGATTCATCAGGATTTGTAATTTTCACAGCCGGGCAACAAACATGGCAGGCTTATCCAAATGACAAATTCGATATGGATGCCCTCTCTCATTTGTTAAAAAATGTTGTGTATATACACAACGGAACGCTCAATTCTTATGGGAGACGTACCGTTTCTGTGGAGATCAACCTCACCACCTTGCAATCCTATTCTGTATTCACTTTCATTGATATTCAAAGTAAATCCAATCAGGCTGGACCTGACGTCTTCACAAAAGCTTGCGTGGATGCTGATAATCCGATCGTGCCTCTCGGTGCCTATCTATCCCCTGAAGCTGCTGCAGGAGGGACTTTTATCTACAAGGGCAATGCATTAGACAATTCTCACTTTCCTGTAAGTTCAGAATCGTTGTATTCTTTTCTTTATACCGTTGGGGACCAGTATTGTGCTGATACCTCACTCTTAGTCTTAGATTTGGGCTATATGCCTAAAATGAACCCTCAGTCCGTACAAAACCAACCGTTTGCTCCCGGATTGACTTTAAACGCGGCTTCATCACCGTCAGATGTAACCTTAAGCTGGCATCCCAAAACGGCTTTGAGTTGTTATGTATGTGAATCACCTGTTTTATTGTATCCAGTTTCGATAGATTATCAGGTCACTGCTACCGCCACCAATGGCTGCTTTTCTGTTGCCGAACTGCCAGTTTCATTCAAAAATCCTTACTTCCCAACTGTTTTATATCGCAATGGTTCTTGGGATCATAGCTTTTTCTTTTTATCTGCCTCATCCTCTCGGACCTACGATTTGGAGATTTTTGACCTCACAGGTAAACTTATTTTTAAAGGTTCACAACTCTCTACCGGTAATCTTTCTGAAGCCTGGCAATGTCTGGCTGCCTCGCAAGGGTTGTACCTATTTAGGCTTCATTTTTTTGATGACAATCAGCCGGTTACCCTCTCAGGAAAATTTCTGATCTTTTAATTCTACTCTTTCCCTCCCGCTCTCTTTTTTGTCCCTTTTTTCAATAAGACAAATAATATGTCATAAAATATCAAAATAATGACAACTAATTTGTCGAAATGATGTATTTTTGTTCTGAAGATTAGTGCAATACGCGCTACGCGCTTAGTGCAATGCTCGGTCTTCGCAGATACACAATTTTTATAACCCCTAACCCCTAATCTAACCCCTAACCCCTAATCTAACCCCTAACCCCTAACCCCTATAACCTAACCCCTAATCTAACCCCTAACCCCTATAACCTATCCCCCACCTTGTACCTCAACTGCCACACCTACTACTCCCTCCGATACGGAGTCCTCTCACCGGAAGAACTGGTAGACCTGGCCGTTCAATCCGGAATTTCGGCATTGGTGCTCAGCGACATCAACAACACCTCGTGTGCTTTCCAGTTTATTACGGCTTGTCGTAAGAATGGCATCAAACCCATTCTGGGCATCGAGTTTCGCAATGAAGAGGAATTTCTTTACCTGGGCATCGCCCGCAATGACGAGGGCTGGCGGGAGCTGTGTGCCCTGCTCACCGAATACTCACTGCGCCAGGAAGCCCTGCCCAAGGAGCCACCCGTACTGCCCAACTGTTACATCGTCTTTCGCAAGCTGCCCAAGGCCATCAACAGTCTGCGCGACAATGAATACATAGGCGTCAGACCGGAAGAGGTCAACCAGCTCTTTTCTTCTTACCTCAAAGAACACCTCCACAAACTGGTGGTCTTCGCCCCCGTTACCTTTCGGGATGAAGATGGATTTAAGGTGCACAAACTCCTGCGCTGCATCGACCTCAACATCGTAATCAGTCGACTCAAGCCCGAAAACTGTGCCCGCCAGGGAGAATACTTCAGAGGGCCAGGAGAAATCAACCAACTCTACGAACGTTATCCCGTCATCCTGCAAAACACCCAGCGCCTCCTTTCTGCCTGCCACACCGCCATGGACAGCAGCATCCAGCACAACCGACTCACCTTCACCGGTGATGTCAAAGACGATATGGACCTGCTTACCAAACTCGCCGTTTCGGGCTGCGAACGCAGGTACGGACCCCGCCACAAAAAGGCCACAGAACGCACCCAGAAGGAATTAAAGGTCATCCAGAAAATGGGCTTTTGTGCTTACTTCCTCATCACCTGGGACATCATCCGCTACGCCACCTCTGCGGGCTACCACCACGTGGGGCGGGGTAGTGGGGCCAACTCCATCGTAGCATACAACCTGGGCATCACCGACGTAGATCCGCTCGAACTCGACCTCTACTTCGAACGATTCATCAACCCCTATCGCAGCTCGCCACCCGATTTCGACATCGACTTCTCCTGGGACGAACGAGATGATGTGACCGATTATATTTTCAAACGTTACGGAAAAGAACACACCGCCCTGCTGGCTACCTACAATACCTTCAAGGGTAAGTCCATCATCCGCGAGCTGGGCAAGGTACTGGGTCTGCCCAAGGCCGACATCGATGTTATTGTAGACGAGCCCCTCGCCACCGAAAAACACCACCCCTATGCCAAACACATCTTTCGTTACGGCAAGATGATCGAGTCATTCCCCAACTACCTCTCCATCCACGCGGGCGGCATCATCATCTCAGAGCGACCTCTCAACTACCACACCGCCCTGCAGCTCATGCCCAAGGGCTTTCCCATCGTACAATTCGACATGTACGGCGCCGAAGACCTCGGCTTTCACAAGTACGACGTGCTCAGCCAGCGCGGTCTCGGCCACATCAAAGATGCGGTAGAATTGGTGCGGTACAACCAGGGCAAGGCCATCGACATCCACGATGTGGCAGCCATCAAGGAAGACCCCAAAGTAAAGGCCCAGCTGCGCTCCGGGCACTGCATCGGCTGTTTTTACATCGAGTCACCCGCCATGCGCGGCCTGCTCACCAAGCTGCGGTGCGACAACTACGTCCACCTCGTAGCGGCCAGTTCCATCATCCGGCCCGGTGTGGCCAAGTCGGGCATGATGCGTGAATACATCCAGCGTTTTCACAAGCCCGATAGCTACACCTACCTCCACCCCGTTTTTGAAGAACACCTCGGCGAAACCTTTGGCGTCATGGTCTACCAGGAAGACGTCATGAAGATCGTCCACCACTTTGCCGGCCTCGACATGGATGAGTCCGACATCCTGCGGCGCATCATGACGGGCAAAAAAAAGAACTCTGATACCTTCCGGCAGCTACAGGAAAAATTTTTCAGAAATTGTAAAGAACGGGGCTACTCCGATGAATTGTCTATGGAAGTATGGCGGCAGGTGGAGAGCTTCAGTGGCTACTCCTTCTGCAAAGCCCACTCCGCGAGTTTTGCCGTTGAGTCGTTCCAGAGCCTCTACCTCAAGACCTATTACCCCCTTGAGTTTATGACCGCCGTGGTCAACAACTTTGGCGGCTTTTACAACGCCGAGCTCTACCTCCACGAAGCCCGCATGTGTGGTGCCAATGTCCACGCCCCCTGCATCAACCAGAGTCGCTACCTCACCCACATCTACGGCAAAGACATTTATGTAGGCTTCATCCACATTGCCCAGCTCGAACAAAAGACAGCCCACCACATCATTGAAGAGCGTTGTGCCAGGGGCGATTTCCGCAGCCTCAAAGACTTTGTCAACAGAGTAGACATCGGCAGAGAGCAACTCGAAATCCTCATTCGCATCGGCGCCTTCCGCTTCACCGGCATGAACAAGTACCAGCTCATGTGGGAAAAAAATGCCGTCTACAGTCCCGCCATCAAACAGGTGCAGTACAGCGCCCTCTTTGATACCGAAACCGAAAACTTTGAGCTGCCCGCCATGGTAGAAGGCAGGTACGAACAAGCCTACGATGAATTTGAACTCCTCGGCTTCCCCCTCTGCTCTCCCTTCGACCTTATGGATGCCACCATCAAAGCCGACATCCTCGCCGCCGATATGAAAAAACACATGGGCCGAATCGTAACCATGATTGGTTATTACGTCACCCGCAAAGACGTCACCACCTCCAACCGCAAACTCATGAACTTCGGCACCTGGATCGACGAAAAAGGCCATTTCTTCGATACCACCCACTTCCCACCCGCCCTTGCCCGCTACCCCTTCAAAGGCCGCGGCCTCTACCGCATCAAAGGCAAAATCGTAGATGATTTTGATTTCCCCAGCATGGAAGTCACCGAAATGGAAAAGTTACCGTTTGTAAAAGATGAACGTTATTGACCGGGCAACGGGTATCCGGCACCTGTCCATATACTGGCAAAGCCAGTGTATGGAACGGAGCATCCGTTGAGAGTAGTCAAAAGGGATGCTGACCTTTAATTTACCAATGTTTTGATTGGTCATCATCATCGATCGTACCTCATTTTTGAAACACTGTTACGACGCAATATTTTGCGTCGTAACTCCAACATAGTGGTGTAAGGCCTCCGCTGCGAAAAAAAAGAGCATTATTGTTGAGGATTCCTTATTTTTGTAGTATGAGAATCAATAAATTGCGACTTAAAAATTTCAGATTGTTTCAAGATCTGGTAATTGATTTTGGTAATTCAAATATTACAGCAAGCATAGGTATTAACGGTGCCGGGAAAACCAGTATTCTTGATGCCATTTCCAAAGCACTCAGCAGCATTATGTCGGATGAAAATTTGCAAACGCACGGGCAGGATTTTCTGAGCAACTCAGATATATTAAAAGGAGAGACGAACACCACTATAGAAGCATCTTTTTCACTGGATGGAAAAACTATTAACGTGAATTGCAATTGGAGCATTGACGGAAATGGACAGAATACCGTTGACAATACAGGAGAGTTTATAAAAAACCGATTGCCTTTGATGGTTTATTATAGAGTGAACAGAACCAGTTCGATACCTGTTTTTGCCAAGAGTATGATCAGCGATAGGGTCAGTGCTATGTACAGTAGTGCTTTAGAAGCAAATGTATCTGCTTTTTCAAAATTTGAAGGTTGGTTCATCAATGAATTAAACCTGGAAAACGAATACAAGGTTAGCAAAGCAGATCATCTTTATGAACTTGATTCTTTGCGCAATGTTCGTAATGCATTTAAAAATTTTCTTTCTATCGTAGGAGAAAATAGCATAACAGATATTCGTATTGACAGAGATGCTAAGTCGACAGATTTTAATCTTGACAACGAGCCTTATGCGGTAGTTATCAAAAATGGAGATCGGCTGAGGTTCAACCAACTGTCATCTGGTGAGCGCATGGTCATGTATTTAGTCAGCGATATTGCCAGACGGCTCACATTTTCCGCACAAAATGATGAAAATACAATCAATGGCTCTGGTATTGTTTTAATAGATGAACTTGATCTCCATTTGCACCCTGCCTGGCAAAAGACCATTGTGCAAGCATTAAAAAATACTTTTCCAAATGTTCAGTTTATTGTTACAACACACGCACCTTTGATCTTGTCTACATTGAGACCTGAAAATATACTTGCATTGTCAGATGGAAATGTCATATCAAAAGAAAATCTGCCTAAGGTCTATAGCGGCACAGCCGACGAAGTTTTGGAAGAGTTAATGAATGTAAAGCCATATATGATGGATTTTGATTCCGAGAAACAAGAATTGGACATCTTATACAATAATTTTCAGTTAGACGAGGCTGAAAAAAAATTAAAGCAACTAAAGCATAGAATTGACTCGAATGCAGAATGGATTGTTAACTATGAAAAAAGAATTGCTTTCGCTAAAACATGAAATTAATAGTAATCCCGAATGAATATGAACCTGTATGTTTGAAAGAGCTGCGCAAAGTAACCAACGACTATAATCATTTGCAAGGACACTGCATGCAGGAGACAAAGAGTACACTCAGGGAACTCCAAATGAATCACTGTGCTTACTGTGAAAGAAAACTGCAAACAGTTTTTATTGAACACTTTATACCACAATCTGCGGGCTCAGGTCTTGAGTTTGACAATTTTTTAGCCGTTTGTTCGGGTAACTACTATACAGACAAACTGACAGGCAATAAAATTGAACATTGTGATACAAAGAAAGGGAATATAAATTTAAATATTGATCCACGTACAAAAGATCATATAGATACATTGTCCTATTCTGAAGATGCGTCATTGACTTCTGAAGTGATGATTTTTCAGCATGATATTGACGATATATTGAATCTTAATTTTTACGAATTAAAGAGAGAAAGACAAGATGCATATAATAAAATAGATCTTGAGTACATTGTTGGTGAAGCGCATCAAATTTTTCCTTTAAAAGATAGATTGCGGAAAATATTATCAATGGCTGAAAGAGGTGAATTTGAATTCTCAGCTTATATTAAGTTTAGAGTAGTAGCAAGATTAAAGTATATTGAGAACAGCGAAAATGAATAAAATTTATTAAAGTCATCAAAACTGGTTAAATTGAAGAAATGCCTGATATGAAGTGTAATACAATATTATTGATTTTTGTATTCTTGATATTTGTCCATAGGTATTTATTGGGACAGAACTATAACAAAGTATATGATTTTAATACATCTCAAAGTTGGGGAGCCACTATAGTTGAAACAGATAGTTTTTATATTGGTTTTAGCCTAGGTGGACCCAATTTTGGGATTCCAAAAGTATTTGTATGCGAGTATGATAAGAATACAGGCGATTTAATTAGGCAAAATTCGTTTCTTGATAGTACTGTGAGTTATTATTTTTATTACCACCAAGAAACTTGGGTTGAGAAAAATGTAGTTAAATATATAACATATGCATATGAGCTGGAGTCTCTTATAGTCCTTGAATATGATGTAGGATTAAAGAGAATTACGCAAAAAAAGATATCCCTTAAAAGTATTCCTGGAAGAGTAGGATTTCTCAATGATATAAAAAAAATTGGAAACAAGTATTATATATATTTTTCTTCTCGATTTGGAAATCCTGATGATTTTAATGCATTGCCAGGTATATTAATTTTAAATGATGATTTCTCTTTTGTATACAGGTTTTATGGCGATAATGTTTCAAATGAATATGTTTTAGGTTCTAAGGCAGCAATTACATCTGATGAAATGATAATTGTTGGGTTTTCTGAGTATGAGCTGCGAAGAAAGTATAACCTTCCTTCTTCTGTCTATTTTGTTAAAATCAATAAGAAAGGGGATGTTATATGGAAGGGCAAAAACTTATTTGATTCAGAAAAGTTGGTTTTAAATAATGGAAATATTTGTACGTTAAACGATAGTATATTATTTATTTCGGGTTTGAAATACAATATGAACGCAAATGAGTATCCTTATATTTTTTTTACCAAAGTGATGTTGATTTACGACATCAAGAATGACAAGATATTAAAGCGTGTATTGTTTCCCAAAGCTTATGAGAATGAGAACCCATTTCCTCATTCAATGCTTAAAAAGACGCATGATAATTTCATTTTATTTGGGGGTGGTCAATCTTTAATAGAAGGAAATACGGAAGAAGAAGATTATCTTGCTGGCTCATTAGGTAAGATGGACGGCAATGGCAATCTTCTGTTTTATAACTCCTATTTGCATTTTACAGTGGATAGTATTGGGGAGTATAATGATACCTGGATTTCTGATATTGAAGAGACAGTAGATGGTGACATACTTTGTTATGGTGAGGCTTATTATAAACGACGTTATTCTTGGTTGTTAAAAACTGATAAAAGCGGCAATGTTAAAAAGTCAGATATCAATCTTGTAATTGATCAAATGGATCCTAAAAAAAACTTGTTGTTGCTCTTTCCTAATCCTACATACAACTTTGTAACTATCAAGTATGCTGATTTTAGCATTGTAAGTTCAATTGTAATACTAGATGCCTCTGGCAAAATTTGTATTACCTTCTCTCAACCTGATATTTCTCATAATTCAGTTCAATTAGACATATCCTCCCTCCCTTCTGGCATTTACTTTGTGGAACTCCGGGATCAAAATAATGGATTTCTAGAGGCCAAAAAATTCATAAAACAATGATATAAGCCATGATGAGCTAAGGCATAGGATTTCATAATAGCCTATCTATATTGCCGTCTTCCCCACAACGACATTACAGCATTGCACGTCTACGAATCACCAAGCATTGCAATAAGACCGCAGCCGTATTGAACTAAGCGGGAAGCGCATTGAACTAAGCGCGCAGCGCGAATTGCCCTAAGGCGATAGCCGAATTGACCTAAGGCGCAGCCGCATTGTAAGAAATGCCCGAAAAGGTTTAGTCGATGCCACGCGGTTAGCGCGTGGTGCCTTCGCTAAATTGATCTGCCAATCAATTTTTTCAGCTTTGCTGAAACCGCTCAGTTATACTAAGGCGCAGCCGCATTGAACTAAGGCGTAGCCGCATTGCACTAAGCCGAAGGCGCATTGCTCTAAGCGAAGCGTATTGCGCGAGGTGCAAAGCACCGAGCATTGCCCAACCTACCTCACCCTTTGCAACATACCCATCTGTCCACCATAACACATGGCTATGTTGTCTTGTGTAAAAACAGCATCTGTGTTTCCGGCGGCAATGAGTCGTTGATTGATCAGTATGACCTTGCTGAAATATTGAGGTACTGTAGTAAGATCGTGGTGAACTACCAAAAGGGTTTTTCCTTCAGCGGCCAGGCGTTTCATAATCGCGATTATTTTGGATTCCGTAGCCATGTCAACGCCTACAAAGGGTTCATCGAAAAAGAGGAGGTCGGCTTGCTGGCAGAGGGCACGGGCTATGAATACGCGCTGCTGCTGACCGCCGGAGAGTTGACCTATCTGTCGGTCGGCCAGGTCGAAGATGCCCAGTTCTTCCATGGCTTCGCGGGCGATGCGGTGGTCGTCTTTATTGAGCGACTGTAGCAGGCGCTTGTGCGGATAGCGACCCATCAGCACAATGTCTTTAACCGTAGCGGGGAAGTCCCAGTCGATCTCATCTTTTTGGGGTACGTAAGAGAGTTGGGGACGGTAATCATTGACATCGCCACCAAAAACGCGGATCTGTCCGGCGTGGACTTCGATCAGACCGAGGATGGATTTAAAGAGGGTAGATTTTCCGGCCCCATTGGGACCTATCAAACCATAGATGTGTCCTGCTTCCACTTCGAGAAAGACATTGCTGAGGATGCGTTTGTTGCCGTACGAAACCGACAGTCCTTCCACCTGGATGGGCAATGTTGTTGCTTTCATTTTTTCAGAAATTTAATGAACACTACCCAGCTAAGGGCCAGCAAAAGAATGAGGACGCCATAGAGCGGCCAGTTCAGTGTTTGTCCGGCCATCTTATCGGCGGGCAGACTTTGACCCAGGGCATTGGAGATCACATCGGCATTGTGGCGCAGCATGCCCACGTAGCTTTCACCCGGTGTGCCCGGCTCACCCACAGAGTCGGCGTACAGGCTGCCTCCAATGACCACCTTGTGGTCGCGCGCTATTTGTTGCAGCATCTTGGGATTGATGGTGCTTTCGATAAAAATGGCAGGCACCTTGTTTTTTTCGAGGGCCTCCACCACCCGGGCCATGTCAGAGGTCTGGGCATCGGCTTCGGTAGATACGCCCATCATGGCACTGATGGTGAGACCGTACTTATTTCCAAAATAGGAAAACGCATCGTGCGAAGTAATGAGGATGCGGTGCTGGGGCGGTATGCTCGCCATGCGCAGCTTTATGTATTGGTGGAGCTCCTGCAGTTGTTGGCTGTACCGGGCGTGCTGTTGCTCATAAAAATTGGCATTTTGTGGGTCAATGGCAATGAGGCCGTCGCGGATATTGCGTATGTAGATCAACCCGTTTTCCGCGTCCATCCAGGCATGGGGATCGGTAGCCCCCGAGTGGATCTGACTGCTGATGGGTGTGATACCGGTAGTAATTAGTTTTACCATCGCCTTGCTTCCTGAGTTGGCTATAACCTCGTTGATCCAGCCCTCAAAGGTGAGACCATTGATGAGGATGAGATCGGCTTTGGCCAGCAGGGCAGCATCGTCAGGGGTCGCTTCGTAGCGGTGCGGATCGCCTCCAATGGGTACGATGGAGCGGACCTCAATCTTATCCGCACCAATGTTGCGCGCCATATCGGCAAAGATGGAGGCCGAAGCCACCACCAGCGGTTTTTCTGCCTGGAGGGTAAGCGTCCCCAATATGGCCAATGTCCAAAATAATAATCTCATATTCTTTTTACCAGCAGACTTTGTGCTACCGAATCCGAGATGGTACTTCTTTCTTTCTGGTCAATCAATACGCGCAGTGAGGCGTCAAATTCTATGCGTTCTTCGATCTTGATCTGGGTACCGGGTTTTACCTTGATCTGGTTGAGGTACCTCAAAAAGGCATTGCTGTGCTCTTTGACGCCCAAAACCTGGCAGCTCTGCCCCGTCATCAAATCCGATAATGGCATCTGGTTGCGTATGGTAAACTTTCCTTCTGCATTGGGGATGGAATCTCCATGGGGATCAAACTTCGGATAATTCAAAAAGGCATCCAGCCGCGATATCAGCTCTTCGGAATAAATGTGCTCCAGCTCCTCTGCCAAATCGTGGACATGCTCCCAATCAAAGCGCAGCTTTTCTACCAAAAACACCTCCCAAAGCCGGTGCCTTCGGATCAGGGAAGTAGCAATGCGATTGCCCTCTGCGGTGAGGGTCACTCCCTTATATCGCTCATAATGGATCATCTCCTTCTCCGCCAAACGCTTCAGCATGTCTGTCACCGACGCCGGCGTAGTATCCAAATGCCTCGCCAGTGAATTGGTCGAAGCCGATTTTTTTTCCTTCTCTGATATCTTAAAGATGGCCTTGAGGTAGTTTTCCTCCGTATAAGAAAGCATGAAACAATATTTTATACAAAGCTAAACAAAAAATTTAGATTAGTTTAAATTTATTTTGAAACCTTGACAGTATTAAGATATAAACCCTTAATTCCCTCAATTCCCTAAATGTTTAAATCCTGCTGAATCTCTTTAAAATGAGGTAGGTCTATATGAGGGTAATGTCTTGAGTAAGTACCACACATAGACTTATTCCCACTGAAAGAGTTTGGGGATTTTTTTTATCATTAAGAGAATGAAGGTAATTAAGATATAAACCCTAAATTCTCTCAATTCCCTTAATGTTTAAATGTTGCCGATTCTCTTTATGATGAGAAAGGTCTATGTGTGGATACTGCATGGAGTAGGTACCACACATAGACTTTTTCCCTGAGAAAGAGATTGGGTATTTTTTTTATCATTAAGAGAATGAAGGTAATTAAGATATAAGCCCTAAATTCCCTCAATTCCCTTAATGTTTAAATGTTGCCGATTCTCTTTATGATGAGAAAGGTCTATGTGTGGATACTGCATGGAGTAGGTACCACACATAGACTTTTTCCCTGAGAAAGAGATTGGGTATTTTTTTTATCATTAAGAGAATGAAGGTAATTAAGATATAAGCCCTAAATTCCCTCAATTCCCTTAATGTTTAAATGTTGCCGATTCTCTTTATGATGAGAAAGGTCTATGTGTGGATACTGCATGGAGTAGGTACCACACATAGACTTTTTCCCTGAGAAAGAGATTGGGGATTTTTTTCATCATTAAGAAAATGAAGGTAATTAAGATATAAGCCCTTAATTCCCTAAATTCCCTAAATGTTTAAATCCTGCTGCATCTCTTTATGATGTGAAAGGTCTATTGGTGGGAAATGTAAACTACAGGTACCATTCATAACCTTAGCCCCTAGCCCCTAACCCCTATTTTCCCTATCTTTGTTCAAAATTCCTCTTCATGCTATACGCAACTGCATTTTCCCGATTGTTGCTCTTCATCACTTTATCGCTTTTTATCACAAGCACCGCTTGCACCAAGTCACCTGTATCAGGCAAAATAGAGTGGGAGAGAGCCGACTTGAAAAAAGTGGTTTACCTCCTTTCCTTTCCTACCTATGAATCACTGGTATCCCCCTATCAGGGCACCGTACTTGATTCCGCCATGGTAGATCAGTCGGGCAGCTTTGCATTTAACAAAATACCCGGTAACGGATTTTATGCCCTCGCCATCCAAAAGACAAATGAAAAATACCCCAATAACCTGCTCAATGACGACCCCAACCTATCCAACTACCTTCCCTTCATGTTTAGTGGTAAAGCCATTACCCTTACTGCCCATGCCGGACAATTTCAGAAATCAGCACGGTGGACCCATCAAGATGAAATCAATGCTCAAATCAGCGAACTCATAGCTCTGCGGTATAACACTTTTAACCAGCACCTGGCTAAGCTCGAAGCGGTCAATGAAGAAAACCTCATCGAACAACACAGGGCGCACCACGAA
Source organism: uncultured Bacteroidota bacterium (assembly GCA_937872515.1). Taxonomy (GTDB): domain Bacteria; phylum Bacteroidota; class Bacteroidia; order Chitinophagales; family Saprospiraceae; genus JADKBO01. Next base: position 83,422 of record CALMSX010000065.1, read on the forward strand.
TTTAAAAAGGCACTTTTCGACTTTGCCCTGGCTACGCCCCATGTTTCGGTGGCCCTCCTCGCTATGCGCTGGGCTACACCCGAAGGCGACTTCGAAAGAAGTTCCGATGAGCTCTTTGCCTTCTGTCAAAAATGGGAGAAGCAGGCAGGCGCTAATGCCATGATTGCCCAACTGTGTAGTAAAGTCAAAACCGGTGGCCTCTCCGCTAAAAAGGGCGACCTCTTCCCGGATTTCCCGCTGCCCATGGGTGACGGCACCGAAAAAAAAGTGTTCTCCTTATTGGGTACCCGCCTCACCATCATCGATCTCTGGGCCTCGTGGTGTGGTCCTTGTAGAATTGAAAACAAAAAAGTGCTGGGTCCCATCTGGGAAAAGTACCACGACGCAGGCCTGCAAATCATTGGCTATGCCCTCGACTCCGATGATCGCTCCTGGAAAAATGCCATTGCCAAAGATGCGGCAGATAGATGGCTCCACGCCTCCCACCTGCTGGGTGATGAGTCTCCCCTCTTTCAAACCCTGGGCATCTCCACCATCCCTGCCAACTATCTCCTTGATAAAGAGGGTCGCATCGTGGCCAAAAACCTCCATGGTGAGGAGCTCATCCAATGGATCGATGCCTATTTGAAATGAGGCCAGGGGTACCGGGAATCTGAGGTGTCTGACAACCATACCCTTGATCATTGACAGAAACAAATAACGACAAAGGCGTTAAACTGGAATATGCCCAACCCCATCGCATTTTTTTCTTCCTCCTTGTCCAAATTCCTATTTCTCATTTGTCATATCATCGATATTACTTTTATTTACTCCAAATTAGAAACCAATGCAACAATATGCACTTATCATGCGCCATGAAGATGGTGGCAAAATTGCTTCACCCGAACAAATGCAGGAATGGATGCAGCAGACCATGAACTGGATCAATGGCATCGCTGCCCAAAACAAATTTGTCAGTGGCACGGGACTTCCATTTGACAATGCCAGGGTGATCACTACAAGGGATAGCAAGGCAGTAGTAACCAACGGCCCTTTTGGCGACATCAAGGAAACCATCGGAGGTTTGATTGTGGTTAAGGCCGAATCGGTAGAAGAAGCCGTAGAATTTGCAAAGGGCTGCCCGGTTTTACAGGGTGAAGGCAACAGCGTTGAAGTAAGGTTGATTGCTTCCAACGACGGCGTTCATTGATGGAAGCAGCCCTCATTCCACATCTTTTCCGCACCGAATTTGCAAAGATCAGCGCCTTGCTGTGCAACAAATTTGGTGTGGAATTTATGGCGGATGCAGATGATATCACCTCTGATACCTTTGTGGCTGCCCTTGAATCATGGCCCTACAACGGTGTGCCCGACAATCCTGCCGGCTGGTTGTACAAGGTGGCTATCAACAAGGCCCTCAATCTGATCAATAGAAACAAACACTGGAAAGAAAAGGGTAGGGCCGTGCTCATGGCCTTACCCCAGGTGGATGAACGGGAGCATGACCTCAGCCAACTCATCAAAGACAGTCAACTGCAAATGATTTTTGTTTGTTGCCATCCCTGCAATCCGCCGGAGGCACAAATTGCCCTGGCACTGCGCACCCTCTGTGGCTTTGGCATCGATGAGATTGCCACTGCCTTTCTCACCAATAAGGAAGTCATCAACAAACGTTTGTACAGGGCCCGCCTCCAACTCCGCGAAGCCGGTCAACACCTTGCATTACCAGATGACGCCGCACTAGCATCACGCATCGACAATGTGCTTACTACGCTCTACCTCTTGTACAGCGAGGGTTACTATTCTGAACACCACCCCGATGTCATCCGCGAAGACCTGTGCCGGGAAGCCATGCGCCTTACCCAGATGTTGTTAGCAACTTTTAATGATTTATACCCTCAGGTCAAGGCGTTGATGGCCCTCATGCATTTCCAGTTCGCACGGATCAAAGCCAGGACCGGCAGGATGGGTGAATTGATTCTTTACAAAGACCAGGATACCCGCCAATGGGACCCATTTCACATATCGGAAGGGAGCAGGCTTTTGCACGAATCCTCCACTGGTGATACCTATTCTAGATTCCATCTCGAAGCTACCATCGCTGCTATGTATTGCCAACCGGATCCATCACCGGCTAAGTGGACCACCATCCTGCATCTTTATGATTTGCTCTACCAATTAATGCCCTCTGACCTCATTTTGCTCAACAAAATGTACGCCTATGCCCTTGTCCACGGCAATGATGCGGCACTATTACAATTATCTCATTATAATATACCCGATTCTCAATTCAAATGGGCCCTCTTGGGTAATCTCTACCTCTATTCTGATGAAACAAAATCCATAGATTGTTTCCAAAAAGCAATTAAGTTGGCCAAAACAGACAAGGAAAAAAGACTGCTGGACTCTATTATTAAAGATCTTTATTCTATTTGAAATGCACTACAAAACTACGTTTTATAGGCACAGGCATTACAAAAATGAAGGTGTCTGCCCTTAATTCTCTCAATTCCCTTAATGTTTAAATCCTGCTGAATCTCTTTATGATGAGGTAGGTCTATATGAGGGTAATGCCAAGAGTAGGTACCACATATAGACTTAATCCCAAAGAAATAGATTAGGCTTTTTTTAAAACATTAAGAAAATGAAGGTAATTAAGATATAAGCCCTTAATTCCCTCAATTCCCTTAATGTTTAAATCCTGCTGAATCTCTTTAAAATGAGATAGGTCTATTTGAGGGTAATGCCAAGAGTAGGTACTACACTTAGACTTTTTCCCAATGAAAGAGATTGTGGAGTTTTTTTATCATTAAGAGAATGAAGGTAATTAAGATATGAACCCTAAATTCTCTCAATTCCCTTAATGTTTAAATCCTGCTGAATCTCTTTATGATGAGATAGGTCTATATGTGGGTAATTGCCACATAGAGACAGTTCCCAATGGATGAGATGTGGTTTTTTTTGAAACATTAAGAAAATTAAGTTGCATTAAGATGAAACAAGGAAAATTAAGCCTTAATGTCACTAAATGCCCTTAATGTTTAAATCCTGCTGAATCTTTTTATGATGAGCAAAGTCTATGTGTGGACAATACCTTAAGCAGGTACTACACATAGACTTTTTCCCAACGAAAGAGATTAGTGATTTTTTTTCATCATTAAGAAAATGAAGGAAATTAAGGTAGCATCCCTTCATACCAACCAAGCCCTTAATTCCCTCAATTCCCTTAATGTTTAAATCCTGCTGAATCTCTTTATGATGAGATAGGTCTATGTGTGGGAAAATCCCCCCTACATGCCTTCCAAAAAATTAGCTATGAAAGCATTTACCTCATCCGGCTTTTCAAACATCACAAAGTGACCACAGTTTTTAATCATCTCCAACTTACAATTGGGCATGCGAGAGGCACCCGCCTTGGCATACTTTTCCGTTTTGCCGCCATTGAGGTAACGATTCGGAATCAGATTGTCATTGGCACCATAGATACATAAAGTAGGCTGCTTGACCTGTGGCAAAAAATCGTAAACGGGTGTATTAACCATGGCATTGACACCTTGCGTGATGTGGTAACAATAATCTCCAAAATCACTGGCAGAGCGGATGGCAAGGCGATCATCGATCATAAACTCAGCATCATCGGGCATATTGTAAAAGTTGTAGGCGTAGTTGATCCTGATTTGCTCGGCGGTAGTGAGTCTTACCCCATCTGCGGTCATGACATCCCTAAACCACTGCCTCTGGCCCTTGTTAAAGGTTTCAAAACCGGCAGGGGCAATCAATATGAGTTTATGGACAATCGTGGGATATTTCAGTGCTGCCGTGATGGCTACCTGACCTCCCATGCTATGCCCGGCCAACACCACATTTTTTAATTGGAGCTGCTTACACAAGTCAGCTACCACATCGGCATAAAATTCCATGGAAACTTCATAGTTGCCCTTATCTGATCGACCATAACCGGGCAGGTCGATGGCGATGCAGCGGAAGTTGTTTTTTAAAACAGCCGTATTTTTTTTCCAGGCCGGTATGTACGAAGCAAGCCCGTGGATAAACACGATGGTTTCGTCTCCGGCGCCTTCATCGGTATAGGCAAGGGAGATATTGCCCTTTACTGTTAGGGCCTTGACTTCAACCCCATAATCCAGGTCTTTCATACTATTGACCTTGTTTTGTGATCCTGCAGAAAAAGCCAACAGGATGGTAAATGCGATGCTAAAAATTGTTTTCATTTCTTTGGATTTGGGGATTTAAAACATCAACCATTTGAGACAAACAAAACCTACCCAGGGGTTGACGGGGCGGGTATCAACGCCGCCATTGGTCAACCTGCTGTCGTAAAAATCACCGAGTCCCATGTAGGCGCCGTGGGCTTCGACGGTGAGGTAGGCTCCAAAATCGTAACCGAGTTTAGCATTGGCCTCCCAGCCCATAAAGTTGCCACCTCCGTTGGGAGCAATCACTGAAAATCCACCGGCCCCTCCTATCTTGGAGTGCAGCTTGTTGGGGATGAGGTCTTTTGAAAAATTGAGCGTTCCGCCTGCGATGCCATAACCTATGTTGGAAATATCGGTTACCGCAGCCAGGAAACGGTTGACAACATTGCCATGCGGAAACAAAAGGTAGCCGCCATGACCAATAAAGATGCCACCCGGGCTGCCCCAGGTATTGGAGGTAATCACACCCGTGTACTTGCTGTCGGATACCCCATTGTTGTCGCCCGAGGTAAACAACATATCTGCTATGATGGCGTCTCCGGGCGTTTGTCCATAACGATAGCCGGCCCTGAGGTTGGCTGCCAGCCCGCTGATGGTTGTTTTTTTATTGTAACTTTCACTGCCTGCGGGTTTTTGTCGGATCGAGCCCAGGTTGTAATTGAGGAAGCCGGAGAGGATAAATCGGTCCATCATCATTTCTTCGTTGCGGGCAAAGTAGGTGCCCAGCCAGAATACATCCGACTGGTAAGGGTCGGCGCCGATGGGGAAGCGGAAGGTACCGTTGTAGGAGGTAAGCGGACTTGCATAGCCCTGGCCCAGAATGCTCACCCCTCCCTTGCCTGAGGAATTGTCTTTTACCCAATACACGGAGGCACCCACATTCCATTTGGGGGCTACATTGTATTGAGAATTTAATTCAAAGAGGGTTACATCATCATTGAGTTCTACATTGTTTTCATAGAGCTTGTAAAAGCCTGCCTTGATTTTTTGTTTATCGGTTTGTCGCCTAACGCTGATGCCTACACCATCGGTGCCAAAGTAGGCGAGGCGGTAGCCGGTGGTGGTAAATTTTTCGAAAAAAGTGCGGTAGAGGTCGTGCGGGGTATCGTACATGCGCTGAAGCCCCACATTGATGGTCCAGTATTTGGCAGGAATAAATTCAACCGCCAGGTTCTGGGTCTGCAGGTTCACCTGATCGGCTGAGATGGCAGAACCGAAGTTACCGCCTGTGCCGTAAGCCACATCACCCCAGGTCCAGTCTATTTCAAACGAAGCCCTTAGGGTTGCCTTTCCATCAAAGATGGCAGGAGAATACACAAAAAAGGGAATGGCCCGCTGCTCTGCATAAAGAGCTGTAAAATCATTGCTGGTTGTTGTGGTATTGCTACCAAACAAACGCCCTACGATTTGTCCTTTCAGAAAGTCGTTTTCCGGGGCCATGTTCATGGCAACGTTTTGCTGGTAAAAATACACGAAGGCCTGAAACTGTTTATTGGCCTTGGCGGGCACTGCCTTGTCAAAGCCTTTAAATCCGGTATCGCCCGACTCCTGGGCTGTCAGCCAAAGAGGTAACATGAATATCCAAATTGACCATTTCCACTTTGCCATTGATTTGTCCTTTATTGTGTTTTAAAAAAAAATAGTGGGAAGAGAGCCACATTTCTCTTCCCACAAGGTAAAATATACCTGATTACTTTCTAACGTAGTTCTGTACGTTGCCTTGACCAAATATTCCACCAGAAGTGCTTCCAAATCCACCGGTTGCGGTAGGAGGAGTTACATTTGGAATAGCAGGATTCACCTGCGCTACCTCATACTTCATTGATTTGTCATCTGAAGATACTTCAAAAATACCCTGAGCAGTCAATGCTGTTGGTGAACTCTGGTTGAGTACTATGTTGTATATGTTGCCTGTACCTGATTTGGTCTGGGTATAGGTTCCTGTCAATACCACCTTGGCACCTCCTTTCCACTGGTCAACGGTATAGGTGTTATTGGCTTTAAAATCGGCTATGATAGAATCTGCAAAGCTGGTCAAAATCGGAGCTACCGGGAATGATTTCCAGGTACCTTGTGCTCCTTCTCTGCACGCGGTACAAACACCACCACAGTCTACACCGGTTTCATCCTGGTTTTGAATGCCGTCGCTGCAAGTACCCTTGTCTTCTTCGTCACCGCAGCTTACCATAAATAGAGATCCGGCAAAAAGCATCATAATTAAAAACTTAACTGACTTCATTTTATTGATTTTTAAATGTTGTGAAAATATTAATGTTGTTTTAATTTTTTACGATCTATTTTTCCACTATCGGTCAGGGGCATGGCATCCAGCACTACAAAGTACTTGGGCACCTTAAACTTGGCCAATCGTTCCACACAAAAGGCACGCAGTGAGGCTTCGTCCTGGGCTTGATGTAAGACCACAAAGGCCTTGCCCACTTCACCCCATTTTTCGTCCTTTACCCCTACAACAGCGCATTCTTTGATGTTTTCATTTTGTTTCAATACGCGTTCTATCTCCGCCGGATAGACGTTTTCAGCACCGCTGATGTACATGTTTTTTAACCTGTCTACTATGTAGAGGTACTTCTCTTCATCCTCTCTCACAATGTCGCCGGTCTTAAACCACAAACCATCATTGCTAAAGGCATTTTTACCTGCCTCTTCATTGTGCCAGTAGCCGGGCGTCACCATGGGTCCACGCAGCCAGAGTTCTCCGGCTTCGTTGGCACCTGCCTCATTCCCGTCTTCTTTTACGATGCGGTGCTGCACATAAAAGTTGGGCCTGCCAATGCTGCCTATCTTACGTATGGCGTCGTCCTGGTGCAAGGAGGTAAGGTTGGGACCTACCTCTGTCATGCCATATCCCTGGCGAATGGCAACACCTTTTTGGGCATATTTTTCGATCAGGGGTACGGGCATCGATTCACCCCCAACTATAATGTAATCGAGGTGATGAAGGGGGGTACTTTCGAAGTTTTTATCCTGGGCCATCATGGCCAGCATGGTGGGCACTCCCATAAAGATATTACACTTCATTTCTGCCAGCTTGGCCAATACCTGATCGGCTTCAAACTTTTTGAACAGATAGGTAAATCCGCCGTGGTGCAAAAAAGGCAGCAGCAACACATTCCACCCCCCTGTGTGGAAGGGAGGCATCACGTTGACCGTTCTGTTTTCCGACGAGAGACTCAGCGACAAAGCGGTATTGATGCTGTTCCAAAAAGCCATCTTGTGACTGTACCTCACACCCTTAGGTTTACCTGTAGTACCGGAAGTATAGATAATAAAAACGGAATCATCTTCTTCCACAGGATGGATGTCAAACCGGGCTTGAGGCACCGCTGCTTCAAGGTCTTTTATTTCGTAAGCAGGTATACCATCTAACTGGGGCACCAGGTGCGCAAAATGGTTTTCATAAAAGATAAGGCCGGGACCTGCGTCCAGGGCAATCTCTTTGATTTCCGGTGCCGCGAGTCGATAATTCATGGGCACCAAAGCAAAGCCCAATTTCTGCGCTGCGCCAAACAAGGCCACATAGGTAATAGAATACTCGGCAATCACAGCTAGCCGGTCACCTGCTTTGACACCGTGGTGGGCCGACAAATAAGCAGCCATACCATTGGCAAGGGCATTGAGGTCGCGGTAATTGATCAACCTGCCTCCTTCATGCTCCTGAAGCGCCGCCTTCTCAGGCCTGTACAAGGCCCATCGTTCCAGCCAGTCTTGTTGCCATACTTCCTGTTTCACTGTCTTGCATTTACATTTTAAACAATGATGCACCAAAGGCCAGTCCGCCTCCGGATCCTACAAAACAAACGTAGTCTCCTTTCCGGATCTTTCCTTGTTTCATCCATTCATCCAGTGCCATTGGAATACATGCTGAACCGGTATAACCATAGTAGTGCATGATGGTCGCCGCCCTTGTCCGGTCAACGCCCAACTTATCCATGGTCTGGTATATGCTATTTACATTGATTTGGGTAAAAAAGTAGTGATGGATGTCAGCAGGCTTTATGTTTTCCCGGCCACACAACTCCTGGACCAGTCCTGTCCAGATCTCAGGATTGATGTGGGTAGGTATTTTTTGTACAAATTTGAGCTGGTGGTCTTTGTGGTCAATGGCCTCATGGGTCATGGGCTGGTGACTGCCACCGGCATAGATGCCCATCCAACTGTTGAACTCGCCACGGGTGAGCAACTTGCTCTGTCGGTAGCCCGAATCGGCATCAGTTCTGCCAATCACAGCGGCACCGGCCCCGTCTGCAAAAAGGGTTACGGTTTTTTTATCGCTCATGTTGAGGTACTTGCTCATGGCATAGGCACCCACTACCAGGATGTGTTGATAGTTTTGATCCGAATGGATATATCGGCACGCAATGTCCAATGCGGTTACAAAACCAGCACATGCGGTATTGACGTCAAAGGTACCCGCGTTGGTCATTTTTAATCGGTCTTGCACCACTGAGGCGGTTGAGGGAGAAATAAACTCCGGCGTATCGGTAGCGACAATAAACAGATCGATGTCATCCGCTTTCAGGCCCGCATTTTCCAGGGCACGTACACAGGCTTTTTCTACCAGGTCTGCTGTACTTTCATCATCTGCACACCACCTCCTTTCGTAAATCTGCACATTTTCGCGCAGCCAGGTATCTACATCTTCTCCCAACAATTCATTAAAGTAAGCATTGGGCACTACTTTTTCGGGCACATACGAACCGGTGGCGATAATGCGAGCATTGCTGAATTGAGGGTCTATGGTTGATGGTTTCATATAAGGATCAGTTTTGGGTAACGGGCTTTTTTTTGTATAGATGATAGAGAAGGGTCCCAACAGTAAGTGCGGATACAATGGCCAGTGCCGACGCAACCGCAGGGTTTTTTACTTGTCCTGTGGTATAAGGGGTCAGGGATCCGTAATACACCGAAAAGTGCACCACAAAAGCGGTAATGGCTGCTCCCATAGCTGCCTGTACGGGGGTGTTTTTATAAAAGATGCCAAAAAGCACAGGCACAAAGGCAGCAGAAAAATAAGCATACACTCCGTTTTGGGCCAGGATGCCAACGCTTAAATTGGGATAAAGCAGCTGGTAACGACTCATTAAGATTGCCACCACTGCCAGTACTACAATCACCAGGCGATTGGTAGTCTTTACTTTTACTACATCCTCTTTCCAACCGGCAAGGGGAGCAATGATGTCATTACTGATGGTGGTTGATAGCGATTGTACAATGCCCTCCAGGGTCGACAAGCCGGCTGAGATGAGGCCCAGTACTACCAGGATACCTACACCGATCGAGAATTTTTTAACCACATAGGTAGAAAGGATGCCGTCCATCTTGATGGCCTGACCATCGACAGTAAGATCGGGAAACATAAGTCGGGCATAAAATCCGGCAAACAACACTGCAAAAAACAAGGTCTCCACCACGATGGCTACGGTCAGGTATTTGTTGACATCTTCATCAGATTTGAGCATCAGTGATCGGGTGATGATGTGGGGCTGACACACAATGGCGATGCCCACAATAAAATTGCAAATCACTACTTCAAAAAAGTCTCTGAACAGCGGACTCGTGGGATTAAAACTTTTGCTCATCTGGGGATCGATGGCATTGATCTTATCCCAAAAGCCGGTGAGGCCCTGCTCAAAGTGGGAGCTGCCCGAACCTATCAGGATGATGGCTACTATGATCATCAGAATGGCCTGGATGGTATTGGTGTATACCATCGAATTGGCACCCCCAAACAAGGTGTACCCAAAAACAAAGACCACGATAGACACCAGCACAAGGGTTTCATCGGCCTGCAAAGAGCTGGCAATGACCTTGGTGAGTCCTACACAAATTAATACTATAAAGGTGATGAGCAGCAGGGATACAAAGGCCATAAAGTAAGACATGGCCTTGCTCTGGTAGCGCGTACCCATCCATTGGGCAAGCGTTAGGGCCTTGACACTGGTGCCAAATTTGCGAAAACTCTTGCTCAGTACGATGAGGGATATAAACAAGCCGATGGGCAGAACGATGGACATGGTCAGAAAGGCACTCCACCCGAAAAAAGCTACAAAGCCGGGATTGATGATAAAGGTAGCCGCACTGGTAATGCTGGCTGCCAGCGACAAGCCCACGAGGGTAGGAGAGAAGCCCTTACCTACGGCAAAGTCCTGGATGTTTTTGGTCTGTCTGGCACCGCGATACACAATGTATATCGTTACGGCCATGTACAGCACCAAGAGGGTCAATGTGGCTTGTGCAAAATCCATGCTGTGATGGTTTAATCCATTTTCAAGGCTAATATCTTACAGAATTGGCATAAAAAATGGACAAAATATTAAAATTAAGATACGACAATGTAGGTATTAATTAATGTAAATACTTGTTATACAAATAATTAAATAAATTTTAACCTATATGACATTTAGCGATATTTTGAGGATTTAAATTAATTTTATAACGATTTAATCATTGTTCTACCTATTTTTGTCCATGAAAATGCTATAACCCACATTAGATTTTATGATAATGAATACATTAGAAGGAAAAGTTGCCATAGTCACAGGAGGTTCCTCCGGATTGGGAAAAGCCACCCTCGAAAAATTTGCCAAGCTCGGAGCCATTGTGGTCAACTGGGATGTCAATCAGGAAAGGGGACTGGCCCTCGAAGCCGACTTTATCAAGAATGGACATACAGCTGCCTTTTTTCAGGTAGATACTTCCAATGCCGATGCGGTCAGGGATGCTGCCTTTCAGGTCATCGCCAAATTCGGAAAAATCGACATCCTGGTCAACAATGCCGGTATTACCCGTGATGCCACGTTGTTAAAGATGACGGATGACCAATGGCAGCAGGTCATCAATATCAACCTCACCGGTGTGTACAACTGTACCCGTGCCGTAGCTCCCTACATGGTAGAAAAGGGCTTTGGCAGGATCATCAGCATCTCTTCTGTAGTGGGCCTTTACGGCAACTTTGGCCAGACCAACTACGCCGCCGCCAAGGCAGGTGTCATCGGTATGACCCAAACCTGGGCTAAGGAACTGGGTCGCAAAGGAGTGACGGCCAATGCCGTAGCACCCGGCTTTATCCACACCGAAATTTTGGATGCCATGCCCGCGGAAGTCCTAGATAAAATGAAGGCCAAAGTCCCGGTGCAGCGACTCGGTAAGCCCGAAGAAATTGCTGCCGTCAATGCCTTCCTCGCTTCTGATGATGCGGCTTACATCAATGGCGCCGTCATCAGTGTGGATGGGGGTATTACCCTGTAAGCTGCCAACGTGAAGGTCAAACTTACCCGCTTTTCCGACTTTGCCCAAAGTCTGCTCCCCCTCGAGGCCAGCTTCCTCGAAGGGCACCAGCGTTTTGAAGATGGAGAGAAAAAAACCATTCTCGACCAACTCGTAGCTGTTGCCAGGGGAGAGACCGATACCGATTGTTTTGATGCCGCCGTTGATAAGCGCAAATACAGCTACGTCAAAAATTGGTGCGAAGACCTGTTGCAAAGCCTCGACGTAGATGAGAACCTCGAAAAACTCATGGAGTGGGAACACCTCATTCTCACCGACCGCATCTCGCTGGCCGATGAAAAAGCTTTGATCAAACGCATACTCAAAACCGAGCCCTCTGATTTTAATTTTATCAAAATTTACGAAACGGGCCGGTCGTACCGCCACTATCTGCAGATCCGACTGCGGTACAAAGACTATCAAGTCATCAACCAGTTCCTGAATAAGTACCGCACCGACTACGAATTTTCGCGCCTCGTCAACGACAAGCTGCACGAGGCGACCCACGAGATCATTTCCGATTACAGCCAGAAACAACGGGCCAATTACGCTGATTCTTTCCCGTGGCTGCGCTCTCTGTTTTACAATGAAAACCTCGATGGCTACAACCGCCTCCTGGCCTGGATCCGCATGGTCTTTATTGCCCATAACAAACGTGCATACGATATGTTGAGTGGCATGTTTGAATACTTCGAAAAACTCGTCAAGGAAGGCAAGCTGTATTCGCGCAGGATCGTGACCAACTTTTACAGCCAATACCTGCTTTACTACGCTTCAATCCAGGACTTCAACAAAGCCGCCTCCTGTGGCTACCTGTCCATCAAAGAAGTCAACAACGACTACCTCTACTACATCAACAATCTCGCCGCTGTTTTGCTTCGTATAGGCAGATCTAATGAAGCCCTGTCCATCCTCAAGACCTCGGCAGCCCTGGCCAAAAATGCCCTCAACCAGCACAATCGCATCGGCCACGCCGCCTACACCATCTTTGCCCTCATCGACACCGACAAGGCCAAACAAGCCGAAAACCACGCCTTTGTCTTTATCACAGCCTTTAAAAAAGAAGTCTTCGAACACCGCTGGCACCTTTTTTTCACAGCCTACTTCAAAGCCATGCTCGTCAATGCCAACTACCGCGGCGTCATCAAAGCCTGGTCAAACTATAAACTCGGCGATCGCGACAGCCAATACACCCACAGTCCCAACTACGCCCCATCCCTGCCCTGGATGTACTACCTCGCCATATATAAAACAGACGAGCTGGACCTCAGTGCCCTCCAGATGAAATTGCAGGCCCTCGCCCGCCAGGAAACCACCTTCTATCACGCCATGAACCGAACCGACCTCTGGGAATTGAGCCGCTCCATCCTCAAAAACGACTTTACCAAACTAGGATTCACAGAAAGCGGAGCCACAATTGCTAAACAATAGATCTAAGAGAAAATTCAATTTTTTTGGCAAAGCCAAAACCGTTCAGTTATCGTTTGCCGGAGGTGCATTTCCCGTCTGCCCGAAAAGGTTTAGTCGATGCCACGCGGTTAGCGCGTGGTGCCTTCGTTAAATTGATCCCTACATACCAGCGGCATGTAGGGATCAATTTTTTCAGCTTTGCTGAAACCACTCAGTTATGCCATAGGCGCAAATCGAGTGAAAGATTTCACTCGATAATGAGGGAACCGTGCAACCCTTTGCACGGCAACGACAGAACTAAATAGGATTTGTCTTCGCCACGCGGTTAGCGCGTGGTTCTCCGTGAGATTGCAAATCTTGATTTGCTAAATCGAACGATGCTGAGCTTGTCGAAGCACTTCACTAAATTGATACCTACATACCAGCGGCATGTAGGGATCAATTTTTTCAGCTTTGCTGAAACCACTCAGTTATCCTAAGGCGCAGCCGTATTGCCCTAAGCGCGCAGCGCATGACCGAATGGTTGCGCCATAGGCGCAAATCGAGTGAAAGATTTCACTCGATAATGAGGGAACCGTGCAA
>CALMSX010000066.1 GCA_937872515.1 uncultured Bacteroidota bacterium
AGCGGTGAGCGGACAGCGGTGAGCGGACAGCGGTGAACTAAGCATGACCGTATGGTTGAGCCTTTGGCGCAAATCGCGTGAAAGATTTCACTCGATAATTTATGCTTCGGCGAGCTCAGCATCGTTCGTTACCGCAAATTATAAATTTGCTAACTCACGAGGAACCGTGCAAGGGTTTGCACGGCAACGAGCAAGCCATTAAAGAAATGTCACCCTATAAATTCATTGCAAAAGACAAAGGTGATATACACCGAGGCTTGTCCAAAAAAACTGAAACCAAAACTTGCATTCAAGTAGGAAATAGTTTAAATTTGTACAGAATGTTGCATAATCCTGTTCGCAATTCTTTTTACAAAATAATATATGGCTATTGAGGGCTGGATTGAGCAATTTCGAAACAATATTTTTTGTCCATTGCCAAGGGTCTGCGACCTAAGGACGGCGAAGCCGTTTGCAAATGTTTGAAGTGGAGGGAAAGATGTAATGGTTTTTACGAAGGGATTCAGAGCTATTCAAATGGTTTTCTGGTCACCAATACTTCCTGATCTGAGAAAAGCACCCAGGAGAAGTCGTAAACGTAATGAACCACCTTGTTTTGTGTGTTGATGTGAAAGGAAGTGATGTGGTGCCAATTGAATTTTTTGGCATCGAGTTGTCTTCTGTGAACCTTTTTGTATGTGCCTTTTTTGCCCAAAATTTCAAGCAAGATGGATCTGTTGCGGTGCAGGATCTTATCTATTTTAGCAGTTGCTTCATTTGTAACTTTATTGAGTTTTTCGTGATAAGCGGTTTTACATTTAGCAGAACAAAATATTTTGTCGGATCTGCCATAAAACATGGTGGGGCACATTTTGCATTTTTTCATAGCATAGGTACTTTAGGGCGTTAAAAACGGGGTGTTGTGGGTCAATATTAGTATGATAACGGTTGGCTTACGATTATGTTGACAAACCTATTCATTTTTTACAACCCTTCTCTTGTTTTTGGGCTCATAATACCGGGATATTTGTTAATCATTCTTGATCCAATGATTCAGATAACCAAAAAAATGCATAAGGGGAATTGGCAGATATTTTTGCTATTTGACTACAATGCCGACATCGTAGAAACCATCAAAAAAATGGAAGGGGTACATTACAGTAATACCCACAAAGCCTGGTACCTGCCCTATAGCAAACCAGCCTGGCATGCATTTTTAAAAACAGGGTTAAGTTATCAGATTTCAGAATTCGGAACCACTGGTCCAAACACGCCGTTAAGTGAAAATACCGAAACAAACCAAGCTGATGTGCCTTCGCGGTGTAATCATGAGGCAGCAGACAAAAAAGAACTGAACATCCGATACAAACATCCTTATTTACTCATAACCGGCAAGTTAACGGTAGAAGAAATTGCAAAATTAAAGAGTCTACCCAAGACCTATTGGAATGTGCGATATCAAAACTGGGTGGTGGAAGCCAAGGTGAATCATTTGGAATTTTTGCATCAAGAGTTGAATTTCATTTCACAAAATCAATTCGAAGTCTGGAAGACCCAAATTGCTGCAGTGGAAAATCCCCCCAAATGCATGCTTTATAAAAGTCCTGAATATCCAGACCAAATACTGCTCCAGCTCAGTGGTACCGGTGTAGATGTTGATTTTGTCAAATACATTCCTGAAAGAAAATACCATTCAGACAAGAAGTTTTGGGTACTGCCCTACGACGACAAACTTATCGAGCGGATCATAGACCATTACACTGCCTTAAAAACAATGGTTATCAACAAAATTCAACCAGGAAATGCAAAAGCCAAGACCGTCAACTACAAAGAGCTAAGGGAATATTTACTACATAAAACACCAGAGGTGCTTTTGCCATTTGCCACTGACTATCTGAATGTGTTGATGAGGGAAAGATACAGCAACAACACCATAAAAGAGTACCACGGCAAGTTTATGAAATTTGCCAAAGCCATGCTACCCAAAACGTGTGACGCCATTACAGAAGCAGAGGTCAATGACTACATAGCCAAAATCAGCCAGGAAAAAGTTTCTGAATCTTTGATCAACACTACCATCAATGCCATCAAATTTTACTATGAAAAAGTAATTTACCTACCTGATTTTAAAATAGAGCGGATAAAACGCCCGAGAAAAGCAATGCTTTTGCCCAAAGTACTGAGTGTGGAAGAAGTAGATCGAATGCTCCGAGCCACAGAAAACCTTAAACACACCACCCTCTTATACGCCCTGTATGGACATGGCCTGAGATTAAACGAAGTTCTTCATTTGCGATTGGAAGACATCTTGTGGGATAGGAATCAGCTCTATATCAAAGCCGGAAAAGGCAAAAAAGACCGATATATCACCATGAGCCAGGAATTTAAACTCATGCTATCCACCTACGCCCATGAATACAAACCTCAGCATTGGCTCTTTGAAGGTCAAGATCAGGTATCGCAATATTCAGAAAGATCAGTACAGGAGGTAGTCAAGCAAGCAGCCCAAAAGGCCAAGATCAATAAGAGGGTAACCCCGCACACACTCCGGCATTGTTATGCTACGCATTTGGTGGATGCGGGGACGCAACTGCCGTATATTAAAGAATTATTGGGACATAAAGATATCAAGACGACAATGATTTACACCCACATTACAACTGCGAGCATTGAAAAGGTCATTAGTCCATTGGATATGTTAAAAAGAAAAAACGAGAATTATGAAAAACCGCAATAAAAATATAAATTTGGTGTAGGTATAAACAAGTTAGCGGTCATTGTAGAAAAACGCACCGCTGAAAATGACTGAATATAAAAGACA
>CALMSX010000067.1 GCA_937872515.1 uncultured Bacteroidota bacterium
GGTGGTATGGTGGGCATAGAACGAACCATTTTCCCGGAATATGCTCACAGTCAGTTTGGCATTGTGTCCAATACGGCACTACTAAGCTTTATTGCTGCATTTGGACTGTCAAAGGCATTGAGCAATTACTTTTCGGGTAAATGGACAAATGTGCTGGGGCGCAAAAATATGCTTGTATTGGGTTGGGTCATAGCCATCCCTGTTCCTTTGATATTATTGTACACACATCAATGGCATTGGGTTGTTTTTGCCAATGTATTGTTGGGTATGAGTCAGGGTTTTACATGGAGCAGTACCATCGTAATGAAGATAGATTTGGCGGGTGAAAAGGACAGGGGACTGGCAATGGGGTTAAACGAATTTTCGGGTTACCTGGCTGTAGGATTGGTGGCGTGGTTAACCGGCTACCTGGCCCACCATTTTGGCGTTGTACCCTATCCGTTTTACGTGGGTCTTGCTATTGCAGTTTCCGGATTGTTGGCATCTGTGTTTCTAATCAAGGATACCATCCACCATGTAAGGTTGGAAAGGGAAGCCAGCGTATTAAGACCATTGCGCCATGTTTTTCGGGACACCACATACAAACACAAAAATTTGAGTGCCATAACCCAGGCCGGTCTTATTAACAATCTTAATGATGGCATGATTTGGGGCTTATTGCCTGTATGGCTATTTAATCAGCATTATTCACCCCCGCAAATAGCCCTGGTGGTTTCCATCTATCCCGTGGTATGGGGTCTGGGCCAATTTGTTACCGGCAAAATGGGAGATGTGTATTCCAGAAAAAAAATGATGGTGGCAGGTATGACCATTCAGGGTCTGGCAATTCTGGGCATGATTAATTTTGCAACTATTCCGGCACTCCTGGCCATGGCTGTAACTTTGGGATTGGGTACAGCTCTCGTTTATCCTACTTTTTTATCTACCATTGCCTCCATAGTTTCTCCATCTCAACGGGCTGAAAGTTTGGGTGTTTTCCGGTTATGGAGAGATCTGGGTTATGTATTTGGCGCTCTTTTTTCAGGCATCATAGCCGATTTGTTCGATGTGTCGGTTGCCATTGCAGCAGTGGGGATATTGACTTTGATATCAGCAATTATCATCCAAATGAGAATGGTGGATAAGAATCTAAAATGTATCCAGCAAGATGAAAAAAAGAGATTTGGGGACATTCAAAAGAAGGTAACCATCATTGATGTTAGAAGTAAGTCTGAATACGAAACTTCTCATATTCCGGGAGCTATCAACATCCCTATTGAAGACTTTTCATACGAAAATTTAGAAAACTTCAAAAACAACTTTGTTATAACTGCCTGCGGTAAGGGTGGTGGTCGATCTGAAACTGCTGCCTTAATATTACAAAAGATGGGCATATCAGCAAGATGGCTTTGTGGTGGCACCTTTGGGTGGAGTTATAATTGAAAAAATATAATATGAAGATAGGCGTCATTTTATCAACCAAAGAACCGGAGAAGGCATGGAATGCTTTTCGTTTTGCCAACACAGCCATAAAGCAGGGCCATGAATTAAAATTATTTCTGATGGGAGAAGCTGTAGAATGTGAGAGTATCCAGAACGAGCATTACAATGTTGTAGCCCAGATGAAAACTTTCCAAGACTTACATGGCGAAATCCTGGCTTGTGGTACTTGCTTAAAATCGAGAAGATTGGAGGAAACAACCTCTTGTCCGATTTCTACCATGGTAGATTGTGTTAATCTTGTTTGCTGGGCGGATAAGGTGGTAAGTTTCTAGCGTACGTCCTCCTAGCAAAAGTATACACACTATTAAAAGAAAGCCCTTATCTTGCCTTAAATTTCAATGTAATGAAGACAGGATTTTGGAATGTATTTTTGCTCTTTTTGGTACTAGCTGCCATCTCATGTGGTTCCACAAAAAAAGGACAAAAAGACAATGAGGGCATCGAAAACTTTGATCAGTTTTACAACCGCTTTCACAGCGATGAGGGCTTTCAGCTATCGAGAATCCGTTTTCCTATTGAAGGGTTAAATATCGACGGCAATAAGACCACCACCTGGAATAAAAACAACTGGGATGTACTCACTGTGCGCATCTTTGATGTAGACAAAAAGAAATTTAGAACTACCCACAAAAAGACCGAAAACAGCTTCGAACAAAAGGTGTGGATCGAAGACTCCGGTTTTTTGGCCGAGCATAAATTTAAGTTGATAGGAAAAAAATGGTATCTGGTCTATGCATATGACCAAAACCTGTAACAATCGCTACCAATGGTTTACATTTGTTGTATAACCACTGTTCCTTTATGTCAAAACACTATAAATCGATAATTACCGCCAGTCTCGTATCTGGCATCATTTTGTTTTACATTGCTACCCTTCATTATCCCGGAGGTTCCAATTGGAATAAAAATTCAATTGGTTTTGACTGGCGCTATAACTACATCACCAATTTGTTTAACCCAATGGCGGTCAATGGAGAAAGCAATGGGTCAGTAGTTTGGGCCGTTGCCGCAATGGCTTTTCTTTGTATTGGTTTTGCCCTGTTTTTTATTGATACCGCCGCAAAAATCACTACACCCTCATCCTCCCGAATTATCAAGTGGGGAGGTGCACTTTCCATGATCTTTGCCTTTTTGGCTGTAACGCCATGGCACGATCTTATGGTTACTATATCCAATGTACTGGTCATGCTCAGTCTATTTTACATCACGGTCCACTTGTTTAAATCAAAATTATATGTTTATGGCTTGCTGAGTGCATTTTGCCTTTCCTTCATCTATTTGGGATCGATAATGTATTATACCCAACTCTGGCTAGATTGGTTGCCGGTGGTCCAAAAGACCGTATTTGTTTTAAAGATGGTTTTAATTATGTCTTTGACCTGGGGTCCTACCACTATCCGGTAGCTGAAATATCAGGTAACAGGTTACCTTTTCCGGCATACTGACGTTTGGGCAAGTTTCAGGATAGGATGTTTTATAAAATGGCAATCAGGCGAATTTATTTTTTGTGGAATGAAATTACATGATCAACTTTTTACATAGATAGAATACTCTTTACAGGTTTTTAAATTTTAACAAAACTGAGTGTTTTGCCGGTTTGTGAAGAATCTGCCGGGATCAAATTAATATAGTACGTAGAGGTGTTTAGGCAACTTACATCGATCATAAGTCTTGTTTTGTTATGGATTTGGGTACTGAGCATCAATCTACCATTCATGTCATAGATGGAATAGCTGCCACTAAAACTTTCGATAAAATCCAAAGAGATATAATCCCTGGAAGGATTGGGGTACAATGAAACATCCAATTCACTTTTAATTTCATTAGTACTGGTATTAATTTTAAATGACGCAGCATCTACCAACATATAACTTACAGCTTTTGCATTAATATCAGTGCTTATTGATCCTGAGGTTGTTTTGTAGAATGAGGATTCACGAAATTTTATAAGGTATTTATCTTCTCCTCTTTTTAAAGATTTTGCCACTACAAAATTCTTATATGGATCTGTGGCAAAATAGGTTTTGACCAAAGTTACTTTGCCATCTTTGTCAATATTAAAAACATCCAAACCCACTCTAAAATCACCCGTAGTGGACGAGCCATAAACCCGATTACCAATAACAACCATTGAATTGTCTTCATTCCACTCCAAGATTTCAAGGGACCTGGCATATTTATGACTTAGTTCAACCTTTCTCATTAGTTTTGCATTTCGGTCGAGGATCAATATATCCAATTGATTTTGTTGGGCCAAAGGATCAGCACTTGGCACAGAATTGAAAAATAAAAATCGTTGTTGATCTTCGGAAATCATGTGCAACTGGACGAGACCAGTAGCATATCCCATATCTTCACTGGAAGCCGCTTCTTCAACAACATTCATTTCTTTATCTGTAAACCTGAGCATGATGCCATCTTCGGGATTTTCATCAATGTACTCAATAAATAAAAATTCGTTGTCATTCAGTCTTGTTGGATTGGTTAAGTTGTAGTCCAACATGTTAGAAAATCCATGTTTTATCGGTGAAAGTTGATTTGTAACCACTTCATTTTTTTTACTGTTGTAATTTATCAAACTTCCATACATGTGAAATAAAAAAGTATCAGGCCGTGGGTCTTTGATGAGAGCAAAGTACCGAATGCTGTCTTTTTCACGAAAAAACGAACTGCTGGTACTTAAATATTCCATTTTAGTATAAAATAATGATGCATCGTTGTAGTCAGGAATGTCATGGATTATTTGTTCTCCTGTTTCGATATTAAAAACCCTTTTCGAATGTACAAAGGTAGTGTAACTGGATTTCCATTGGTTTGTTAAATAAGGTTCTCTTTTGACTTGATTTATGGTTTCAAGATTACCATCTTTGTTTATGTACATCAATCTTACTACTTCCTGTCTTGAATCAAGGGGAAAACCATATCTGATTTTCCAAATCAATTTTCCTGTTTTTAAATCTCTTTTTGTGACATAGGTTCCGGTAAATGCTTCAAATTTACCGTATAAGTAAAAAGATGAATATAAAAAATTATCATAAATTATATCTTGAACTCCAGGGGTTATAACGAAATAATTGTACCCATCAGAAGTATCACTAATCATCGTTGAGTCATAATTGACTTCGTACCAAAAAGTATTGATTTCAGGATAAACTAATTTCGTGTACGGAATTTTAGGTGTACCATCTTGACAAATAGCAGAATAGAATATGCATAAAATAATGATAGTATTAATAGTTTTCATATGATGAAAATTTTATTGAAAAACAGGAGGGACTTTAAACATCTCTCCTCATTAAAAAATTATAGTTTATTGCATGCATGCCTACAAGCATCTTCATTTGTCGGACCGGAATTTTCACCACAATCAATGTCAACTGGACCACAATTAGCTACAGAAGTAATTACGGGTGTCCCATAGCAAATTTCGCCATCTCTTTTGATACAGAATGGTGTTACTCTTTTGCAGCAACCTTGCCCACATTCGGATTCATATATATTTAGGTCTTCACCTTCCCTATACCAACATAGATTGTAGCAGCCTGACATTGAAAAGCCTGCAGCATATGTTAAATTTGAACAAGGATTTGAGCCAGCATTTGAACATTGATATTTTGATTGTGAATAAAAAATACCAATCATATGATTTTGAACCTCCAGTGTCAATTGTCTAACTGTTTGTTCAAAACCAAGGCTGGCTGTACCTAAACCTGCGGTCTCCCAAGTTTGTTCTAATGAATCACAACTGCTAGTTTGATCCCTGTACCAAGACATATTGTCAATGGTAAATCCGTCCGGGCATTCAATAACGCGATAGGCTAATACGATATGAGGACAACCATTTACTATAAATGTATCAGGGCCATACCATTTAACCTCACAATCTATTCCTTCTTCTGAATCTGGGCAACCTGATCTGGTCTTAAGGGCAATCTCTTTTACTGTTTGCTCTTTTTTTTGATCTTTTGAACAGGAACTTAAATTAAAAGCAACCATTATTCCAATAATTAAATACTTATTGGACAATAGGTACTTTAGCGTTGATCGGAGTTGATCGGAGTTGATCGGAGTTGATCGGAATAAAATTTTCATATTATTAAGATTTAAAGTTACAGGTGGATAAACAGATAAAACAATGTTTATTATCTAAAATTTATATAATTTCTCGAAAATGCTATTCACTTCGTGCGGCATTTGGGTATAATAGTATTACAAATATAGCATAATATTTTAAAAAGAGAAATAATATTTTGAATTTTAGTTATATTTTAATTGAAAATTAAATATTACGTTTTTTCGGTTAATAGTTCTCTTTTTTTTAAAAGTATGTCAACTTTTCGCACGATTTTGGTAAAATTCTGTATAAAAAGCAGTTAATACAGTTACAAGGATGAATTTTCACACGTAGGTATAAACAATATGATCTATCTTAGCAAGCAAACAGATTCATTATGATTCACCCTGATATCTTAACTTATAATGACAGCCAGACCGAAGAAGATATAGCCATTTGCCATATTCTCGCAGAGGAAATTGACAAAAACCTGAAGGGGGCAGAAAACAAGATCTGGCACCGACACCCGGTGTGGTTTTTGGAGGGTAATCCCATTGTGGGCTATAGCAAATTGAAAAGCGGCATCAGACTGATGTTCTGGAGTGGACAGGCTTTTGAAGATGATCGGTTGAAGCCGGTTGGTAAGTTTCCGTCGGCTGACATCAATTATAACCATCAGAGCGAGATCGTTAAAAAGGATATAAAAAATTGGCTAAAGCTGGGTAAAGAAAGACAGTGGGATTATAAAAATATTGTAAAACGCAAAGGGGTGCTCGTAAAGCTGACCGAATTTTAATTGTCTATTGTGCAGACAATAACAACGGATCGACTCCTGCTAAGGCCCTTTACTGATGAGGATGCAATGGCACTTTTTGAAATGGATTCTAATGCTGAAGTACATCGCTATCTGGGCAATCAGCCAGTAAAAAGCATTGAAGAAATTATTAGAGTCGTTGATTATATCCAGCAGCAATACCGTGACTTTGGTATAGGCAGGTGGGTCGTGGCAGACAAGGAGACAGGCAACTTTATGGGTTCGGCGGGGCTAAAGTGGATTACAGAAGCCATCAACGATCAGCTTCATTACTACGATTTGGGGTATAGGTTTATGCCCCAATTTTGTGGTTGCGGATACGCTACAGAAGCAGGCAATGCCTGGGTAAAATATGCCACAAACGAACTTCGCCAAGAAAAAATATATGCCATGACACACAGTCAAAATCTGGCTTCACAAAATGTATTGGGAAAGCTGGGTTTTGCCACCAAACAAAATTTTGTACATGAAGGGACAAATCACCTTTGGCTTGAGAAATATTTGACAGATTATTAAGAAAAAATCGCAATTTAATTTTATCAAAGGGGCGCTATTTTCCTTACATCAAAATATAATTTTTGAAGCTATTTGGTATGGAAATTTTAGGTCATGTTTTTTTTGCCAAACAATGGCCTCTATGATTTCATACATTTTTAATTAACTGCTTAAAGTTGAACCGGATTTTGAATAAATTTGGTGACATGAAAACCAGTGTAAATTTAATCGTCTTCTTTGCTTTTTTCACAGCTACCTCCCTGACTGCCCAAAACCGTTATTGGGTAGGTGGCTCAGGTACCTGGCACGATGCTGCCCATTGGAGCACCACTTCAGGAGGCGCAGGAGGAGCAAGTGTGCCCACCCCTGCGAATGATGTTTTTTTTAATGCACAGTCTTTTTCGGCAGACGGCCAATACGTAGCTAATTTGAGCACTGATCTGGAGATGTATTGTAAAAGCATCACTTTTGCCAATATTGATGATACCATAGACTTTAATTTTACCACCGGCACACCCGGAGGGATTTGGACGCAGGCGAGGTTGATCGTATATCAAAATCTTACATTGAGCGACATGGTCAACTTCGACTATGACGATGGCAGGGTAGAGTTGGCAGGCAGTGTCAACAGACAGGTGCAGTTTAACGGCTCAGCTGTTGGTTATCTGGATGTAAAAGTTGATGAAACCGTCAATGTAGTTGTTATGGATGAGGTGATCGCCGACAACGGGGCATCGATGACAGGAGGCAACCTTTTACTGAATGGGGATATTAAATGTGGTTATTTTTCGGCTATACCCCACGACACATCGACCATAGACATTTTTTTGGGTACCCGTAAAATTCAATGTGGTTGGTGGAACAGTGTCAAATACCAGGCTGCACCCAATACGATGATTATTCATGCATCAACCGGTTATATTGAATGCAAGAGGATCAGTCCTGGCAGGTACATTGACTACCCGAGGGTGGTTATAAACACTTCCATTCCTTTCTCCACTTCCGGCACCCCGGGTATTGATTACAACAACAATGCTACCTGGTGCAACGACAACATAGACATTACCATCCAATCGCTGGAGTTTGTTACTTCGGCTGCATTTCAGATCTTGGGCAACCCTGAGATCGTAGACAGCATCATTGTGGTTGCAGGAGTGGACCTGAAATTAAGTGTAGGAGATACTCTATTTACGCCCAAATGGCATTACATGCCCTCCGGTTGCGGAGGAGGAAGCTTTACCTTGAGGTCTGCCACCAATGGTAGTCAGGCGTTTCTGCGCAATACGGGATCAGATAGTTTGTTTTTGTACAATGCTACGGTAAAGGATTTAAATGGACAGCTGGGGCCAATAAAAGTGGTCAATGGTATCAACAATGGAAATAATACAAACATTATTTTCGGTACAGGATCTGCCCCAGATGTATTTTATTGGATTGGCAACGGAGGCTTATGGTCGGATGTCAATCACTGGTCTTTTTCGAGTGGAGGTCCTGTAGCAGGGTGTCTGCCGGATGCCAATGACATTGTCAATTTTGACGCGGCTTCTTTTTCATTGTCGGGTCAGGTAGTAGAGATACCATTGGGAATTACATCTGTAAGAGACATGATTTGGTCACAACCGGTGGATACCGTTTTGATCAGATTTTTGGGCACTACGATTTCATCTGCAACGCTAAAAATAAATGGTTCGCTAACGCTGGCTACCAAGGTGAAGGTGAGTCGCACCGGCATCATGGAATGGAACTTTGCGGCTCCTGGTGCTGTGACACTGGATACCAAAAATGTGGATTTGCTCAATGCAGTGATTGAGGGTGCAGGGCAATTTACCATGAGCAGCAACCTTAGGGTTTACGATGCCTTTGACATTAACAATGGAGATATAATTGTGAAGCAAGGCACATTGATATCCAATGGTTTCAACATCAATTGTCGTACTTTTTTACTTACTGTCGGCGGTAGTAAGACATTTAGCCTGGGGGCTGCAGATACCCTAACAACATTCAATTTTACAGCAGTGGATGCTTTCACCTTCCCTTATGCAACCCATTGTATTATAGCCAGAAATTTTATTCTCGATTTTACCACAGCCAATACCATCGTGGTTCACAAATTGGTGTTAATTGAAAACGATATCATCAACGTGGCATCGCTCAGCTTGCGCAAGAGACCTCAGTTTCACTACATCGACATCAACACCTCCGCCCTTGTAAAGATTGAAGGGGATTTTACAATTATCAATGACCTTACGTTTTTATTTAAATACGGTGGCTTGCAGTTTGATGATTTTCCGGTAGCACCAACCGGATCAGATACCATTGTGATCCAGGGAAATGTCATTTATCCCTCCGGAGCTTGTTCTCGAAATTATTTGATAACAACGGCATTTATAGATCAAACCCTTTATTTTTCGAAACCATCCGGCAACCTAACCTTCCAGCAAAGTTTGCTAAGAAATGCCAAAACAATCACTACCGGAGCTACCTATACTGCCCAAAATTGTGTCCTGGCAGGCAACAGCCAGGGATGGACGGTTACGGCTCCTGCTTCGGTTACAACTTATTACTGGAGAGGTGGCAATGGCGACTGGGATGATCCAAGTCATTGGAGTCTTACCAGTGGAGGGGCTGCCAATGCCTCGGGCTGCCTACCCGGACTAGCAGACAGAGTAGTATTTGACAACAATTCCAATACCGGGGTCAACCCATGCAACATTACATTTCCAGTTTACCAGCAGCCGGTAGTAGGTGATGTTTTTGTGTTGGCCAACAATAAGACCATTAATTTTTTAAACATCGTAAGTTCACAACTTCACATAACAGATACCCTATGGTTTACAAGTAAGGCAGCCTCCAATTTATTTTTTGATATGACGGGTGTCAGTTCAGCCAAACTGATCAATCCCGATCTTACACTTTCCTCTTCAATGGATGTGCTTATTAGCAAATACAACGCAAGTGTAAGTTTGGACAGAAAACTAAACGTGGATAATATTACAGTGCAAGCGGGGGAGTTTCAAACACTCAACCACGAATTAAGTGCAAAGTTTATTTCCCTATCTCCCTATACCAATACGGCCACAATCAATTTTGGCACCAGTGTAGTGAGCACCAATCAATGTGCTTTCGGCAATGTCAACGGCATCATAGCCGCTACCAATTATAAACTGTATGTCACTTCTTACATTTCTTCACTGGTCAACCGATATTTGCCCTGGGTGCAGGTTGACAACACTGCAGCGCTAACACTTAACCAACAGACCATTGACCTGAGTTTTGGCACCCTCAGGCTAATGTCGACATTTGACGTTACATTGAATGCAGCTGATTTTATCATAACCGATTCTTTGCATCTGGGAGTGCCAGGTGCAAAATTGAATGTAAGTCCGACGGCAACCCTAAATTTGCAAGGCCAGCTGTATAGTGCCGGTGTAGCGGGAAATTTGTGTTTTTTGAAATCTTCGGTGGCTGCATCCCGTTTTAATTTTTCGTACGAACAAAATCTCTGCGTTTCGTATCTCAATGCCAAGGATGTACAAGGCCTTGGGCCGGGCATATTTAATGTAATCAATGGCACGGATGGTGGAAACAATGCCGGCATTGATTTTACAACACCGGTCGACATGGGCAAATTATATTGGCGCAGAGGAAGTGGTCTTTGGAATGTAGCATCTAATTGGTCATTCAGGTCGGGCTCGTGTCCAGCCAACAGGACGCCAACTGCCAGCGATGATGTTTACTTTGATGTCAATTCAGATCTGGATGCTTATTCAGAGGTTACGCTTCCTGCCAATGCTACCTGCAAAAATGTATTCCTTTCCAATTTTCAGGACACGGTTGGTTTAGACATTGGCAGTACTTTGTCGGTGACATCTCTAAAAGTGAATCAGGCAAAGGCGGTAATTAAAAACGGAACGTTGGTTGATAAGACCCATTTGGTAGTTAACAATGGCAGTCTGGGTTTGGTATCTGCGATAGCGGCAGTGAATCAGTATCCTTCTCTGGCAGATAGCATAGGTTTTAAAATAGGAGCAGGATCAATGTTGCAAATGGCCAACAGTACGATGTTGATCATGGGCAATAAAAACGTATTTGGCTTCCCGGCTTTGTACCTCGACGAGACAGCAACCATCAACACGCTAAATGGTGATTTTAGCATATACCAGCCTTTTGCAGGTGAGCCGATCAATGAAATATTTTTATTTTTTGGCAATCGCACCATCAATGGGGCCTTTTTTATGCCATCCACCATTTCTGCAACCCAAAAAGTTAGATTTATGAATAGTGCCACCTTTACCCAAAGCAGCAATGCGGCAGTAGGTGAATTGATCATAGCATCCGGAGCTAATTTGAGATTTGAATAGCATTCAATATATATGAAAAAATACTTTCAATTGATATTATTGCTGTGTATTCAAAAATGCGAATAAATTTTTATCGATGGACATTAAAACTGGAAGTAAATAAATGAGCTGGTACTCTCCTGGCTGAGGATCAGCATTATTAATAAAAATGTCCACACCATGCCCACACTCCACCATGGCTTGCTTTCGGCTACTGTGAGCACTTTTTTGTGTCGCATCTGCCAGTGTACGATGATCATTCCGGTTATTACTACCGTTACTTTCAGAATGTCAAGGTAGTTGAGCACCACTTCTTTGGGATTTCCAAAAAAGAACATGGATTTTAAAATGGACCAGGCCGTAGTAAAATCCTGGGCTCTAAAGAAGACCCACGTGATGTTGACCAGGAAAAAGGTGAGCATAGCGTGGGCAAAATTGGGCTTGAGATGTGGATGAGGGCCTGGCTCATGTGAATGGGCCTTTCTTTTGTCTTGTATAAATTTTTCAACTGCAAGATAGAGGCCATGGAGTCCGCCCCAAACCACAAAGGTCCAGCTGGCTCCGTGCCACAATCCACCAATGAGCATGGTGAGCATTACGTTGATATAAGTACGAATGATACCCTTGCGATTGCCTCCAAGGGGTATATACAAATAATCACGAAGCCAGGTTGACAGCGTGATGTGCCACCTTCGCCAGAAATCAGAAAAGCCAATGGCTGCATAAGGATAAAAAAAGTTGTCGCGGATGGTAAATCCCAGGCAAAGAGCAATACCAATGGCACAAGTGGAATAACCTCCAAAATCAAAAAAAATTTGTCCTGAGAAGGCAAGCACACCCATCCAGGCATCGAGAGCATTCATGTCTTTTCCGGCACTGAATACCGCATCTGCTGAACCTGCCAGAAGACTATCGGCCAAAACAACCTTCATAAAAAGACCCAGGGTGAGCAGAAACATGCCCTGGTTGAATTGCAGCCAGGTGGCTTTTACAGGCGATTTGAATTGAGGAATCAGTTCATCAGGGCGTACAATGGGACCTGCAACCAACTGTGGAAAGAAGGTGACAAACAGGGCAAAATCCAAAAAAGACTTTTCGGCTGCATATTTTTTGTTGTACATATCCAGTGAATAAGAAAGCGTCTGGAAGGTATAGAAAGAAATACCGACCGGCAGTATGATATCAGGTGCAAGCGGATGGAAGTCAATACCGGCCACATTGGCCAGAGAAACAAAGTTTTCCAACATAAATTCACCATATTTAAAATAGGCCAGTGGGCCCAGATTCCCGATTAAACTGGCAGCCAGCCACCACTTTCTTTTGGTCGGATTTTGCTCTGTACTTAAATTTTTCCCAACATAGAAATCAATAAAGGTTGAAAATAAAAGCAGCAGAATGAAGGGCGGATTCCATACTGCATAAAACAAGTAGCTTGCCAGCAGCAGGTGTACTTTTTTGAAAGTCCATTTAAATGGAAGATTGTGTATAAAAAGAACTACTGCAAAAAAGACGATAAAAGTATATGAATTGAAGACCATGTTTTTTGATTTAAGAAGACAGAAAAATTAATTGCCAGCTTTGAATTTCCAGCCCATTTCTTTGGACAGCACTTCCACTACTTTTTGGGTAAAAATTTTTGTGTCGGATTGGCGGAGGTGAGAAAACTCGGTACAATTCATTTTGCTTAATTCAGCATGGTCAGCAAAGTGCATGCCCTTAGATCCGGTTACCGTTAATATTTTTTCCCAAAATTTGTCTCTGGGGAAGCCCATTTGTTCTCCTTTCCATAGAGGTCCAGAGCTGGGGGGGCGCAAAAAGACTATCTCTCCCCCACGGGCTCGGATTTGATCCGTTTGAAATTTAACATCTTTGATAAATGAATCAATGACATGTACGGGCATAGGAGGTGCTTTGGCTCCCATAGAAGCCAATTGCATCCAGATATCCTGCATCATTTTTACGCCTTTTCTGTCTTGATCGACATATCGGTCTGTCATTTTATTGTTGCGATCAAAATTCATCATAGAAAATTCCGTCGGATATTTTGGAAAATCCATTTTTCCCGGCCGAGGAGGTATAGGCAAATATTCGAGCAAGGCACTAAGGGCAAAATTGTCTTTGTCAAGAAAAACAAAGTTGGATTCCAGTAAGGTATTGATGTGAAAGCTAAAACGTTGAGCCGGAGTTTCATCATTACTAAAATCCAAACACTTCTTTGGCCTTTCGAATGACCGGCCTGACAGGTCAAAAAAAAGTGGTTCAGCAACATCAATTATCAACTTGCCTTTGAACAAGGGATCGGCAGACAGTGCTTTGAGCACAGGAATTGGACTGCTACCCACATTGGCCAATTGAATGGGCGTTTCTCCAGTGAGTTTGCGCCAAGTTACTGTGCTCACATCATATTTGACCCTACTTGAACCTATGAATACGGTTGCATCATCTTTTGGCAAATAAATTTTTCTTTTTTTATCTGCAAAAATGCTCTCGCTGTCATCAAATGAAATGGTGTAGCCAAGGTGTCTTAGGTAAAGTTCATAACCACCTATAAGCATAGTGGTAAGGGAAAGCACCATGATGGCAGCTTTCCTAAAGTTATTGGAATGCATAATCGTGTTATAAAAGGTTTTGTCAGCTAATAAAAAACAAAAATCAATTCTAAATAAAAAGTTAAAAATAGAATATTATTCTTTACAAGTCTTTGATTCCTTGTAAATATTTTGTTTTTAATTACCATTAAACTTAGGCATACAAATTTTAGGGTCTATTACCATGTAAACAAGCCCTCTAAAATGAAAGAATTACCTTATGTTCAACCTAAAACGTATTAGAATTCAGCGCTGCCCGGAAACCTTGGGAAAGGAATCACGTCTCTGATGTTAGACATGCCGGTCACAAACTGTACCAATCTTTCGAAGCCCAGGCCAAAGCCGGCGTGAGGACAGGTACCAAATTTGCGGGTGTCCAGAAACCACTGCATTTCTTCGAGCGGAATGTGCATTTCTTCCATCCTGGCCATCAGCACATCAAGTCTCTCTTCCCTTTGTGAGCCGCCAACGATTTCACCAATGCCCGGGAATAAGATGTCCATGGCCCTTACTGTATTGTTGTCATCGTTGACCCTCATGTAAAAGGCTTTGATGGCTTTGGGATAATCCGTGAGGATGACCGGTTTGCCAAAGTGTTTTTCTACCAGGTAGCGCTCGTGCTCACTCTGCAGGTCGGCACCCCAGGCTTCGATGGGATAGTTGAATTTGCCCTTTTTATTGGGTGTGCTGTTTTTCAAAATGTCGATAGCCTCGGTGTAGGTGAGGCGCTGAAAGTCGTTGTTGAGGCAAAACTGGAGTTTCTCCCTCAGGCTCATTTCTGACCTTTCGTTTTGAGGTTTTTGTTTTTCCTCATCGGACAATCTGCTCTCTAAAAACTCGAGGTCTTCGGCGCAGTGTTCAATGACCTGCCCGATGCAATATTTCAATAAGCCTTCTGCCAGGTCCATGTTGTCGTTGAGATCAGCAAAGGCAACTTCCGGTTCGATCATCCAAAACTCTGCCAAGTGCCTTGAAGTATTGGAGTTTTCAGCCCTGAAAGTAGGACCGAAAGTATACACCTCACTCAAAGCAAGGGCTGCCAATTCGGCTTCCAGTTGACCGGATACCGTAAGATTGGTAGATTTACCAAAAAAGTCCTTCTTAAAGTCAATCTGTCCCTCTTCCGTTTTGGGCAACTTGTCGAGTGGCAGGGTGGTTACCCTAAACATTTCACCGGCTCCCTCGGCATCGCTGCCCGTAATGATGGGAGAGTGCATATACACAAAGCCTTTGTTGTGAAAAAACTGATGGATGGACATGGCCAGTTGGTGCCTCACTCTGAAAACTGCAGAAAAGGTATTTGTTCTGGGCCTCAGGTGAGCGATCTCGCGCAAAAATTCTAAGCTGTGTTTTTTAGGTTGCAGCGGATAGACTTCAGGATCGCAAACACCCAAAACCTCGACCTCTTTGGCCTTAATTTCGATGGCTTGTCCCTTGCCCTGGGAAGCAATGACCTCACCAACAGCCTTGATAGCGGCTCCTGTAGTAATTTTTTTCAACAATTCAGCATCCATGTTTTCAAAGTCAACTACTATCTGGAGGTTGGTCAAAACAGAGCCATCGTTGAGCGCAATGAACTGATTGTTGCGAAAAGTACGCACCCAGCCCATGACTGTTACCGTATCACCCAAGGTGTAGTTGGCCAACAATTCTTTGATTTTTACCCTTGAAAACATGTTATTATTTTTTTTATGAGCTACAAAATTACGAAAAACAAATAATATTCCGATTACGGCTTACGGCTTACGGCTCACGGCTTACCGCTCACGGCTTACCGCTCACCGCTCACGGCTTACCGCTCACCGCTCACGGCTTACGGCTCACGGCTCACCGCTCACGGCTTACGGCTCACCGCTTACGGCTCACGGGTTACGGCTCACGGCTCACGGCTCACGGCTTACGGCTCACGGCTCACGGCTTACGGCTCACGGCTTACGGCTTACCGCTCCCCGCTTACCGCTCACGGCTTACGGCTCACCGCTTACGGCTCACCGTTCACGGCTCACCGCCAACGGTCAACGGTCCGCGGTCGACGGTTAGCGGTTAGCGGACAGCGGTCAACGGTTTTTATAAATCATATTGTCGATGAGACGTACTTCTCCGGCCCAGATGGCGGTGCAGGCAACTATATAATCGTGTAATTCAGGGTTTTCAACGGGATTTAGGGTGTAGCCGTCTACAATCGAAAAATATTCGGGTTTAAAGTCGGGGACTTCCATTCTTTTTAGGGCCCATTTTTCTACCTCCCTGACGTCCATGGTTTTAAGCTTTGTTTTGGCGGTTTTAAGGGTTTTGTAAATGATGGCAGCCCTTGACCTGAGATCGGCATTGAGTCTTTCGTTGCGGGAACTCATGGCCAGGCCGTGGGATTCTCTCATAATGGGGCAAACTACCAGGCGGATGGGCAGTTTCAGGGTTTTGATCATGTGGGCCACGATGGTAAACTGTTGAAAGTCTTTTTGTCCCATGTACAAATCATTGGGCAGAACGAGGTCAAGGAGGCGTTTGACCACCTGGGCCATGCCCTTAAAGTGGCCGGGTCTATACCTTCCTTCCATCATCTTATCGAGTCCTTTGAAGGAAAAATGTACTTCGGTATCGAGTCCCGGCGGATAAATTTCATCTACAGAGGGGGCAAAAAGGAGGTGGCAGCCGGCAGTTTCCAGCAATTGACCATCTTTTTTCAGGGTTCTCGGATATTTTGCCAGGTCGCTAGCGTTATTAAACTGAGTAGGGTTGACAAAGATGCTGCAAACAACGATGTCATTCTTTTTGGCCGCTTGTTGGATGAGGCTCAGGTGACCTGCATGGAGGGCG
Source organism: uncultured Bacteroidota bacterium (assembly GCA_937872515.1). Taxonomy (GTDB): domain Bacteria; phylum Bacteroidota; class Bacteroidia; order Chitinophagales; family Saprospiraceae; genus JADKBO01. The sequence goes on from CALMSX010000067.1 coordinate 16,591, forward strand.
CCCATGGTAGGAACGAAGCCAATTGTAAGACCTTGCTTGCGATAAGTATTCAATGTGCGCTGTAGGCTATTGACAGATGTAATCCGTTTCATAGTGTATTGCTTTGACAATTAATGGTTTGGAAAAGTTGTTTAATCCTTTGGAGGCGAAAGTAGCCCAAATTTTAAAGTTTCGGAAAAAAATGAGAAATTTGCGTACCAGATCAACCGTCTAACAAAAATATGAGAAGAGTTGTAGTAACAGGAATCGGGGCACTTACACCCATTGGCAATGACATGGCTGCCTATACAGAAGCGCTGCGCCAGGGCAGATCGGGAGCAGGTCCCATCACACGGTTTGACGCAACCCACTTTAAAACCAAGTTTGCATGCGAAATCAAAGGATTTGATGCAGAAAAATTTATCCACAAAAGGGAGATACGCAGAATGGATCCATTTACCCATTATGCAATGGCTGTGGCTGATGAAGCCATGAAAGATGCCGGACTCGAGGGGGTAGAGATTGATTTTGACAGGGCAGGGGTTATTTGGGGCAGTGGCATCGGTGGTTTTGAAACCATTGAGCACGATATAGAAGAAGCAGCTGCATCGAGTGGTGATCCTAAGTATTCACCCTTTTTGATTCCCAAATTGATTGCCGATATCGCCCCGGGTTTGATTTCAATAAAATATGGCTTCCGCGGCATCAACTATGCCACCGTTTCAGCGTGTGCATCTTCCACCCATGCCATTGGCAATGCCTTTGATTACATCAAAATGGGCAGGGCTGATGTGATGATTACCGGCGGATCTGAAGCTGCTGTTACCAAGGCAGGAATTGGGGGCTTTTCTTCAATGAAAGCGCTGAGTGAAAGAAACGACGATCCCACCACGGCCAGCAGGCCCTTTGATAAAGACCGCGATGGCTTTGTACTCGGAGAAGGAGCAGGATGTCTGATCCTCGAAGAATACGAGCACGCCAAAAGAAGAGGTGCCACTATCATAGCTGAAATAGCAGGTGTGGGCATGACCGCTGATGCCTACCATATGACAGCTCCCCACCCGGATGGTTTGGGAGCTACCAATGTAATGAAGCTGGCCCTTGCCGACGCCGGCTTGCAGCCGGAAGACATCGGTTACATCAACGTTCACGGTACATCAACACCATTGGGTGATGTGGCAGAAAGCAAGGCCATACTCAAGGTTTTTGGAGATCATGCCTACAAGCTCAACATCAGTTCCACCAAATCAATGACCGGTCACCTCCTGGGAGCCGCCGGCGCCATTGAAGCACTGGCCTGTATCATAGCCCTGAGGGATGGCTTTATTCCTCCTACCATCAACCATTTTACAGACGATCCGGAGATCGACCAAAATCTGAATTTTACTTTCAATACAGCCCAGGAAAGACAAATCAAGGCTGCGCTGAGCAATACCTTTGGATTCGGTGGGCACAATGCATCAGTGATTATTAAAAAAGTAGACTAGTTTTGGACATAATAAGGCGTTTTTACAACATTTATTTTTCATCGGAAAAAGACTTCGCACGCAAGATCAAACCTTTATTAGGGTTTACTCCGGTGAGATTAGGTGTTTTTAAACAAGCCTTTTACCACCGATCCATGAATGTGGATCAGGGCAACAAAAGTTTTAACAACGAACGGCTGGAGTACCTGGGTGATGCCATCCTGAGTACCATCGTAGCTGAATATCTTTTTAAAAAATATCCGGGCAAAGACGAGGGCTTCCTCACCAAAATGAGGTCAAAAATCGTGAGGCGACAAACCCTGAATGAAATTGCTGATAAGATGGGACTCGATCTGATTTTATCAGAATACTCGCAGGGAAAGATGAGCAATACCATGCTGGGCAATGCCCTGGAAGCCATGGTCGGCGCCCTTTACCTGGAGTTTGGTTACCAGCGCACCAGTGCTTACGTGATCAAACAGATCCTGATGAGGTACCTGGATATCCATGCTTTGGAGCAACAGAATGACAACCACAAAAGCATCATACTTGAGTGGTCGCAAAAAAACGGCCATGAAGTAGAATTTGTTCAGATGAGCAAGGTCAAAAACGATAAACGCGATTATTTTAGAATGGCCGTCATGGTCGATGGAGACAAGATCTCTGAAGCAGAAGATTTCAACAAAAAAGCAGCGGAACAGCGGGCAGCCGAATTGGCCATACTGGAGCTCAACATATAAGCCTATCATGCAGATACAAACCATTGGTTCATGGATTCACTGACACAGATCATCCTGGGTGCAGCGGTAGGCGAAGTGTGCCTGGGCAAACGAATAGGCAACAGGGCCATGCTTTGGGGAGCCATTGCCGGTACCATCCCTGATTTGGATGTCATTTCCAATTTGTGGCTTACACCGCTGCAGGGCCTGGTAGCGCACAGAGGCATCACCCATTCCTTGTTTTTTGCCATTGTATTCTCTTTTATCATAGCCTGGTTGGTCAAGAGGTATTACGACTCCAATCTTTATACCCACAAAGGCATCCGCAAGTTATCAGCCTTGCTCGGGAGTTTGGCGGTTATCAGTTTTTTTGGTGGACTTACCTCCCTCTTTTATGTATTTGGAGTCGGCAGTCTGCTGCTGGCCATTGCCGGTGGTTTACTAATGGGTTTTGCCATCTATGTAGTGTACCGCACCTGGAAAAACTATGGACTTATAGAAACTCCCATTGTGGTTAGAGAAGGTTATTGGGCCTGGTACAACTTTTTTTTCTGGACCATCTTTACCCATCCCATCCTGGATTGTTTTACGGTGTATGGCACCCAGCTGTGGGCTCCATTCGATCGCACAAGGATAGCCTGGAACAATGTAGCTGTGGCCGATCCGGGGTATACTGTGCCCTTTGGTATCCTGCTGATTGCCGTATCCATGTACCACAGAGAGAGTAAGCGCAGAAAGCAGCTGACGTGGGCTATGATGATATTCAGTTGTGGATACATGGCACTTACCTTTGTAAACAAATCTTACATCAACGGCATTTTTGAGGAAACCCTGCAAAAGGAAGGGATTGTGGCGAAACGGTATATGACCAATCCTACCATACTCAACAATGTACTTTGGTCTGCAACGGCAGAAACAGATTCTGCCTATTTTCAGGGCTCGTATTCACATTTTGACAAAGAAAAACGATTCAAACTGGTGCGTATACCCAAGCAGCATGGATTGATAGGTGAGGCATTAGAAACCGATAAAACCCTCGGCATATTGAGGTGGTTTAGCAATGATTACTACAGTTTGCTTCGCAGAGATGATGGCCGCCTTCAATTCAACGACATGCGGTATGGAGTGTACAATGCAAGTAAAGCCGGGGTTACGGCCGACGACTATATTTTTAAATTTATAGTGAAAAAAGATGGATCCGGGCAATACCAGCTGGATGGAGATGCGGGCAGGCCCCCTAAGGGCAAGGAACGCGAAATGATGTCGCTTTTGTGGACCAGAATCAAGGGAATTTGACGGCATGCTGAGTTTCTAAGCATTGGTTTTCAGCCATTTATACATATTTTTGGACCAAAAAGCACGAGAAATAATTTTTTTCTTATCTTTGCACTCCCTTTTAAATTTTATAAACAATTAAACTTCAATTAATTAATGAAACATTATGAAGTAACTTTCGTCGTCGATCCCGTTCTGTCAGGCGACGAAATTAAAGCGACAGAAAAGGCGTACGAGGACATGCTCAAGAATGAGGGTTGTGCCATAGTACACGTTGATGAAATGGGGCTACGTCAGTTGGCATATCCGATCAACAAAAGATCATCGGGTATTTTCTACTGCATCGAGTTCACTTCTGAATCGGGAGACATGATTGGCAAGATGGAATTGGCCATGAAGCGTGATGAGCGTTTGATGCGTTTCCTCACCATTGCCTTAGACAGACACGGCGTTAAGTACAACGCTGACAAACGTGCAGGTCTGATTGGTAAGGTGAAGAAAAAGACCAAAGGCAAGGCACAGGAAGAAACAGCAGCAGAGGCAAAAGCATCAGAAGCGAAAGCAGCTGCAGAAGCCAAAGCAACTGAAGCTGCCAAGACTGCTGCTGCAGCAGCAGCTGAAGAAGTTGTGACCAATACCGAAACAGCCGAATAATCATTACAAAACCTTTTAAAATTAGACAGAAATGGCATCAAAAGACGATATAAAGTTCTTAAGCAATCCAACGATCGGCAAACAAAGCAAAAAATACTGCCGATTCAAGAAGTTTGGCATCCGTCACATCGACTACAAAGATTCAGACTTCCTTTTGCAATTCATCAATGAGCAGGGTAAAATCCTTCCAAGAAGGATTACAGGTAACTCATTGAAGTATCAGAAAAAAGTAGCTGTGGCGGTAAAACGTGCCAGACACCTGGCCATCCTTCCATTCGTTACTGACCTTTTAAAATAACCCTTAAAAACAGTACACAACATGGATATCATTTTATTGAAAGATATGGATAAATTGGGTGACAAACACAGCGTTGTTAGTGTTAAGCCCGGTTATGGAAGGAATTATCTGATTCCACAAGGAGTAGGTGTAGTAGCCAATGCGGTAAATCGCAAAAAATTGGACACACTTATTGCTGAAGAAGAAGCCAGAGAATCTGCAAGATTGGAAGAATACCGTTCATTGGCTCAGCAAATGGAAGGCAAAACCCTGAAGATTGGTGTTAAAGCCGGTACAACGGGAAAAATCTTTGGTAGTGTTACCAGCGTACAGGTATCACAAGCACTGAAAGACCAGTTGGGCCTTGAAGTTGAGCGTAAAAAGATTGTTCTTCCTGAGGAGGTAAAGGATCTGGGTACTTACCAGGCTACCATCAACCTTCACAAAGAAGTTTCAACCAAGATCGAATTTGAACTGATCGCCGAGTAATCGGTTTTCATTCACATACAACAAAAAGCCCTCATACCTATGGGGGCTTTTTGTGTTAAATAGAACTTGTACTGCCCGTCTTGGCCATGCTTTTAGCAAAAACCGGGAGCAGTTTCACCCATTGGGCAAACCTTGTGAAAATTTGTTATTTTGAAATCATTATTTTGAGGCATGGGAAGAAGGAAAAAAAATAAGCGCGTTGTCGAAAATATACTGATCACCGGTATTGCAGATAAGGGCATGTCGGTGGGCAGAAACGAAGAAGGTGAGGTGTTTTTTATTGAAGATGCTGTGCCGGGTGATGTAGTCAACGCCGTGGTGATCCGAAAGAAAAAAAGCCACAGCATCTGCAGGGTTAAAGAGACCGTGACCTTGTCTCCGGAAAGGACCACTCCTTTTTGTAAGCACTTTTACCATTGCGGAGGATGTAAATGGCAAAACCTCAAATACGACTCACAAACCAAGTACAAGTTTATTAAAATTGTCAATGCCATGAGGCGGATTGGTAAGATAGATACCGAAGGCATCATCCACACCGTGCGTTACAGCAAAGACATCCGTTACTACCGCAATAAGCTGGAGTTTACTTTTTGCGACAAACGCTGGCTCACACCCGAAGAGATTGAAACCAAGGGCTTCATCGAAACAGAACCGGCTTTGGGTTTTCACAGACCCAACTCCTTCAACAAGGTACTCAATCTCGATGAATGTCATTTGCAAAACGACTTGTCCAACGACATCAGAAACCATCTCAGGGATTTCTGCATTGAAAAACAAATTTCGTTTTACAATCCCTATACCCACGAGGGTGTGATGCGCAATATCATCATCCGCAACACCCTGGAAGGTGACTGGATGCTGCTCATAGTTTTTGGGAAAGACGATGCTAAAAAAATAAAAGTGGTCATGGAAGAAATGAAACAAAAGTTTCCCTTCATTACTGCCTTATTGTACACCGTCAATCCAAAATTCAACGACACCATTTATGACCTCGATGTCCACTGTTATCACGGCCGTCCTTACATCATAGAGCGACTGGGAGACGTGCGTTACAAGATTGGTCCAAAATCTTTTTTCCAGACCAATAGTGAGGGAGCCAAAATTTTATTTGACTACGTTGCAGAATATGCCGACTTCAAAGGCCACGAAAATGTATATGACTTGTATACGGGGCTTGGCAGTATTGCCTTGTACATTGCCCATAGTGTTGGCAGGGTTACCGGCATTGAAGAGATTCCGGAAGCCATTGCGGATGCAAAAGAAAACTGTGCATTTAATGGCATCGAAAACGCCTCATTTTATGCCGGTGATGTCAAAGACATTCTCAACGATGATTTTATCAGAGAACACGGTCAGCCCGATGTTGTGATTACCGATCCACCCAGGGCAGGGATGTCAGAAAAGGTAATTCAGACCCTGTTAGCCCTTGCCGCACCCAAAATTGTGTATGTAAGTTGCAATCCGGAAACCCAGGCCAGGGATGTTTTGATGCTCAGCGAAAAATACAAAGTAGTTAAAATGCAGCCTGTCGACATGTTTCCGCATACCAATCATATTGAAAATGTGGCTTTGCTCGTTTTGAAACCATAAAAGACCTTGTGTTAAAACTGATCACCCCAGCCAACCCCAGAAATTATTGGGCCTATACAGCCATTTTATGCCTGTTTGCCGGTCTCATTTTTTCGCGCTCTCTGTACAGCGTTGGCTTGTTGTTGATGGCTTTTTATTGGTTTTTACACGAAAACAAGACCGGTCTATGGCGCAATGTCTGGTTTGTATCCATGCTTGCCTTTGCCGCCATCGTGCCCATCTTTGATGTGATCAATGGCACTTCGATCGATGGGTCATTTTTTATCAAGTTGTCCTTACCCCTTTTCCCCTTGTTTTTTTTCTCCTGGAAGCCTGGCAAAAAAGAGATCACAATCATGACCACGATTATTATGGCGGTATTGGGTCTCACCGCCCTGCACGCTGTGGTCACCTACCTGGCAGACAGCGAGGCCGCCCATATAGCCTATGGCCAGGCCCGGGTGATGCAAGTAGGTCTGTATCACGATCACATCAGGATCAGTGTTGCCATGGCATTGAGCATTGTCTTAGCCATTTATGCAGCGGGAAATCAGACAAACAACCTACTTAAAATGATTTTTTGGGTATATGGGGTACTCATGATCTTCTTCCTCCATGTATTGATGGCTCGAACAGGCCTGGTGGTGCTATATATTTCATTGGCCGTATTGGTGATGGGTATGATGTGGCAAAACCATAAAAAATGGGTCATAGCCACTTGGGCTGTGTTGGTTTTACTGCCCTTTATTGCCTATCAAGTCCTGCCCTCTTTCAAACAAAGAGTGGATTATGCCCGGTACGACTACAGCTATTACAGCAAGATGGAATACCGCACAGGATCCAGCGATGGCTTTCGGTTTTATTCCTGGATGTCGGGCTGGGATGCCTTTTCCAAGCAGCCGCTAAGCGGAGTGGGGTACAAGGGACTGCACAAAGTCAATAAAGATTGGTTTGTGAAACATTTTCCAGCCATCAAAGTAGAAGAAATCATTCAGCCCAGCAGCGAGCTATTGTTGAATGCGGCAGCCGCCGGAGTTGTGGGTTTTATGGTTTTTTTGGTCTTTGCCCTTGCCCCATGGTGGGATGGCAGGCTGAGGCTCCACCCTATATTTATGGCGGTGTACAGTGGGCTGGCAGCGACCTGGCTCTTTGAAATTTTGCCGGAAAACCAGTATGGCATCTTTATTACCGGCTTTTTTCTATCCTGGGCGTGGTGGGTAGCAGCCGGAAAGGAAGAAATAACGCAACATTAAGTATAAATTAAGAAACTTATAGGCCCCTTAGTAGGTCATGAGGATAGATAAAACATTGGAATGCGCTATATTTGAGCGTTTTTAATAAAAACAAAAAACCATTAAAATGAAGAAGTTATTGTTTTCGTTTGCTTTTGTGCTGACCCTTTACGTAGCCGATGCCCAGCGCATTGCTGTGGCCGACATCAATGCCATACTTACAGAGATGAATGAGTACAAAGCGGCTCAAAAAGAATTGGATGAAATTGCTTCCGGCTGGAGACAAGAAATATCCAAAGAGCAAGACAAGGTAAAATCACTTTACAACAAATACCAGGCAGAACAAGTGTTGCTTACCGATGACCTGAAAAAACAGCGTGAAGAGGAAATCGTAGCCAAAGAAGGAGAAGTGAGAGAAATGAACAAACGCAGATTTGGCCCTGAAGGCGATTTATTTAAAAAGCGCCAGCAATTGGTAGCTCCTATCCAGGACAAGGTCTTTGCCGCCATTGAAAATTATGCAGCAGAAAAAGGTTATGACCTCATCTTTGACAAAGCAGGTGCAGCGGGCTTGTTGTTTGTAAAGCCGGAATTTGATAAAACTGAAGACATTAAAAAAAGGGTTGCTAAATAAGCGTCAACCACAAATCATCACTATAAAATGAGAACCACACTTATTGCTTTTATTTTGGTTGCACTGGCAACAACAGTTGAAATAAAGGCCCAGACCGTAAAAGTTGCTTACATCAATACGCAGGACCTGATTTATGCCCTGCCCGAAGTAAAGGCAGCCAACGACAGCCTTCAGGCTGCTAAGGCCAAAATCGAAGGGAAGATCAAGAGCATGGTCGACGAGCTCAGGCTCAAGGCGGTGAACCTTGAAAAGCGCAAAAATGAAATTGCTCCGGTACAGTACGATAAAGAAGTTCAACTATTGCAGGCCGAAGAAAAAAAGATTGCCGAGTTTGAACAACTGGGCCAGCAGGAACTGACCCTCAAGTCTGAAGGTTTGTTTGATCCTATCCAAAGCAGGGTCAATCTCATCATCAAGGAGGTGGCAGCTGAAGAAGGTTATGCTTATGTCATCGATGGTTCTCAAGGTACCATCCTGTATGCAGACCCGGCTACCAACATCATCGAAAAGGTAAAGGCAAAGCTGCAGAAAAAATAACAGCATGCGCTACCCACTCCTGTTTCTGGTTTTGTGGCTGGTCATGCCCTTTGCTGGGTATGCTCAATATAGCTACCAGCCTGTTTTTCCGGAACTGACAGGAGAAACACTGGCCAATGAAGTACGCAATGCTTTCCGGCCGGATGTGGTGATACCCTATACCACCGCCCGCGATACCTTGTTTCTGAAAATTGACGCTGTCAATAGAAACCTATCGTGTATCTACACCGGACTGACCCTTTACATACCCGAAGGGCAGGACCCAACCCAGGCGGTATTTTTGAATGGGGCCGCTGATGGCATCAACACCGAACACACCTATCCGCAAGGATTTGGGTTGGCGGATACCAAGGCGGAGAGCGACATGCACAACTTATTTCCTTCAAGGGTAAAGACCAACAACGATAGGGCCAATCGCCCCTTTGGTGAAAGTCCCGACCCTTCCACCACCAGGTGGTACCTGCTCAATACAGAGCTTACTTCCATTCCGGGATCTATGGTTGACAAGTACAGCGAGCTGGGTTCTGCCGGTCAGTTTGAGCCGAGAGAAGAAGTAAAGGGAGACATAGCCCGTGCGATGATGTACGTGTATACCATCTACCGCGATCAGGTAGTAGCCGCCGATGCCAACTATTTTCCATTGCAAAAGGACTTGCTGTGCCAATGGCACAATCAGGATCCGGTAGATGAAAAAGAATGGAACAGGACCTTAAAAATTGCCTCTTATCAATCCGGCAAAGCCAATCCCTTTGTTTTGGACTGCAGCCTTGCCAATCGTATGTACTGTCAAAATACAAGCGCGGCTATGTCGTGCAGATTATTGGCAACAACAGAGAGCCAGCAAGATCATATGTATTTTAATGCCTCCAGTCAAAGTCTCGAATTGCCTGAGGGAACCGTGGCATTGTGGATCTATGACACCATGGGTAAGTTGATTTATCAAGAAAACAATGGCAACGCCTGTGCTGAAAAGAGATGGCAGGCAGTTTCGTATCCGGGTTTATTAATAGCCAGGGCAGCATCGTCCAACGGACAATGGACCAGCCTTCAGTTTGTGCCACTGAGGTAGGCCCTATTTTTTCTTATCTTCTTTTTTCTCCTCTTTTTCTAACTTCTCGTTGAGAAATTCATTGAGTTTTTCAATGCTCAAATTGCTTTCCATTTCTCCAAAAGAGTTGATCCTGATTTCAAAGCCTTTGAGTTCCTTATGGACATCGGCCTTGTCTTTGTTGCTGAATTTTTTAGGCATTAGCTGAGTAGGTTATGGATGCGTAAAGCGGAGTCCTTTCCACCCAGGATGGCAAAGGTATCAAAGAGATCGGGTCCCTGCATGGTGCCGGTGAGGGCCAGACGGAAGATGGGAAACAGGTCGCCAATCTTGAGTCCGTGTTCTGCGGCATAACCTTTTACCAATGATTCAAAGTGGGCTCTGTCTGCATGTTCTTCCTGGGCTACCAGATCTGCTATGGCCATGAAATGGGACTTAAGTTCTGTCTTGTATTTTTTATTAAAAGTCTCATAATCGATGTCATGCGGCTCTGCAAAAAGATAGTAACCGGTGCGGAGGATGTCTTGCAAAAAGTACACCCGTTCTTTCATCATTCCGGCTGCGTGGGCCAGTTTGTCTGCACCAGCTTCGATGTTCATTTCTTTGGCCAAGGGAGTCAGTAGTACAGCTAATTCTTCGTTGCTCATGGCCATCAGGTATTGTTGGTTGTACCATTTGGCTTTGTCGTAATCAAATCTGGCGCCAGATTTTACAATTCTATCCAGCGAAAAGAGTTCGATCAAATGAGCTCGGTGCAATATTTCTTCGTCGTTGCCGGGATTCCAGCCGAGGAAGGCCAAAAAGTTGAGCAGGGCGTCGGGCAGAAAGCCTTCTTCTCTGAATCCCGGATAGGGTTCGTCACCATCGCTGCCATCCCAATTGATAGGGAAGACCGGAAAGCCAAATTTGGCGCCATCCCTCTTGCTCAGCTTGCCCTGGCCTGTAGGTTTCAGGATCAAAGGTAAGTGTGAAAAGCTGGGTGCCTGCCAGCCAAAAAACTCATACATCAAAACGTGATGCGCCGTGCTGGGCAGCCACTCTTCACCGCGGATGACGTGGGTAATTTCCATCAGGTGGTCATCTACAATGTTGGCCAGGTGGTAGGTAGGCATGCCATCGCCCTTAAGGATGACCTTGTCATCGAGTTCGCTTCCGGCAAAACTAACATCACCCCTGATCTCATCGGTGATGTGAATACTTTTATTTTCCGGTACCCTGAGGCGGATGACCACGTTTTCATTTTTATCCAACAAGGCCTTCCATTCGGCCTCTGGCAGAGAAAGGGAATTTTTGAGCTGCCCCCTGCTTTCGTAGTTGTATTTGAAGCTGTCGCCCCCCGCTGCTCTGGCTGCATCCAGCTCTTCAGCGGAATCAAAGGCATAATATGCATGACCGTTTTCAACCAATTCGAGAGCGTATTGGCGGTAGATGTCTTTTCTTTCCGACTGGCGGTAGGGACCAAACTCACCACCAAAACCGGGTCCTTCGTCTGGCACCAATCCTGCCCAGGTCAATGCATCAATAATGTATTGTTCTGCACCGGGTACGTATCGCTGTTGGTCGGTGTCTTCAATTCTCAGAATAAAAGTCCCTCCGTGCCTTCGGGCGAAGAGGTAGTTGTACAGTGCAGTTCTGACCCCTCCAATGTGCAGAGGTCCTGTAGGACTGGGGGCAAATCTTACCCTGATCTTGTTCATTATTTTGTGGTTGTAATTTCGAATCCGGAAGTGCAAAATTACTCGAAAAAAGCCAAAATCCGGCGATTCCAGGCAAACCAAATATAATTTTTTACTGGCTATTTACTTGCATGAAATACTGAATTTTCATAAAATTCCTAATAAAAATTAGATTTTCACAAGAAATTATCCACTTCACCAAATTTTATTTGTTTGATTCATAATAGGATCGTGTTCTCAGATTTATACTTAACCGGCAATTGATCTATTGGCTTCTCTATCAGGCTATCAAAAGCTAGCTAGCTTTTTAATATTTTTGACAAAAATTATAAATGCCCCTCGACCCTACCATAGCCGTTTTTGACAAACATGCACAGGCTTATCAGCAGAAGTACATGGACCAGGCCCGCTATGCCGGGGGACTCAACCGCTGCTGTGAGTTGGTCGGTGATGAGTTTGGAAGTCTATTGGACCTTGGCTGTGGTCCCGGCAATGTGAGCAGGTACATCCTTGACCAAAAACCACAACTGCGGGCTGAAGCCATTGATTTGTCGCCTGCGATGGTGAGCCTGGCCAGCATCAACCTGCCAGAGGCACAGTGCAGGGTGGAGGATGTGAGGACACTTAAAAACAGGAAAGGAAGCTATGATTTGATACTTGTGGGTTTTTGTATTCCTTACCTCAATCGAAACGAAGTTGCAGAACTTATTGCATCCGCCTATCAACATTTGAATTCCAATGGGGTTTTGTACCTCAGTTTTATGGAAGGTGATTACGATCGTTCCGGTTTTCAATTGAGTAGTGATGGGCAAGACAAGGCTTATATTCACTACTATCCGGCGGATGAAATTACGACCCATCTGGAGGCCAGCGGTTTTATTATTGACACCCTTTTGCGGACCGACTTTGAAAAAGCGGACGGAAAAAAAGACGTGGATGTGCAGATCGTGGCAATCAAAAATCCAGGTTCAAATCACGATACAAATGATGAGTTATGTTAGGCCCCTTTGATGTGTTTCCCCGACTGAAAACAGACCGGTTGGTTTTGAGAAAACTTTTGCCTGAAGACTTACCGGCCCTGATCAGAAATGTGAATAATCCCAAGATTGCTGCCAATGTGATCAATATACCTTATCCTTATGGAGAGCCCGATGCTGCTTTCCGCCTGGCCTTTGTTCAACAAGGATTTGTGCAGCAACTGCGGGTTGTTTTTGCATTGGCTATAAGAGATACCAACGAGGTCATCGGTGAAGCCGGCATCCATTTCAGCAAAGACAGAAAATCAGCCGAAATAGGCTATTGGCTAGGGGAGTCTCATTGGGGCAAGGACTATACCACCGAGGCTGTGAGGAGCCTACTGGACTACGGTTTCAGGGTTCATCATCTTGAAATGATATACGCCATTTGTAAAGAAGACAATATAGGTTCACATCGCGTAGCCGAAAAAAGTGGAATGTCTGTCTATTCACGTGGGGATGGTATGGTGCGATATGCCATTCAACAACAAGAAAATCTATAATTATATTTACTGTTTAAAAATTAAATATTATGGAACAACAGTTTCTTACAGGCCAACTGGCCCGCCATCTAAGGGAGATGCACTTTGGCAACAACTTTACAGGTCCCTGTATGAAATCTTTGCTGGAAGGTATTGACAGTAAACTAGCCAATACCAAAGTCCACGATCTCAATACCATAGCTGATTTGGTATTTCATATTCACTTTTATATCAGAGCTGTGATCAAAGTTTTTAACGGAGGACCATTGGATGCCAGTGATAAGTACAGTTACGATCGCGATCCTATTACCACAGAAGCAGAGTGGCAAAACATGCTCGATGAGGTTTGGCAAAATGCCGAACGACTCGCTGTTCAAATTGAGGGAATGAAAGATGTTGAACTTTACGAACCTTTCATTGATGGAAAATATGGATCTCTTTTCCGCAACCTACACGGTTTGCTGGAGCACAGTCATTATCATTTGGGGCAGATTGCCCTGGTAGGGAAGATGGTTAGGAGCGCTTAGGCTTGTCCTTATGCTGGTAAAGCCGGAGCATCCGGCAACGGAGCATCCGGGAGCGGAGCAACCGG
>CALMSX010000068.1 GCA_937872515.1 uncultured Bacteroidota bacterium
GTCCTAGTGGGACCACGGAAGCCACTCCAAAAGGGTGGCTTTTTTGTTTTTTGGTGGAAAAAAGTGGGTTTTCCACAGTCAGGGGATTAAAACAAGGGCCAGATATCCTTGAAAAAACCGATAATCTGTTGTAATTTTGCTGTCTTTCGAAAAATTCCCTAATCGATTTAAACACAGATTAAAATGAAGTTTGAAGTTTCCTCTTCGGAGTTGTTGAAAAGCTTACAGGTGGCATCAGGCGTAATTGCACCCAGTCCCGTTTTGCCGGTAACGGAAGACTTTTTATTTCAACTAAAGGGCAATACCCTTACCATCCGTGCTACCAACGTAGAGAACACGGTAATCACCAAGACAGAGGTGAATGGCATTGAGAAGGGAGAAATTGCCATATCTGCCAAGATGTTGCTGGAAACTTTAAAGGCTCTTCCAGACCAGCCGATTACCATTGGCCACGCGGAAGACGGCAATACAAACGCCATTGAAATTGTATCGAGCTACGGTAAATACCACTTGGTGGGCGATAGTCCGGATGACTTTCCGATCATCAGCGAAGACGATGCAATGGAAACTTTTTCATTTGAGTGTCAAAAGTTATCCACAGCCCTTACCAAAACTTCATTTGCGGTGAGCAACGATGAAATGAGGTTGGCCATGACGGGGGTATATATGCTGATCGACTACAACAAGGTTGTTTTTGTAGCAACAGATGCCCACAAGCTGGTAAAATATACCTTTGGCAATGTCAACACCGAAATATCAGACTCCATCATTCTTTCTAAAAAACTAATTACCCTGTTGAAATCTGCCCTTCCGGGGCATGGAACGGTTGACATTAGTTTTAACCGCAAAAATGCAGTATTTCAATTTGGAGACACCAAAATCATCACCAAGTTGATTGAGGCCAAGTATCCGGATTACAACGCGGTGATCCCGGTAGAAAACCCCAATGAGCTTACCTCCAATAAAAAAGACCTGCAGAACTCTCTGAAAAGGATTGGTATTTATGCCAATAAGTCCACCAATCAGGTAGTGCTCAATATGTCAGAAAATGCCCTTACGCTATCAGCGCAGGACATCGATTTCAGCAACGAGGCACAGGAGCAACTGTCATGCCGATATGCAGGAGAAGCCATGAGCATGGGCTTCAACTCAAAAATATTTGTGGAGCTTTTGAGCAACATCGATACCGAGGAGACCATCATGCAAATGTCAACCCCAAGCAGGGCGGCTATCATTTTGCCATCAGAGCAGGAATCAGATGAGCACATTATGATGCTGATCATGCCCGTGCTGTCTGGCTATTAATGGCGGGAGCGGGCAAAAAAATCGGACTTTTTTTCGGATCTTTTAATCCTGTACACACAGGACACATGATCATTGCCAATTACATGGTTACCAAGGCAGATCTGGACGAAGTATGGATGGTGGTGAGTCCGCACAATCCACTGAAGGATAAAAAGAGCCTGGCCAATGATCACGATCGACTCCACCTGGTGAACCTGGCCATAGGTGACAACATCAGAATAAAGGCTTCGAATATCGAGTTTTCACTGCCCAAGCCATCTTATACCATAGACACGCTTACCTACCTCGAAGAAAAATATCCACAACATCAATTTGTACTATTGATGGGGGGAGATAATTTACAGTCGCTCGACAAGTGGAAGAACCATGAAAAAATTGTAGAACACAATATATACGTATATAAAAGGCCGGGTAGCAACGGAGGGTGTTATGAAAACCACCCCAACATCCAGTACATGGACGCCCCGATGCTGGATATATCTGCGACGTACATCCGTGAATGCATCAAACAAGGGCTGTCTATCGAGTACCTGGTGCCGGACAGGGTATATGCCTATCTGCTCAATTCCCGATTATACAAATAAGCGCATTTACGGTTTGAGGGTACAGGCCCCGGTTACCGTAACTGTTCCCGTCCCCTGATTTCTGAGGAGGGAAGTATGATTTACCGATGGATTTTTTATCAGGTCAATGTCCACTAAATTCAAATTACCGGCATTTCTAATGGCTCCATCATCTGCGCCAGAAGCTTTGATGTTGAGACCGATAAGGGTTACTGTCTGACCAGGGGTCACTTCCACTGTTGGAGAAGAAGAGGCATTGGTAGATATGGTAATATTATCTGCCGGATTTGCCTTTAAAACAATGCTTTTATTGATGACCAGGGTTGAAGTGCCAAGGTCGAGGGTAAGATTTTTCAGGCTTGAATTAAAGTAAATGGTATCACCAGACAAAGAACAGGATACGGCGTTGAGTACGCTGCCGATGCCTGTAGAGTAGGGATGTTCCACCTGTAGGTGACAAAAACCATTGTAACAACCGACCCAGCTCCAGTTGGATAAAAAGCCACCGTCGCCGGCAGCAACATCCTGCACCTTCAGCTTCCAGTTGCCAATAGGATTGACGTCTTGAAAAAGAGAGAAGGGGTTGGTGGGTTTATAGCTCATGCCATTGGTAGGTGGGCAAGGAAAGGCGCTGCTCGAAGCGGCATCGCTGAGGTTGATGTTAAAATTATCTTCGCCGTTGCAGGGCTGATCCCAAAAGAGCAGCTCTGTGCCAAGAGGGTCCCTGAGGAAAAACTTGAGGTTGTCTACGTTGGTATGTTGACCCTCGAGATCATAAATTTCTGCTATTGATAAACGACCCCGGTCAAAAACGAACTGTTGAGATTCAACGGTAGAAGGGGCTCCGGAAGAAATGGTTTGAGGAATATCTCCTGATTTATAATACATGCAGTTATCTGTAGTAAATGAAGATGCTGCACTCCAGGGGTTGTTAGCGCAATTGTTTATACCGCGAACCCTCCAGAAATAGGTGCTTTGACCCAGGAGAGGTAGGTTGAGAGATGCAGCATTGGAGCCCGCGTTACCAGAAGCAGCGAGGAAAGAAAAAGAGGAGGAAAGAGAAACTTCATAATTATAGGTGGCAGCACCGGTAAGGCCATTCCACGACAAGTCTGGAAGGTACCACACTCCGGTGGCACCTGAGGCAGGGGCAATGAGGGTGGGAGCAGCCAAAGGAGCCTGAACGATGAGCACCAGGTTGACATCTTTTATGATACTTCCACTGGTACCCCTAACCGTTACGTTGTAAGTGCCATTTGCGCCACTGAGGTTGGAGATGGTCAACACCGAAGAAGCATTGGGAGCGACGGGATTGGCAGAAAAAGAAGCCACTGCACCGGGAGGCAGGTTGAGGGCAGATAAGGTTACGTTTTGTGTAAAGCCGTTGACAGGAGAAACAGCAACCGTGGTTTGTGCCTGGCCCGTGTTGCACAAAACAACCTCACCCGGTTCCAGGGATAAGTTGAAAGTGGCCGGATTGGCGATGATGGTGATGTTGGCATTGTTGACATCATAAAACACATTGTTGGCCGCTCTTACCATGATGCGCGCCGTTGTGGAGGTGCCGAGTGGCAGGGTCACCGTTTCGGTGCCATCATTGGCAGTACCTGTAGCCAAAGTGACCGGATAGGTAAGACCCCCGTCATAAGACAAGAGGATGTTTACACTGGCACAGTTTACCGGAGAGTTGGTGGTGTTGGCTACATTCCAGGTGATAGTGGCCGGGGCACCTTCTGTTAAATTGGATGCCGTATTTTGAGATGTTATAATAAAGGGACCGATACCGGCAACGGTGGTGACGGTCATGTTTTCTTCGTCTGTACACCCGGCAATAGAGTGATAATCTCTTGCGGTAACCCTAAACTTTAAGACTCTTCCTATCGAAGGAGGAACCTCCCATGTATTACTTGTACTACCAGCTAAAACAGTGCTCAAAGAAGGAAAATATCTAAAAGTATTTTGGGTTGGATTAAAACTTCTAAATACAGGAGCGCTTGTCATTGTAGATGTAGGAGCTGTTGTAGATGTAGCAGCATCTGTTTCTTCCCAACAAAAAGTGATTGGATCCCCTTCTGGGTCAGTTGCAGTTGTTGTAAGGACAAAAGGTGTTGATATGGGTATGCTATAATTGGTAAGACCAGAAACAATGGGGGCTTGATTTGTAAACGAAATCACGGTGTGACATGAAACACTTTGCAATTTGGTTTTAATTTCAGCTAGGCTTATTGCATGATAATAAGCATCACTATTGTTTTGAACATTGTATGGGTTACAAATGCCAGCATAAGCCATAATCGTTGTTCCACTTCCTGGCTCAACAGCAGTTGCTGCATTGACATTTCCACCTGAACAAGAACCACTGTTATTATTACTAAAAGTGTGTCGCCCGCCTAATTGGTGGCCCATTTCGTGGGCAACATAGTCAATGGAAAAGGGATCTCCAATTGGAGATGGCAGGCCAGTAACCCCTCGCGCTTTATTGTTTGTTGAACAAATCGCTCCTAGAGAAGCTACTCCACCACCACCGGTGCTAAAAACATGACCCATGTCGTAATTTGATGTCCCAATAATGTTGTCACAATTTGTTTGATTTTCGGTTAGCATTGTAACTCCGTTGTTATTGGTATAGGGATCTGATCCGGGAGTATAATAGAATAGACTTGATGTATTTCCAACCAAAACGAACCTGATTGTAACATCACTTTCTAAAACACCGTTTACACGATTCATGACATTAACTACAGCTGTCATCACAAGAGAAGATTGGGAAGAAGATGTAGCACCATGAAAGTTAGAATATTCACCAGTTGTAGCAAGTGCCAATCGGTAGGAACGAAAAACACAATCTCCTACACGCTCATTATTTCCATGGTTGTCCCGATATTCATCTTCCGCTTGTTGTACTTCACAGCTCCAGGGGTTCTTATTTTCAAGATCTTTTTTATAGTAAACAACTTTATGAATTTTATCACCTCTTTGGAAATGGTCGATATAAGTGTGGCCCCTTTCATCCCTAATTTCTGCTCTGAAACCATAATCTGTATAATCAGCCCTGATGCGTTTGTGGGGATCGGTCACAGAAACCCCGTGAAAGGTCCTGATATGTGGATATTGAGCCGCCAAAGGGGCTTCCATCATGTCATATTGCACCATGCGATACTGATCCAAGCTACCATCAGCAGAAGGAACAGAGATGATGGTATTGCTTTGCGACGGTCTTACTTCAGATTCATGTGGGGCCGACCACAGCAGGTCTTTCATGGCAACATCATCGGTGGTGTAGGTTTTATAAACTACAGGAACGATGTCGCGGGAGCCGGTTATATTAATAGAAGTAGGGTTTACAATTGACCAACTTTGGCCAAAAGCAGATAAGGATGTCAGCACCACGAGAGCCAACAGGGGAGCCTTGAAATTCATTCGAAATTCGTATGTTTTAAATCAGACGCAAAAGTAACAACCTTGTACTATTGTTTTAACAAATAATATACCGAAATAAACACACAAAACCCTCAAATGGACGAATCAGGCCGCGGTTCTGTTTTTTCTGGCCTGGATAAAGCTGCGGATGAAATAAACAAGAGATACGGCATTGGTCAAAACCATGGTAGCCACTCTAACAAGAGGCATGGTTTCTCCTTTCGAAATAGCAGAAGGCAGGGGTTTGATGGCCAGAGAAAGGAAGGCGATCAAGGTAACGATTACGGCGATATGGGCCTGGGCTTTTTGTTCGTGTTTAACCCCCTGGCTCATAACCACCAGAATGACGCCCAGAAAAACGGGGATTAACGCCGTTGGTGATGGGCTGGCAGAAGAAAAATAAGCCCATGATCCCATTACGATCATTACTACGGCATTGATTAAGTTGGCAACGTATGCTGTCATGTTTTATAGTTTTATGATAAACAAGGGTTTTGCAAAAGGGTTTTGATTAAGTTAAAATGTTGTCAATTGCCATCAGTTCTTCAGGAGAAAACAAGGTGTTTTGCATGCTCTTGAGGTTGTTGCTGAGCTGGTCAACGCTACTGGCGCCGATTAATACCGTTGTAATCTGAGAAGTGCGCAGCAACCAGGCGATGGCTAGTTGAGAAATGCTTTGTTCACGGGCATCTGCTATGGATTTGAGCGCGCGCACCTGTGAAATGCGATGCTCGGAAACCTCTTCAGGGTGCAAAAAGCCGTGAGACTTGGCGGCACGGGAGTCTGCAGGGATGCCATGGAGGTAACGATCGGTAAGCAAGCCCTGTGCAAGGGGAGAAAAAGGAATACAGCCCACTCCGTTTTCACGCAAAACATCGAGCAAGCCCTCTTCAGGATCTCTTACAAACATAGAATACTTGGGCTGGTGTATCAGACAGGATACGCCCATCTCTTCGAGGATATCAAGCGCCAGGCGGGTTTGCTCTGCATCGTAGTTGGACAAGCCCACATACAAGGCCTTGCCAGAATCCAGGGCCTGGACAAGGGCGCCCATGGTTTCTTCCAAAGGTGTATTGGGGTCGGGTCGGTGTGAATAAAAAATATCGACATAGTCGAGTTTCATTCTTTTTAAACTCTGGTCGAGGCTGCTGATGAGGTATTTTTTACTACCCCATTCACCATAAGGACCGGGCCACATGCGGTAGCCGGCTTTGGTGGAAATGATCAACTCATCGCGCAGATAGCCGGGAAAGTCTTTGGCAAGGATCCTTCCAAAATTTTCTTCTGCACTGCCTGGTGGTGGGCCATAATTGTTGGCAAGGTCAAAATGGGTGACGCCCTGGTCAAAGGCAAAACGAACCATTGATCTGGCATTTTCAAAAACATCAACGCCACCAAAGTTGTGCCAGAGTCCCAAAGAAATTTCGGGTAACATCAAACCACTGTTTCCACAACGGCGGTAGTTCATTTTTTCGTACCTCTCTTTACTTGGCTGATACATGTTATGAGTTTAAATTATAAATACGCCTTTATCATAAATACGATTACCGTCTGCCAGAATTTCTCCTTCTGCCATGTTGGCGATCATGTCCCAGTGGATGGCAGACTGGTTTTGACCCCCCGTCTGTTTGTAACTTTGTCCGATGGCCATGTGGATGGTACCACCGATTTTTTCATCAAATAAGATGTTTTTGGTGCTCCGGGTAATATCATAGTTAGTGCCAACTGCCACCTCACCAAAACGGCGGGCCCCGTCGATCTCAAAGATGCGATCCAGCAAGTCGCGACCCTGTTCGGCATCCCAGCTTATCACATTGCCATCTTTAACCTCCAGGGTAATACCCCTGATTTCTTTGCCTTGATAGATAGAGGGGACGTCAAAATGGATATGGCCATTGACACTGTCTTCTATTGGGCCGGTATATACCTCTCCAGAAGGCATGTTGGCTTTGCCATCGGAGTTGATCCAGATCCTGTCCTTTATTGAAAAAGAGATGTCGCTTTTTGCATTTCTATAAGTGATGGATGAACAGCGATTGAGGTAGTCGACCAGGTGTTGCTGGCTGGCCCCCAAAGCAGTCCAGGCAGCAATGGGATCGGGGGCATTGAGTTTACACGCGTGACTTACAAAGTGGGTGTATTGTTCAAGGCTCATATCTGCTTCTTGTGCGGCAGCCAGGGTAGGAAACTGACAGAGACTCCGGCGCATGGCACCTGAGCCGGTTCTTTCGAAGTAAATGGAGTTGAGTTCTGCACCTGCGGCCAGTTTTCTTTTTTGTCTTCCCGGATCAAAGCCATTGTCTTCTTTCAGATTGTAAGGAGCCCTAATGACCAGATAGGCATCAAATGTTTTGATGGCCAGATCCTGAAACGGCGATGTTCTGTCAAGCAGGCTGTCTTTGGCGTGGTGCATGTACAGGGGGCCCATGCCTTCAAAGGCAAAAGAAAATTCCATCTGAGCACCAAGAACACAGGCCTCACGATAAAGTTCACGCGCAAGGGGTTCTGCCAGAAAGGTAGTAGAAACAAGGATGGTGTCTCCTTCTTTTACAGAGAGGCAGTATTGCAATAATAAACGTGCATATTTATTCCAGTTCTCCATTGTATTCTGTGTCCCAGCCCTTGGGTCGGTATGGGTATCTTATGGTGTATTGAATTTCTATCATGTCTTTCATTTTGTTGCGCAGCTCTGCAATGTTTTCTTTGGTTACTGCAGAAATGAAGATGTTGTCGTGTTCAAAGTTGTGTTTTAGGTTGGACTTTAGCTCGTCCATTATTTCCTTCTGCGTGTTTTCATCGAGGTATTTGTCGAAGTTTTTTTCCCGGTAAAGGTCCACTTTGTTAAAAACCAGCAGGGTGGGTTTGTTATCGGCATTCAGCTCTTTGAGGGTGTTGTGGACGGTGCGAATGTGGTCCATAAACTGCGGGTGGGCCAAGTCGACAACGTGAATCAGGATGTCGCTTTCCACCACTTCATCGAGGGTGCTTTTAAAACTTTCTATTAGGTGGTGAGGAAGTTTGCGGATAAAGCCAACGGTATCGGAAAGCAGGAAGGGCATGCTGCCAATCACCACCTTTCTTACTGTAGTATCGAGGGTGGCAAATAGTTTATTTTCTGCCAATACTTCTGACTTGCTGAGCAGGTTCATCAAGGTAGATTTGCCCACATTGGTATAACCCACCAGGGCGACACGAATCAGTTCTCCCCTGGTCTTGCGCTGGGTTTGAGATTGTTTGTCAATTTTGGCCAACCTTTCTTTGAGGAGGGCAATTTTATCCCTAACAATACGGCGGTCGGTTTCAATTTCCTGTTCACCGGGTCCACGCATACCGATACCCCCTTTTTGCCTTTCGAGGTGGGTCCACATACCCCTGAGCCTGGGCAGTAAGTACTGGGTTTGTGCCAGTTCTACCTGGGTTTTTGCCTGAGCGGTTTGAGCCCTGCTGGCAAAAATATCGAGGATTAGGGTACTTCGGTCAACAATTTTAACCTTGAGGTTTTCCTCCAGTATGTTGATTTGTTTACCAGACAAGTCGTCGTCAAAAACAGCCAGGGTAATTTGAGGGTGGTCAGCGATGTACCGGGCAATCTCTTCCATCTTACCCTTGCCGATAAAGGTTCTGGGGTCGGGGTTTTGTTTTTGAACAAACGTTTTTAGTGTTTCAGCACCAGCCGTTTGTGCTAAAAATTCAAGCTCGTCGAGGTACTCGCGTACGAGTGATTCTGTCTGATCCTGGGTAACCAGGCCAACCAGAACACAATACTCCTGTTGAAGTACTTCAACCGGACGTGTTTTTTTGTTTAAATCCCAATTTTCACTCATGTACAATCGAAAATTCTTAGATCAAAAGTATAAAATTTTGACAACACAAAATCCAATGCTTTTGAAGCAAATAAAATATGGCAAAATGGCCCCAAATAATTATAATATAGCTATTATTACATCCAATTTATGATGGGGAACACAATCCATCAACAATTAAAACCATCAAAACATTCAAAACCATTAAAACATGAAAAGATTTTTTGTCTTATTGACCCTGATAATTGCTTTGTCAAATTCAACCCTTATTGCACAGCAAACATATGAGTGGAAGTATTACGGACTTGAAGTAACCGTACCCAACGACTTTAAGGTTGTAAAAAACACCAATGAAGAGTTTGAAATGAAAGGCCAGGGCATGGGCATGTACATGTTTATTTTTGAAGGTGACATTACCGCAGAAGACATGGATGAGGCAGTAGCAGAGGCAGCCTTAGGCATGGATATGCAGGAGGTAGATGCAGCACATGTTATCCAGGGAGACGGCCTGGATGGATTTTATGTTGAGGGCTTTAAAGACGGTGTTCGTGTGATGCTGGCAGGAATGATTGATCCTAAGAGCCAAACCAACTTTATGATGCTCATAACTTTTTATGATGAAGACGGAGTAGCAGAGTCGGATGCCATAGACATCATCAACAGCGTTACATCTACGAAATAAAATAAAAAAAGGGGAGAAGAAAAAACGTTCTCCCCCCGTTCATGGAATTATTACGGGGTACTGAGCAGGTATTCCCGTGGGGGTATCAAACCCATGCCAAAAGCTTGCCAAAGGCCCAAAAAGGAGAAATCATTTTTGGGCCTTTGTAATATTTAAATTATTTGTTGCGAAGTCTTAACTATTTTTACCCAGGATGTATAAATTAAAACCTGAAATGAAACACAACAAGATTTTTTTACTACTGATCGGCTTACTGTTTTCATGGAGCATGACAGCTCAGGACAGAGCGGCCTGGATGGTGGAGGCCACCAGCATTGATCCGGCGAACTATTATGGAGTAACACTGGCCAACGGAGTAACCGGCATCGTTTCTTCCGCAGAGCCGCTCAAAGTAAAAGACGTGGTTTTAAATGGTGCATACGACTATTATCAGCGGGGACGGGTTTCCAACATATTGAAAGGGTTTAACCACCTCAACATGAATCTGGACATCGATGGTCGCCGACTAGGAGCCGGCAATGTGCAAAACTATGTACAGAGTCTAGACATGGAAACGGCCCAGCTCATCACCCGATTTACGATAGGCGATAAAGCCGAGGTAAGCACCACCATGATGGCGCTGAGACACCTGCCATATACAGCCATGGCCACCATGACCATAACGGCTAAAAAAGACATTACCATAACCCCCATGAGTGTAATAGAAGCGCCTGTACATTTGACAGATGTGAGAAATTATTATGCAGAAATAGACCGACCGCACGCCCTGATCCGACTCCTCACCTCCGTGGGAAAGAGTCCTTCGGGAAAACTCCGCTTAGCCGCCAGCAATTCATTTATATTTGAAGAAGGCCATGGTAAAGAACCAAGGGTCATACACGAAGACTGGGACTACAACATGCACCTTGCCAAATTTACCAAACAATTAAAGGCGGGAGAAGTATATACGTTTTCAATTGTAGCCTCCAGCTGTGCCAGCAATCAATATGACGATCCCCACAACGAAGCCGAGAGGCTTACCATCTTTGCTGCCTTGGAAGGCAGGGAGCGATTGTTGAAAAGGCATGTGGAAGCGTGGAAAGAAATTTGGAAGAGCAATGTGACGGTAGAAGGTAACACAGGTGTAACCCGCGACATCCGATTTGCCCTCTACCACCTTTATTCCTTTTCAAGAGAGGGTACGGCCTATAGTCTGAGTCCAATGGGCTTATCGGGATTGGGTTACAATGGTCACGTGTTTTGGGATACCGAACTGTGGATGTATCCTCCTATGTTATTGATGCAGCCTGAAATGGCCAAGTCATTTCTTGAATACAGATTCCAAAGATTGGAAGCAGCTAAAAAGAATGCATTTTCGCATGGGTACAAAGGTGCCATGTTTCCGTGGGAGTCATCGGCTGAGGGTAGTGAGGATACCCCGGTGTGGGCACTTACCGGACCCTTTCAACACCACATTACCGGGTGTGTCGGTTGGGCATTCTGGAAATATTACCAGGTGACAAAAGACAAGACCTGGCTCAGAGACAGAGGATGGCCCGTATTAAAAGAAGTGGCCGATTTTTGGGCGAGCAGGGTAGAAAGAAATGGCCCGGGAAAGTATGACATCAACAATGTAATCGGAGCCAACGAGTGGCAGGAGAACATAGACAACAATGCCTTTACCAATGGCATGGCCATTACCTCTTTGAGATATGCTTCTCAGGCGGCTTTGGAGTTGGGTCTCGTACCCAATGCCGATTGGGCTCATGTGGCAGACAACATTCCGATACTCACTTTTCCGGACGGAACCACCAAAGAAAATGCTACGTATGATGGGGTGGAAATCAAACAAGCCGATGCCAATTTATTGTCTTATCCTTTGACCATTGTTTCAGATCCCAAAAAGATCAAGCAAGACCTGGAGTATTATTTGCCACGATATTCAAAAGAAGGCCCTGCCATGGGAGCTGCGATTCTGGCAGTGCTGTATTGCAGGTTGGGGGAATATGAAAAGGCAGCAAAAATATTTGCATCCAGTTACAAGCCTAATGAAGTTCCTCCATTTGGTGTAATATCAGAAACAGCAGGCGGTACCAACCCCTATTTTGCTACCGGCGCAGGAGGTATGTTGCAGGCGGTAATCAATGGTTTTGGGGGACTGAGCATTACTGACAAAGGGATTGAACAAAAGCCTGGTTCTTTGCCCAAGGGGTGGAAAAAACTCACCATAACCGGAGTGGGAGCAGAAAACAAAACCTTTGAAGTGAAAGAATGATGCAGTGTAAATCAGGTCTCGTATGGGTGTTTATGGTGCTTGTTTTTTGTTTGAAGGCACAAAATGTTGTGCAGGAAAGCAGACCCATCACCATAGGTGAAAGCCTACGGATGGATTCAAAAATAATGGCCGAATCCAGACAGATCAACATCTACCTGCCGGCTGAATTCAAAAAAGAAGAAGCAAAAAATTACGGCGTGGTCTATTTGCTGGATGGTGGATTAGACGAAGACTTTATCCATACTTCCGGATTGGTTCAATATGTCAACTTTCCCTGGATCCAACAGCTTCCACCGGTTATCGTGGTGGGAATTGGCAATACAGACCGAAAAAGAGATATGACCTTTCCGACCAGAGTGATGAATGAAAAAAATAAATTTCCTACCAGCGGTGGTTCGGCCCGGTTTATCGATTTTTTAGAAAAAGAAGTAATTGCCCTGGTTAAAGAGCGATATCAAATATCCGGCCCGAGTTATCTGATTGGTCAGTCATTGGCGGGACTTTTGGCAACAGAAGTGGTGATGACCAGGCCGTCCCTGTTCGACAATTACATCATAGTGAGTCCGAGTGTTTGGTGGGACAATGGATCTATCTTAAAAAGAGAGGCATTGCAGCTGGGTCAACTAAGGGCAAATATATATCTGGCAGTGGGTAAAGAGGGTTTGGCGCCCAGCGAAGAACCCCATGTAATGGAAGTAGATGTTAATTTGTTGGCAGAAAAATTAAAAGACAAGCTGCCTTCAGAAGCCCGTTTTTATTTTGATTATTTGCCAGCAGAGAATCACGCTACCATTGGTCACCAGGCCGTTTATAATGCGATAAGGTGGTTGGCATCTAAACCCTAAATCAGAAATACAAGAAAAAAAAAGGGGCGACAATTTGCCGCCCCCGTGAAGGTTAGTATCCTTCGTTTTGTTTTAAGTTTGGATTAGCACCAAGGTCAGCCGATGGAATCGGGAAGACGTTATAGGTTGGTGCAACGGTTTTACCATCTTTAACGCCACCTTTCCATTGCCACAGGTAACTGCCATCGCTAAACTGACCAAAACGAATAAGGTCGGTTCTGCGGTGACCCTCCCAATAAAGTTCTCTGGCTCTTTCGTCCAATAGATACTCATAAGTTAGTTCAGCCGCCGTGATGTTGCCTACCTTGCCGGAATAAGCGCGTTCTCTGACCGCATTGACATAGGCAACAGCCTGGTTTTTATCGCCGTTGGATCTCATGATGGCTTCTGCTGCCATAAGATAAACATCTGCGAGTCTGAACATAGGGAAATCTGTGTCAGGGAAATCAGAGTCTTTACCGGGAGCACCGGTTGAGGTTACGTTTTTGAACTTATTAACGGCTATACCATCCGTGAAAATAGAAAGATCGTTGATGTCAAGGTTTTGACCATTGGTATAAAACATAGGTCTTCTGTCAAAGCCGGTGAGTCGATCAGAATAAGTATAGTCTGGCTTATCAACATCGAGGAAAAGTTCGTGACCACCAGGTTTACCAACATTGATTGCATTGCCGTTGGCAGTCAGAATGGCATTGCCATCTTTGTCACCCAACAACTCATCTCTGTTGTTTTTGAAAAGAAAACTACCTGCTCCGAGATCAAGCGTAGCTTTTACCGTACGGGTTTTAGGATCCCAGGCCATGGCTACATCTGTACCACCGGTTGCACTTCCCGTAACAAACCACTGTGTTTTCTGAATGGAGTATTTTTTTGTTTTATTATCAACGCGAATATAATGCAAGCCAGCTTCCGGAACAATGATTTTAGCCCCACCTGTTTCCAGGGTTCCATCTGCATTGTTATCTCCCAGTTTAGGAGCGGTATTAGAAGAAATGGTTGTGAAATACAATTCGGTATTGGCAGTAGCAAAATAAAGATGCCCCTCATAAATGCTGCTGTTTTTGACACCTTCTGACAAGGAATTGTCGGTATCGGTGGCGTCAAAATTCTGGTGAGAGCCGGGAACATACATCTTTTTATACTTCACGGTTTCGCCTGGATTAAACTCGGTAACAATACCCGTTAGATCAGCTGGAAACTTTTCTACCAATTGTCTGGTGGTACGAGAACCCCCCCAGCCGCTGGCTACACCGGAAGCAGCGGGGTCCATAGAACCACCAATGCCTGCACGAATGATGAAGGTAGTACCCCCCCAGGTCCTGGTATTGATGCCATCATAGGCAACCGGAAAAATAATTTCAGGAGAGGTGTGGTTGTCAGACAAAAACAAGTTTTTGTAATTGGGGTCTAAAGAATAACCGGAGCTTAAGATCTTTTGACAAACAGCGGTGCATTCTGTGTATTTTTTCTGACCTGTATACACCTCGTGGTTGAGGTAAAGTTTGGCCAAAAGGGTCCAAACGGCAGCCCTGTCTACGCGGCCATATTCATTGCCCTTAGGAGGGGCCACTTCATTTTCGATGGCCAACAATTCAGATTCAATATAGGCAGCCAGGTCAGTACCATTGGTTTGGGTAGGAAAAAAGGATCCTACTTTGTCGTTTTCTGTTACAAAAGGAACGTTTCTGAACATGTCTAAAGCGTGCCAGTAGCTGAGTGCGCGGAGAAACCTGGCCTCTGCCCTGAATGTTTTTACCTGTGCTTTCAATGCTTCATCGGCTCCTCGTGAAGTTAACTTTTCGTCAGAGGTTTCTCTGATAAATTCGTTACACAGAGAGATCTGATAAAAAATACGGCTGTAAAAAGCGTAAATAAAACCGTCGGTCTCTGTCCATGTCTGGTTGTGGAAGTCTTTAATGGTTTGGTCATTCCAGCCAATCACAGCTTCATCTGTGGTCAGTTCCTGGTGGTACCAGAAACCCCTTAGGTATTGACCGAAGCCTTCGTCGATACCTTCAATATCGGGTTGACCGGCAGCACCTTGCTGACCGGACACTGCAAAACCGGCATATACCTTGGCCAACACTTTTCTGTAAGAGGAGGCATCTTTGTACACCGCATCTGCTGTAAAAACATCCTGATCCAGGGGTACTGTATCGAGATCGTTAAAACAGGAAGAAAAAACAAGTGTACATATAGTAATCAGGCTTAAAATCGATGATTTTTTCATGATTTGTGTCTTTTTCTAAAGTTTAAAAATTAACAGATACTCCTGCCAGATAGGTTCTTGGTCTGGGGTAAATGCTGTTATCAATACCATTGCCAATTTCCGGATCAAGGCCATCATATTTGGTTACTACAATTGGGTTCTGCACGGTTGTGTAAATTCTGAGCCCATTGAATACCTTGTCGAAATTATAGGCAAGGGTAATGTGGTCCATTCTAAAGAAGGAAGCATCTCTTACGTAGTGGTCGCTGAAAGTAAGCGCACTTTGGTTTACTACGTTGTTGTCGATGGCTGCCTGGTGAATGTTCCATAACACACCATTGGATGCAAAAGCCCTGGCCTGATAACCCATGTCGGTGTGAACGTTGTTGTAAACATAGTTGCCAAGGTTGGCTCTGCCGGCAAAACTGAGATCAAAATTTTTGATGTGAATAGAACCAGTGAGACCAAGGCTCAGGTAAGGGTTGGGACTTTTGAAATGGTAAAAGTCAGAGCTGTTGACAACGCCATCCTTATTAACATCCTCAAACTGTCCTTCAAGGATGTTGCCTTGTTCATCGTATTTTTGTTTGTACACATAAAATGAACTTGGAGCATAACCCACAGAGTGAATTTGAATGTTACTACCAACGCCCCCTGCTATGCCACCGGTGGCAATCCCTTTATAGGCAGGATCATCCACCGCTGTAAGTTTGGTAATCTTTGGCTGGTTGTGGGTAACGTTGACAGAAAGATCAAGCCAGGAAGTAGGTGTTGTATTCAGAATGACTTCGATGCCCTTGTTTTCCATATTACCCACATTGGTGGTAATGAAGTTGGTCAGGTTGGTGCCGGCAGGAACCGGAATTCTGTTGAGCAGGTCTTTGGTGAGTTTGTGGTAAATGTCAACAGATCCGGATAACTTGTTTTTAATCAAAGAAAAGTCTACTGCCAGGTTGTAAGTTGATGTTTCCTCCCACTTGATGTTGGCATCATAACCATTGGGTCTTAGGGTGGTTACAAATTCATTTCCGAATTGATATTGAGCATTGGGTGTACCGACCTGATAACGGGCAAGGTATGCATAGTAATCGCCTATATCTTGTTGACCCGTAACACCCCATCCGGTTCTGAGTTTAACGCTGTTGAGGTAGTTGTTGTCGTTGTCGATCAACTTAACAGCGAGGGCCGCAGCAGGGAAAAAGCCCCAACGGGCATCAGGAGAAAATCGGGACGTACCATCTCTTCTCAGTGACAGGGTCAGAAAATACCGGTCGTTGTAGTCGTAGTTCAACCTTGAAAACAAAGAAACCAGGAAGTATTCGGCAGGATCTCTATTTTCTGAAGTTTCAGCAGGAGTGCCTGCGGTGTCGGTATTTTTATAATAGTTTTCTACATAAAAACGCTGCCATGAATAGCCACCCATGATATCAAAGGTATGGTTGCCGCTGTCTTTTTTATAATTGAGGTAAGACTCTAAGATGGTGTTCTTTTTGGTTTGGGTGTAAAAGTTATTTACTCCACCCCCGTTGATGGCATCAAAGGCAAAAGCGGCTGTATTGGGAACAATAACGGTGCCCTCTCCTTTGGACTGATCATGTCCCAAAGAGAGATTTAATCGCAGGTCTTTGAGGAACCACATGCGGTAGTCAAAGCTTGCATTGGCGATGTACTGATTAACGGTTGAATTGTCGTCTCTCATTTCAAGCAGGGCTACCGGGTTGGTAGGTGCAATGGGGTTTGGATTGCCATTGGCCGGAACGGTCCATGAAGTATAGCCAGCGTATCTTGAATTGGCATCATAGGGCCCTCTTGTTGGGTCGAAGTTGAGAGAGTTGCCAATTGCACCCCGATCTGCAAAATGGTTTTTATTGAGCATTGCTTTGAAGTGAAGGTTCACCTGAAGAGCATTGTCAAAAAAACCGGGATTGAGGTTGATTGCAGTGGTATATCTTTTGAAGTTATCGGTTTTCAACAAACCATTTTTATCGGTATAGCCAACTGACAAACGATAAGGAAACTGTTTGATGGCACCAGAGACGCCAATGTTGTGGTCCATACCGGTGGCGTTTTGGTAGATCAATTCCTGCCAGTCAACATTGTCAGCACCCAGGAGCTGGATGGCGGCGTGTTGCTGGTCAATGGGTTTGGAAGGATCGTAATTGTACTTAGTATTGATAAAATTGCGATACTCATCAGCGGTGAGCACATCCACCTTATTGTATTTGGTGCCCACGGAAAAGTTGCCATTGTAACTCAACGAGAGTTTACTGCCTACAGAACCTTTTTTGGTGGTAATAAGGATAACCCCACCGGCGGCCCTGTTGCCATAAATAGCCGTAGCAGAGGCGTCTTTGAGGACACTCATGGCTGCAATGTCGTTGGGGTTGATAATGTTGAGCGGATTTCTGCTGCCCGACACACCTCCGTTGTCGAGAGGGATGCCGTCGACCACAATAAGAGGATCATTGGTGGCAGAGAGAGAAGACTCTCCCCGGATCCTGATTTTAGAACCAGCACCGGGGCTACCCTCGGTGGTAATGCTTACCCCAGCTACCTTACCGGCAATCAGTTCCTGGGCACCGGTGATGGCACCCCGATTGAACTTTTCTGAGGTAACCGCCTGGATGGCTCCGGTGGCATCGTCTCTTTTTACCGTGCCATAGCCGATTACAATTACGTCCTCGAGGACCTGACCGGCCATCAGAGCGACATTGACACTAGAAAGTGAAGTAATATCAATTTCTTGCGAGGTGTAGCCTGTATAACTGACTACAATCATTTTGGTTTGCGGGCCTAATTCGAGCGCAAATGCACCGTCAAAATCGGTAACGGTACCATGGGCAGGATTTTCTTTCAAAACAATATTTGCTCCAATCAGGGGCTCACTGGTTGTTGCATCTGTTACAACCCCCTTGACAACCCGTTGTCCAAATAATATTTCGCTGACTAAAATTGTAAAAAACAATAATAAGAAATGGCCCTTCGATTTGAAATTTTGGCTTCTCATAGAAGTATATTTTTTAATAAATTTATTCGGTAAAATTAAAAAAATAACTTACTTTGTGTCGCAGTAACAATAACTATTTTTTCACAAAAAATTAAACCAATGAAATTACGGCTACATTTGTTTTCTTTCATGATGTTGGTGTCGATGACCATCTTTGGTCAGATCAATGCTGTGGGTATCATAGGCTCTGCAACCGCCGGGGGCTGGGACAATGATACGGACATGGTAAGGGATGCCAACGACAGTAATGTGTGGACCATTACCCTCAAACTCAACAACGGAGAGGTTAAGTTCCGCGCTAATGATGCCTGGGATATCAACTGGGGATCAGCAGATTTTCCTGCAGGAACCGGTACTCTTAACGGACCGAACATTAAAGTAGTAGCGGGTGACTACACCGTTACCTTTAATTCGTCTACCGGAGCTTATTATTTTGATGTTGATTCAGACATCGGTATAATTGGTTCTGCTACACCGGGAGGCTGGGACAATGATACAGACATGTACATTGATCAGACCGATACCAACAAGTATTTTATTGAAATTGAACTGGCAACAGGAGAAGTAAAATTCAGACAAAACGATGGCTGGGACATCAACTGGGGTGCTACAGACTTCCCAACGGGAATTGGCACTCAAAACGGACCCAACATTCCTGTAGCCAAAGCCGGAAAATATACAGTTACTTTTGATAAGAGCACAGGTGCTTATGCTTTTGAACAAGCAGTTGATTTTCAGTCTATTGGTGTAATCGGCTCGGCTACTCCGGGTGGTTGGGATGCCGATACAGACCTTACAAGAGACGCCAACGACCCTGCAGTATGGAAGGGTTTTGTAGACCTGATTGTAGGAGAAATCAAGTTCAGAGCCAACAAAGATTGGGCTAACAACTGGGGGGGTACAGAATTCCCTTCAGGAACAGGTGTTGCGGGAGGTGCAAACATTGCAGTACCAACAGCAGGTAAATACCTGGTAAACTTTAACACAGGTACCCTTGCTTACAGCTTTACGGAAATCAAGCCGTTTGAAACCATCGGTATTATAGGTACTGCCACACCTGGTGGCTGGGATGCTGATACAGACATGGTACAGGACACCCTTGACCCAACTCAATATTCATTAGACATTACCCTTAACAACGGAGAAGCGAAGTTCAGAGCAGACAATGCTTGGACCGTAAACTGGGGAGCCAAAGACTTTCCTGCCGGCATTGGTACTCAAGATGGACCTAATGTACCGGTATTATATGGTGACTACAATGTAAGCTTCAACACCACTACTGGCGCTTACAATTTCAAAGTTTTCTCTGATGTAGGTATTATTGGATCTGCTACACCAGGAGGTTGGGATGCAGATACTGATATGTACGAAGTACAGGGAGATACCAACAAATATTTCACTACCCTTACCCTGGTAGCAGGAGAGGCTAAATTCAGAAGAAACAACGACTGGGCCATCAACTGGGGAGGAAGTGATTTCCCTGCCGGAATTGGTACCCAAGACGGACCTAACATTCCTATTACCCAAGCGGGCAAATATTATATCACTTTTGATAGGAGCACAGGAGCGTATACTTTTGAAGAAATCAAAGAATACCAGAGCATCAGTGTTATCGGTACCGCTACTCCAGGTGGCTGGGACACAGATACAGAACTGGCACGTGACCAAAACAACGGAGACCTATGGAAAGCAAGGATTGATTTAACAGAAGGTGAAATCAAATTCAGAGCCAACAATGCATGGGACATCAACTGGGGAGGAGTAGACTTTCCTACAGATACAGCCGTTGCCGGTGGTCCTAACATCGTAGTTCCAGAAGCAGGAAAATACCAAATTGTGTTTAATACCAAGACTTTGGTTTATTCCTTTACCATCATCAGACCATATGCAACCGTTGGTATCATTGGTGATGCTACTCCAGGCGGCTGGGATACAGACACAGACATGATCAAAGATGAAACCGACCCAACCATTTGGAGACTCAGAATTGAGTTGGTAGATGGAGAAGCGAAGTTCAGAGCCGACAACGACTGGGCTGTTAACTGGGGTTCAGGAGACTTCCCCTCAGGTATAGCAGAACAAGACGGAGCCAATATTCCTATTCCTGCCGGCGACTACAAAATTACGTTCAATACCTTGACAGGAGAGTACAACTTTGAAGCGGTTGTAGAGTTTGATAAAATCAGTTTGGTGGGCAAATCTGGTCCATTTGGCGAGTGGCCGGGAACCGATGACAGCAAAGACACCTACCTGACCAAGGATCCTAATGATGCCAATCACTGGACACACGCAAGTGTTACAGTTACCAGCCATGGAGGAGCAAATGATGACGGTGTTAAATTCCGCGCAGAAGCAGCATGGGCCATTAACTGGGGTTCAGCAGACTTCCCAACGGGAGTGGGAACTCAGGATGGACCCAACATCAAAACAGTTGGAGGCACTTATAAAATAGACTTCAAATCAGATACCGGAGAGTATGGATTTGCAGAGCCTAACTCTACCTACAACTTGTTGGACGATAGCGCCATTGCCATCTTCCCTAACCCTACAGCATCCAGAATCAATGTTGATATCAAAAACAGCGATCTCAAAGGAGCTACTTCAGTAATTGTTTACGACCGCACCGGCAAAATGGTGTTTACGCAGCAATTCAACAGTTCTGACAACATCAGCATCGATGCCAGCAACTGGTTGACAGGCAGCTATATGGTACAATTGAGCAATGGCAAGTACATTGCAGGCAAAAAAGTACAGGTAGTAAGATAATATCCAATCAAAGCTTGCTGATTAAGCTTTAGAGGGGCTGCGGATTTCCGCAGCCTTTCTTTTTTTACCAACTATGGATAAGGAAGAGGGTAGTTCCGATCAGATGAATGGAGCTACTAACTATGAACGCCCAACAGAGCCTCAAAAAGCAAGTGGCCATCTGTATTGCCCAGGGCGACTTCTGCCGCTCTTTCTGGGTGGGGCATCATACCAAAAACATTTTTGTTTTTGTTGCATACACCGGCGATGTGATACAAGGAGCCATTGACATTGGATTCATCGGTCAGCTGTCCGTTTTCATCGCAATACCTAAACAAGACCTGTTCGTTGTCCCAGAGTGCATTTACCTCGTTTTCCGGAATAAAGTATCGACCATCAGCGTGGGCAATGGGAATTTTAAGGATTTGTCCTTCTGCTATCGAAGAGGTGATGGCGGTATTGTAGTTGACCGTTTGCAGGTAGACGTTTTTGCAAATGAATTTTTTATCTTCATTAGGCAGCAACACACCAGGAAGAAGTCCTGCCTCACAAAGGATTTGAAAGCCATTGCAAATGCCCCAAACCAGGCCACCGTTGTTGGCAAAACGCACCACCTCGGGCATAATGTCAGAAAAACGGGCGATGGCCCCTGAGCGCAGGTAGTCGCCATAAGAAAAGCCTCCCGGAAGAACAATGCCGTCCAGGGGACCATAGGGGTCAAGTGATTTTTCTTTGTGCCAGATTTTAACCACATCAAAGCCCATAACGGTGCCCAAAACGTGAACCATGTCATCATCACAATTGGATCCGGGAAAAACAACTACGCCGAACTTCATATCTATTGTTTTAAACGTGTAATGCTCTATTGTCTGTTGCAGCCAGGGCGGCCTCTTTGACCGCTTCTGTGTAGGTTGGGTGTGGGTGACAAATGCGGGCCATGTCTTCTGCAGATGCCCTAAACTCCATTAGGGCCACAGCCTCCATAATCACATCGGCAACCCTTGGTCCTACCATGTGTACACCTAGCAGCTCATCGGTATCTTTGTGGGCAATCACTTTTACCAGGCCTTCAGTATCCATGCTGGCCCGGGCCCTTCCCAAGGCTTTGAATGGAAACTTACCCACCTTGTAAGGAATGCCTTCGGCTTTAAGGGTTTCTTCGGTCTTACCCACAGAAGACATCTCCGGCCAGGTGTAAACTACTCCCGGAATCAGGTTATAGTCGATATGGGGTTTTTGACCCGCCATCCATTCAGCGACCAAAACACCTTCTTCTTCGGCTTTGTGGGCCAACATCGCACCACGAATAACATCGCCAATGGCAAAAACGCCTTCAACTGCGGTTTGCAAGTGATCATCAACGACAATTCTTCCTTTTTCATCGGTAGCTACACCAATGTTTTCAAGGCCCAGGCCGGTGGTGTAAGGTTTCCGGCCGATGGCAATCAGGCAGTAATCCGCGGTAAGCGTTACCGGGGTTTCACCGTTATTGGCTTTCATGGTTACCGAAACTTGTTTTTTGCCTCCTTTGACCTCGCTCACTGCATGGGAGAGGTGGAAAGCCATTCCTAGGCCCTTTAGTGATTTTTGAAGCTCCTTGGCGCAATCTGTGTCCATGCCGGGCAAGATGCGGTCCATGTACTCAACTACTTCTATTTTAGTGCCCAGTCTTGCAAAAACAGAGCCGAGTTCCAGACCAATAACACCGGCACCAATCACAATCATGCTGGAGGGCACCTCTGATAAGTTGAGGGCTTCCGTAGATGTTATGACGCGGTTTTTATCATATCCCATAAAATCAGGAGTCACCGGCTTGGATCCGGTGGCTATGATGGTTTTGTGGGTGGTAATATCTTCAGTACTACCATCTTTTTTGGTAATGCGGATGGTGTTTTTATCCACAAAGCTGCCTACTCCGGTAAAAACAGAAATTTTGTTTTTTTTCATCAAAAAGGCAACGCCTTTGCAGGTTTGGTCTACCACATCTTGTTTGCGTTTGACCATTTGGGCCATGTCTACCTTAAGAGAAGACAGTTTAATGCCGTGTTCTGCAAAACGGTGGGCGGCATTGTGGTAGTGTTCTGATGAATCGAGTAAGGCTTTGGAAGGGATGCAGCCTACATTGAGACAGGTACCTCCCAGTACATCGTATTTTTCAATAATCGCGGTTTTCATTCCCAGCTGAGCACAGCGGATAGCAGCTACATACCCTCCGGGCCCACTGCCAATAATGGTCACATCAAATTGCATTATGAAGGATTATTGTTCTTTTTGTTTCTGTTAAAAAACTTTTTCTTTTTAGTGTTTTTAGCCGGAGCACCTTCCTGACCACCGTTATCTGGCATTGGGGGAACATCCGGTGCCGGGCTGGCATCTGAAGCAGGACGACCGCCTTGTTTATCGGGCCTGGGTGGCCTGTTTTCTCTGCCCGGCCCCCTGTTTTCTCTGGCGGGGTTGGGAGAAGGAGTTGGCTTTTGTTCCTGCCCGCCCTCTGTTGGTGGCGTTTTGTTTTCCTGGACAGGTCTAGGTGGCCTGTTTTCTCTTTGTGGCCTGTTATCCGGCCTTGGGTTTCGATTGTCGCCCCCGGCTCTGTTTTCCTGCCCGGGCCTTGGGCCCCTGTTTTCTCTTTGTGGGCTTCCTTCCGCACGAGGAGGTCTGTTTTCACGACTTTCTCCACCTTCGTTTTTAGGCCCCCTGTTTTCTCTGGGCGCGGCTCCTTCTGGTCTCGGTGCATTGCCTCCACCTGCCGGGCCTCTTCCTGCCGGTGCTTTTTTCTTTTTCTTCTTGGATTTTTTATTAGGCAATTCAATTTCACCGGTAACGTCGGCAAAACCAATTTCTTTGGGAATGTCCTTTATTTCTGTAAATCCGGTGAGGTCGTCTGGTAAGACCCCTTTTTTGTTTAAGGCCAAGACTTCTTTGACCTTTTCTTTATCCAGGGGATGGAAAACGCCCCTCATAGAAATATCGTCATAGGCATAGTACATGATGCCTTTAAAAATATCAGTTTTTACCAAAGAGGCATTGCCTTTTTGGGTTCTGATGACATTGGCATGGGTTGGAAAGTGTTTTAAGGCGTCGAGATAGGTATCGAGCTCGTAATTGAGGCAACATTTCAGTCGGCCACACTGTCCGGAAAGTTTGGTTTGGTTGATGGCAATGTTTTGGTAGCGAGCAGCCGTGGTATTGACAGATCTAAAATCAGATAACCAGGTTGAACAGCAAAGCTCTCTGCCACAGCTGCCGATGCCTCCAATACGGGCACTTTCCTGACGGGAGCCAATTTGGCGCATCTCAATTTTAACCTTAAACTCTTTGGCGTAAGCCCTCACCAGCTCGCGAAAATCAACCCTGCCGTTGGCTGTAAAAAAGAAGGTGGCTTTTTTCATGTCACCCTGAAACTCAACATCGCCTATTTTGATGTTGAGACCGAGGCTGTGGGCAATGGCCCTGGCCTGTACCATGGTTTTTCGCTCCAGGTCTACCTTGTTTTCCAGCTTTTCGAGATCTCGCTCGTTGGCTTTTCTGATGGCAGATAAATGGATTTTATCCTCGTTGGTAAACTTCTTTTTCATTTGAAGTCGAACCAGGTCACCGGAAAGGGTTATAACTCCAATATCAAAGCCCCCTCCCAGTACTTCTACCAAAACCGTATCACCCGTGATCAGGTAATTGGGGTTTTTGAAAAAGTCTTTTCTGGAGCCATTCTTAAAACTCACTTCTACAAAAGGGTATTCAATGGGATCGTCAATATCCAGGACAGAAAGCCAGTCGTGGGCGTTCATTTTGTTGCAACTACCTGAGGCACACAAGCCTTTGTTTTGGCACCCGCCGGTACTGCATCCCCCTGTTCCGCAACTTGCACATGCCATAACGAATATTTATATTATGATAATTTCTAAATTGTAAGTCTATGTAATCAAAAGCGCTTCATCGGCAAAAATACGGCTATTTGGGGAAGTATGGGTTAAATTTCTTAAAATATCTCCCACTACAATGGTGTCAGCCATCCAGTTAACTTTGTGGTTTCCGTTTCTGTTCAGGTAAAAAATCAGTTGATTGATAGTCGCGCTGATGGTTTCTACTTTTTGCCGGTCAATGATGGATTTCATTTTTTCAGCTACTGTTTTTTCACCCTCGGTCATGTAAGATCCCTTCCCCTCTGTGAGAAGGAAGCCAAGATAGGTTTCAAAAAAGTGCAGGCTGTATTCCAAAAACCGCACCTGGTTATCAAGGCTCAGGCCCACCATTTCATTGACAAAGCCGGTCATTTCTTCACTATCGCCTTTGTAACAAATGCGCAGCCAGTCAAAAAGCATGGAGGACTGGTTTTTGTCGGCCCCCTTGGCTCCATCAACGGCCTTGGCGATGTTGCCCTCGGCAGCCCTTGAAATGCGGGTAGCCGCTTCGTTGGGCAGGCCCATCTGTGTGCTGAGGTAATCTTTGAGTTCTTCCTCGTGGAAAGGAAGGAACTTCATCAATTGGCAACGGGATAAAATGGTGTTGAGAATTTTATCCTGATCATTGGCCACAAGGATGAGGTAGGTGTTGTCAGTGGGTTCTTCTATGAGCTTAAGCAGCTTGTTGCCTTCTTTTCCCAAAAACTCCGGCATCCACATCAGCAACACCTTCGGGCCATCAGAAAACGACTGGTAGGAAAGTTTTTGAATGATGTCATTGCACTCTTTGGTATTGATGTTGGGCTTGGTGGTTTGGGCATGGATGGCCTGCTGCCAGTCATAGAAGGTAAAAAAAGCGTTTTGTTGAATTATGGTCCTCCATTGGGGCAAAAAGTCGTCGCTTGTGGTGTCTTCCCTTTTTTTGCTTTCACTTTTTACGACCGGAAAACTAAAATGCACATCGGGATGGATTTGTTTGTGGGTGAGTTTGCAGGCGGCACATACACCACAGCTATCGCCATCAACCCGATCCTGGCAGTAGATATAAGAGACAAAGGCCATAGCCAGGGCAAGGTTGGCGCTTCCTTCCCTGCCAATAAACAGCTGGGCATGGGGTATTCTGTCCTCAGTAACCTGGTGGATGAGTTTGTTTTTTTCTTCCTTTTTGCCCGGTATGGTCTTAAAAAACATCTTCCTTATTTTGTCAACCAGGAAATAATTTGTTCGTCGAGCGGATCAACTGAAGAGGGAAATGACTTGTAAAGCTTGCCATTTTCATCAACCAAAAATTTGGTAAAATTCCATTTAACCTCGTTGTCTGAAACCTGGTTTTTGGATTTTTGGGTCAGCCATTGGTAGAGAGGGTGGGTATTTTGGGTGATGCCCAGTTTTTCTGTAAGAGGGAAGCCAACGCCGTAGTTCTTTTTACAGAAGGTAACGATCTCTGCCGGAGTGCCGGGCTCCTGGCCTCCAAAATCGTTGGAAGGACAGCCAATGACCACCAGTTTTTCGTAAAAAGTCTCATACAAATCCTGCAAGCGTTCATATTGGGGCGTGTAACCACACTCTGAAGCTACATTGACGATCAAAATCTTTTTGCCTTTGTAAGAAGACAGGTTGATGGCTTTGCCATCGATGCCCGTGAGGGGAATGTCATAAAAGGATTGTGCATTCATAGAAATAGAAAACAAGGTGGAAAAAAGAAGGACCCGGACGAAGCGGGGAAAATGGGTTGTATCAGAAAATTTCATAAAGAGGTTTTGGTATATACAATAAAAAAAGAGTTTCGATGGTTGCAATACCGAAACTCTTTTTTAACAGAACAAAGATGTTCTTGTTGTTATTTTTTGCTAAGTCGGATTGACTTTAAGGTTTTACCTCTTGCATCCAGCATTCTTACGATGTAGATACCTCTGTTGAGGTCGTCGATTTCATAAGAGTTGCCTGGTGTGTGGCGGAAACTTTTGATTTCTTTACCCAGGATGTTGAAGATACCAACTTTAGAAACGTTGTTGTCATTTTTGATCACAAAGTAGTCATCAGCAGGGTTGGGGAAAATTTTAAGGTCGGCTCCCTGAGAAGCAAACTTTGTACCCACGGTTTTATCAGCAACAACGGCTGCATCCGGATCGGTTTCTGCCACCATGGTTTTGAAACTTTTATCGCTGAACAGCTGCATGGCCAGTTTAGAATTGCCTACCACACCATTGGGATAAAAGTGGATGGTAAAAGTAGAAGTTCCGTTGGCCGGAATGGTATTAGATTTAGTGGCAGGACACTCATCGAAGTTGGGTGCATAACAAGTGTTGTTATCACAGGTTTGAGTGGTCCATGCGGAAGGGAAGTTTGAACCTTTGGCTACCTTCCACCATACGGTTGCGGGTGAAGTACCTGCATTGGAAACGGTAAGGGTGTAAAGGTAATCTCCTTCTTCACTGATGGTGAGCGCCAGAGAATTCGGCACGATACTAATCTGCCCCGATAAGCCGAGGAAGAAAAGGAGGAATGTTAACGTGTAAAGTATTCTCATATTTTAATAGAACTTAGACTGACTGCAAAAGTATAACAATAAAGCGGATAAAATCAAAAAAAGGCTGTTAAAAAAAGCATAAGGACACAATTTTTTATGGAAAGCGTCGTATAAAGTGCATTTTGAGTTTTAAAAACAACCAAAATAAATTTTTAGACCGCCTTAAAATTTTAACAATTCTTAACACTTTGAGGGGATAAAAACAATTTTTTAGTATGATATTTGCATGAATTCTAAAAAACCAGTTATAAAATTCACAAAACTTGTCAAATGAGTGATTATTCCCATGTAGCCAATGCTCATCCATCGTACATCGAAGCAATGTACAAAAACTATCAACAAAGCCCTGAATCCATTGAAAAGGAGTGGAGGCTGTTTTTTGAAGGCTTTGACTTTGCCTCTTACCACACCAATGGCAGTGCCGCAGCCACCGGTTCAGCGGGTGATGTAAGCAAGGAGTTTGGTGTTTTGTCCATCATCCATGGCTTCAGACAGAGGGGTCACCTGTTGTCGACCACCAACCCCATCAGACCACGTAGAGACAGGACCCCCCACCTGGATCTGGCAGATTATGGTTTGGGCAATGAGGATCTTCACAGCGTATTTCAGGCCGGTGAAGAGATTGGCATGAAAGGAGCCACCCTCGCCCAAATTCTTGACAGATTAAAGGTCATTTATTGTGGCAACCTGGGAGTAGAATATGCCCACATAGAAAACAGAGAACGCCGGATGTGGCTTCGACATAAGCTGGAGCAAAGAAACCTCAACAGCGACTACGGACTGAGCATAGAAAAAAAGAGAAGAACCCTTGAAAAACTCAATGGGGCGGTGATCTTTGAAAGATTCCTACACACCAAGTATGTGGGTCAAAAAAGATTTTCACTCGAAGGAGGAGAGACCACCATTGCAGCCCTGGATGCCATCATCCACAAAGCAGCCGGAGAAGACAAGGTTGAAGAAGTGGTAATTGGCATGGCCCACAGGGGACGACTCAATGTACTGGCCAACACCCTGGGCAAGACCTACGAACAAATCTTTACCGAGTTTGAAGGCACGTCTGTACCCGACCAAAGTTTTGGCGATGGCGACGTAAAATACCACCTTGGTTTTTCTTCCATTGTTAAAATGGAAAACAAAGAAGTATACCTCAAGCTGGTACCCAATCCATCCCACCTGGAGGCGGTGAATCCCGTACTTGAAGGCTTTACCAGGGCTAAGATTGATTTGTTGTACCACGATTACAGCAAGATCCTGCCCATCACCATCCACGGAGATGCAGCGGCTGCCGGACAAGGAGTGGTGTATGAAACGGTACAAATGAGTCAGCTGCCAGGTTACAAAACAGGAGGCACCATCCATTTTGTGATCAACAATCAGATCGGCTTTACCACCGACTTTGACGATGCGCGATCTTCTACCTACAGCACAGCATCTGCTGCTTTGGTGCAGGCACCCGTTTTTCACGTCAATGGCGATGACCCGGAAGCCGTAGTATTTGCCTCTGAGTTGGCCACCGAATACCGTCAAAAATTTCATACCGATGTGTATATCGACATGGTCTGTTACAGAAGGCACGGGCACAATGAAGGAGACGACCCCAAGTTTACCCAGCCCAAGATGTACGAGTTCATTGCCAATCACCCCGATCCGCGGGAAATATTTGTAAAAAAATTATTAGAGAGAGGCGATATAGATGCAGCGCTGGCCCAGGAGTTGGAGAAAAACTTCTGGAACATGTTGCAAGAGCGACTGGACATGCTCAAAGAAAAACCACTGCCCTACACCTACCAGGAGCCAGAGATGTCTTGGAAAAAACTGAGCAGGACCAACAATGCAGCCGAGCTGGAATCATTTTTTGACACCGGTATTCCGAGAAAAGAAATTGACAAGATAACAGCCCACCTCATGACCACACCAAAGACGTTTACGGTGATGTCGAAAATCAACCGACTCCAAAAGTCGAAAAAAGAACTTTTGGAAAACGGACTTTTAGACTGGGGCTTTGCTGAATTACTTGCCTTTGGGTCGATCATCAATGAAGGGCACCATGTTCGCATGAGTGGCCAGGATGTAAAAAGGGGAACCTTTTCGCACCGCCACGCTGTGTTTTTTGATGAAAAGACCAACGAGCCCTACAACCGCCTTGACGGTCTCAACGACAAGGGAAAACTGCTGATCTTTAACTCCCTTTTGTCGGAGTTTGCCGTACTTGGCTTTGAGTATGGTTATTCACTGGCTTCTCCCGACAACCTCGTGATATGGGAAGCACAATTTGGTGATTTTTACAACGGCGCACAGACCATCGTAGATCAGTTTATCGCTGCCGGAGAGAGCAAGTGGCAACGAATGAGTGGTTTGGTAATGCTACTGCCCCATGGTATGGAAGGCCAGGGACCTGAACACTCCAGTGCCAGACTTGAAAGATTCCTGATGATGGGAGCAGATTTTAACATCATCGTAGCCAATGTCACCCCCCCCGCCAATTACTTCCACCTGTTGAGAAGGCAGCTAGCCTTGCCATTTAGGAAGCCGGTTATCCACATGTCGCCCAAATCACTGCTGCGCCATCCCAAGTGTGTGAGTAAGATCAGCGAATTTGAGCCCAAGAATGGCTTCCAAACCATCATAGAAGACAGCACTGTTAAAAAAGCAGAAAGACTGTTATTCTGCAGTGGCAAAGTTTATTACGATCTGGAAGAATACCGCGAAAAACAC
This sequence comes from uncultured Bacteroidota bacterium, assembly GCA_937872515.1. Lineage (GTDB taxonomy): Bacteria > Bacteroidota > Bacteroidia > Chitinophagales > Saprospiraceae > JADKBO01. Next base: position 29,978 of record CALMSX010000068.1, read on the forward strand.
AACATAGAAAACACCGCCATCGTAAGGGTAGAGCAACTCTTCCCACTTCCTGAAAAAAAGATGAGAGAGATCATGAAAAAACACAAAGGTGCCGAAGTTTTCTGGGTACAGGAAGAATCAGCCAACATGGGTGCCTGGAATTATATGCTCAATTACTTCCGCAAAGATCCAATGGAAGTCATTGCCAGAAAGGCCAGCGCATCTCCCGCAACAGGATTTAAGAAGGTGCACGACGCACAACAGGAAGACCTGATGAAGCGGGCTTTTGGAGTAGCGGGGTAACCTGGTCAGGGGATCAGAGCACGTGTCCCTATAACAGTGAAGCTGGCGTAGGGATCCGGCCCCCACACCTCTTTCGAGGCGTAGGGACAAGCAACCGAGCACGTGTCCCAATAACAGCGAAGCTGGTGTAGGGATCCGGCCCCCACACCTCTTTCGAGGCGTAGGGACAAGCAACCGAGCACGTGT
>CALMSX010000069.1 GCA_937872515.1 uncultured Bacteroidota bacterium
CAAGATAAGAAGGCCTAATCGCTAGGAATATATGTGCTTGGTCGGATGATTACGATATAAGCAGTATCGTTGGTCGTTGTAAAATTGTTAGCTGTTGCTATTAAGATGTCAATAGTTCAAAATGGTTCTTATTAAGGAAGGCGATAATAATTTAAATACTAAAAACGAAATATAAGAAAAAGTGTAATTAGAGGTTATGAGTTACTTACTGAATATTGATTTAAAAATTTAATTATAGAATATCCAATTTCTGTACCTAGGTTAACAGGAACTGCGTTTCCAATTTGTTTGTATTGTTGTGCGATTGATCCAGCAAAGACCCAATCATCAGGAAAGGTTTGTATGCGCGCATATTCACGAACTGTAAAAGGTCGAGTTTCTTCAGGATGACATCTTTCAGTTTGTTTCTGGGCGGGGCTGCATGTCAATGTTAAACATGGTTCATCCCAACCAATTCGCCTTGCAATTCCTGTCTTTCCACCACCAAGATAAAAGCTGCGCCCCATAAACTCCTTTTGTATATTTAGAGGAAGATCGCGCCAATAGCCTTTTTGTGGAACTAAGTCCATAACATCTTTTTTATTTTGTGGATAAAGTGCACCATGAGAATTTGGAACATCTGTTTCATAAAGTTCGCCCTTTTTCAGCGCATCTTTCAATGTGTATATTTTTTTATGTGCTTTAGGATATTCATATTTAACTTGAATATCTTTTCTAACTCCAACCAAAATTAACCTTTCTCTTTTTTGAGGAACTCTAAAGTTAATAGCCTTCAAAACTTGTACAGGGACTACATTATAACCAATTTCGTCTAATATAGAAATCATTCCTGATATGGTCTTTCCTTTATCATGACTTAATAAACCTCTAACATTTTCTCCAATGCAGATTGGAGGATTTATATCTTGAACAACTCTGGCAAATTCATAAAATAAAGTACCTCTTGCATCAGACAGCCCTAATTTTTTTCCAGCATAACTAAATGCTTGACATGGAAAACCTCCTGTAACGACATCTACTTTATCTTTAAACTCAGTAAAAGTAAAATCTTTAATATCACCTTCTAGAACTTTCCAATTAGGACGGTTTTTACGTAAAGTTTGACAAGCCCACTTGTCAATTTCATTCAAAGCAACACATTTTAAGCCTGCCTTTTCCAAACCAACGGCTAAGCCACCAGCACCTGCGAATAATTCAACTACTGAATATGGAAAATCAGGTTCAACCTTGTTTGAAACTATATCTTCACCATATTCAGTGAAAGGCTCAGAAACCAAAGATTCAACTTCATCTCGATCATAAATTCTGTAATTGCTAATTGGTTCACGAGCAGCTGTAAATTGTCCCTTTCTATCCCATCTACGTAAGGTTTCTTTGCTTTTCCCAATTTTTTCTGATGCTTCTTTCAAAGATATGTATTTTTTCATAACCATGTTATTTAACATTATACAATGGTTACAAATATACGATATAAATCAATATTAGGATTCGAAAATTTAAAATTTATGTTTTCACTAGGGTAAAATGAAGTGGGAGTAGTAAATATGTTATTGATAGAAAGACTCTTATGTTAGTTTTTTGAAATAGTTAAACAATCTAAAAAACAAAGAGCGTTGGCTATAAATATTTTGTGAAGACTAGTCAATTATTTTCAAAGAGACCATTGAATATAATTAGGTATTTAACATTTAATGCTAACTTTATCATTGAAAACTTTCTTGTTGTTAATGAAAAAAACTTACTTAAATTTTATATCTGACGACCATTTATTAAATTGCATTGGCAATTTACATAAAGCATATGTGAAAGCTAAAAAGAATATCACGAAAAAGAGCTTTTATTCAAACAAGATTGATACTTTTAAATTGACATTTGATGCAAATTTTAATGAAATAGATGAGGGAACTCTTATACAATCTGAAATTTTAAGACAAATTGATAAATCAATCAACAATTCAATTGGAACTTTCCACGAAGAAATTTTGGGAGGGATAAATGGTTTTGAAACCGGTAAGTTGTTAGGTTATGATATCAAATCTTCTAATAATACCCTATTTGCTGATATAAAAAATAAGCACAATACTATGAATAGTGGCGCCTCAGAAGCATTGTTTCAAAAATTGGCTCGGTATGCAAACGATCATAAGAATGCAAAATGTTATTGGGTTCAAATATTAGCTAAGGGTAGTTTTTGTGAATTATGGAGTGGAGAAATAAATGGTAAAGAATATAGTCATAGCAGGGTTTATAAAATTTCTGGAGATCAATTTTATGCACTACTCACAGGACAAGAAGATGCAATGTATCAACTTTACAAAACACTCCCAATTGCAATAAAAGACTATTTAGCTTTAAACACATTAGACAATAAAAGAATAAAAAATTCAGCGCTCGACGAGTTAAAATCTGGAGTTAAAGAGAGCAATCGAAGTATTATAGATCAAATTACTTTTGAAAATTACGGCTATTATCTTGGCTTTAAGAATTTTAAGTAATACTGCACTGTCTATCAATAAATAATAATTTTCTATTCAAAACTATTTCTTCTTTTCCCAATAGTTCTGCTTTTATAGTCCTGTGGATTCATTTTTGGTTTAGCTTTGAATTTCCATTGCAGAACTAATACATTGTGGATCTGGTGCGATTATCTAATAATGCATGGTACAGCAACCAGATGTCTTCATGGCAAGGAATTCCATAAATCATTAATCAATAGATAGAGGAGGTCATATTTAGCCAAAGGTCATTTATTGACGAAAAATGAGAATAAATCAAATTTTCGTCAATAAGCCTACAGGCTTTGAATCCTATGAAATTGTAATATTCAATTGACTAGTACTCGTAAACGTAAAAAGCCAATACATTTTTCAAGATTAAAATTAGATCAAGCTATGTCTTTTTAAAACATAGAAATAATTAATGAAGAATGGCTTTCATTAACCTATTGAAGACTATAAGAAACATTTAGCCCCATTTAAGGAACGCCATAACTGTTTCGCAATAATTTGAATATTAGCAAAATAAATTTCAGTAAGATTGTTTGACGCTAAATGCGAATTGTAAAATTCTGACTCCAAATATCACCCCACCCCTCCTCTCAAATCCAACACATAAAAGAAGTAGTCCTCCGATTTGAAGTTTTCGTCGGTGAAGGTTTTCCAAAGTTTGAGCATGGGGAAGCGGCGATCATCGATGGGTTTGTTGCTTACGATGATAAGTCCGGTTACTTTTTTGTAGCGGGCAAAAAGGATAAGTTCGGTTTGGGTGGGGACGTACACTTTTTGGAGCCAGTGGAAGTAGGTAAAGGGGGTGCCGGTGGGCAGCTCGTACATTTTGCGGCCGGCGTAGGCGGCAGCGGCGGCAGTTTCAAATTTGTTGAGGGAGACGATGGGTACGTTTTCGGGTATCTTTTCGGTGATGAAGGCACCGGCTGCTTTGGCGTTGGAGAAGGGTAGCTTGATGTCTTGGCTGATGGCTTTGAGGTTGTGCAGGATGGGGGGCAGGCAGAGGATCACTACGGCTAAGGTTTGCCATCGGGCGGGGATGGAGGCCTGGCACTGTAGCAAACGCAACAACATAAAAAGCACAAACAGCATGCCCCATTGGCGCACGCCTCCGTTGAAGACGAGGGTGCTGAAGAGTACAAAGCCGGCGGCGGCGAGCAGCCAGGTGATTTGTAGTTTTTTATTGCCTGCAAAGAGGTAGGTGGTAAGTCCGAGGGCTATGAGGCCAAGCAGGGTGCCCAGGGCGGAGTAGCCACCAAAGGAGGTATCGGTGAATAAGCCGATGCCAAAGGTATTGCCCAGCATGCCCTGGAAGGCGAGCTGGAGTTTTTCAAAAGTGAAGCCCCCTTGTACATAGGCGCGACTGAAGTCGTCTTCGTTGCCGCGGGGATAGACGGAGATTACAAAGGCCAGTAAGCCTGCTCCTAGGCCGACCAGGTTGGTTTTGTGTTTTTGCCAGCCTTCTTGCCAGACGAGGTAAAACATCATCACCAGGGCCATAAGGGTGCCGTACACCTCGGTTTGGCAGAGCAGAAACAAGGCTGCTGCCATGGCATAGGTCTTTTGTTTGGGCAAAGAGTGGATAAAAAACAGGGCGGTAAGAATGACCAGAATATAACCTCGATTGACAATGCCGTATTCAAAAAAAAGGAAGTAGGTGAGGGCCAGGGCCAGCTTTTCTGCCAGGTGGAGGCTTTGATTTCTAAACAATAAAAAGGTACTCACCGTAAGGGCTGCCATGTGGGCCAGGCCCAGGAGGAGGTCTTCTCTAACTACCGAAGCCAACAGGGTCCAGGGCTTGAGGTAGAGGTACCACAGGGCGGGGTGACCTTCGTAGTTGAGAAAGCCAAAGAGCTGCGACAGCGACATGTCTCTGGCTACCAGCCACGCCTGCCATTCGTCTTTCCAGAGTTCGTGAAACTGAAACTTGATGACGGCAGCGGCAATCAGCAGCGCAAGCGGTAAGAGGTCCTGTCGGTTGAATTTCAAGGCAGTAGATTTTCCGGGTAAAGATACCGCATTGTTTATTTTCGCATAAGCGAGAAACAAGTAAAATGTAAATCATAGTTAATATTTCATTAAATGACTACAGACACCTAACTCAAGCCAAAAACTTGCGTTATTTGTATAAAAAATGAAGATGAAAAAATACTTTTTCCTGGCCTTTCTTGCTTTTGGTGTAATGACCGCTCAGGCACAGTTTGGCAAGATTCTGGACAAGGCTAAAAAGGATGCCAAGGCCATGACCGGTCAGGGCGATGACAACACCGGCCTGGGACTCAAAGAAGCCCTCAACAAGGGGGTAGAGTCGGCCGTAAACCAACTGTCTGTGAAAGATGGTTTTTTTGGCAGTCCTTATAAGATATTGATCCCAGAAGATGCACAAAAGGTGATCAACGTTGTGAAAAAAGTACCTGGCTTTGAAGATACAGAGACCAAGCTGTTGGCCAAGATGAATGAGGCGGCAGAGATTGCTGTAAAAAAAGCCACCCCTATTTTTGTAGACGCCATCAAGGGTATGACCATCAAAGATGCCTCTGCTATTTTGTTTGGCAATAAAGATGCCGCAACCCGCTATTTGGAGAGCAGCTCAAGACAATCACTGTATACAACCTTCTTACCCGTGATCCAGGCCAGCCTCGATGAGGTAAATGCCAGGAGCTACTGGAAAACGGTGGTAGACGCCTATAATAAAATACCTTTCCAGAAAAAATTGAATCCCCAGTTGGATGACCACGTCAACAACAAGGCCCTGGATGGTTTGTTTTCTTTGATTCAGGTAAAAGAAGAAGGCATTCGTACGGATGTAGGCCAGCGCACCAGTCCGCTGCTGCAAGAGGTGTTTGGGAAACTGAAGTAGCCGTCGACCGACAAAGGTCAACAGGCAACCGACAACGGTCAACCGGCAACCGACAACGGTCAACCGACAACGGCTGACCGGCAACGGTCAACCGCTGACAGCCAACCGAAAACCGCTGACCGGCAACGGTCAACCGCTGACCGACAATGGACAACCGCTGACCGGCAACCGAGCACCTGTCACTATGCCAGGATACTGGTGTAGGGAACCGACAACGGACAACCGACAACCGCTGACCGACAATGGACAACCGCTGACCGGCAACCGAGCACCTGTCACTATGCCAGGATACTGGTGTAGGGAACCGACAACGGACAACCGACAACCGCTGACCGGCAACCGAAAACCGGCAACGGACAACCGACAACCGAGCACTTGTCACTATGCCAGGATACTGGTGTAGGGAACCGACAACCATCACTTGTCCCTCTAATGAGCTATGCCGGTGTACGGAAAGAAATGGGCACAAAATGAATTGGATTGGTTGTTGCGACGCAAAATTTTGTGTCGCAACGGAGTGTTTTAAAATGACGTATCGTTTACAATAAATAAAAAAGCCCCGTCTATGGACGAGGCTTTTTTATTTGGGATGCGGCAGGAAATTATTTCTTTCCGGCTGCTTTTTTCTCTTCTGCTGCGGCAGACTTGAGGGCTCTTGGGATCTCAACGTTGGCAATTGGAATGCTGGCGTTGGCCATGATCTCTACTCCTTCTGGAAGTTCGATGCTTTTAACCCTAAGTACTCCACCCAGGTCAAGGCCTGAGATGTCAACCTTTACTTCGTCGATCAATTTATCAGGAGTGGTTTTGATGGTAACTTTACGCACCAACTGGATCAGTTTACCTCCCAATTTAACACCTGGAGAGGTGCCATAAAACCTTACAGGTACATCTACCTTTACTTTCAAACCTTCTGACAGTTTCAGGAAGTCGATGTGTACCAGGTTATCGGTTACCGGGTGGAACTGAGTAGCCTTGATGATACATCTGTGGGTAGTACCATCTACTGATAACTCTGCAATTTTGAAATCCGGTGTATATACGATGTTTTTCACGTCCTGCATGGTCACATTGATGTGGATAGGATCGTGTTTCTGACCATAAATTACCGCAGGAATTAAACCACTTCTTCTGTCTAATTTTGCCTGCTTGGTGCCTACATCGGCTCTTGTTTTCGTAGGTATGGAGATGCTTACCATGACACTTTATTCTTATGAATGTTTAAAAAGGACTGCAAAGATAGCTCTTTTTTGGAAACTGACAAGATGAGGCTACCAATATTTTGAAAGTGTGCCACGTATATGAAAAAATATTATATAAGTAAATTGCCTTTTTTGCCTTATTTTTTTACTATTTTCCACGAAAACTCAGGCTTTTGCCAAATATTGTTTGTTGATTTTACAAAATGGAAAGATAATACAATGGTTAAAAAATGATTTAACCCGATGATAGTTAATAGCTTAGCATAAAATACTTGAGTAAAAAAATGTAGACATTTGGTAAGAATCAATATTTTCCCTATTTTTGCACTCCATTTTGAAAAAGTTCTTTTAAATGAAGGTTTTGGATCATTTTTCCGTTCCCTACCAGGGATTGAAGAATGGAATGCACACTTTTCATTTCCAGGTAGATGATACATTTTTTGAATGTTTTGAATCTGCGCTGGTAAAAAAGGGGTCTTTTGAAGTAACCCTGGATATTGACAAGCGGCCAGACATGGCTGTGGCCAGTTTTATTTTGGAAGGCGAAGCAGAAGTGACGTGTGACCGCTGTTTGGGAGAGTTTATGCTCCCTATTGATACAGAGTTTGTGCTACACATTAAGTATGGCACAGGCGATGATGCAGAAGATGAAGTAATGTTCATCGATGAAGACACCAGTCAGGTCAATTTTGCCCAACCCATTTATGAGTGGATCTGTCTTTCACTCCCTATGGTTAAGGCCCATGAAGATGTGGCTGATTGCGACCCGGAGGTGATCCAAAGACTGAAAGATACAGGTGATGACAACGATGATAATAGTCCCTGGTCTTCATTAAAAGACTTACATTTTGAATAATTATTGAACCAGTAAAACAATAAAGACATGGCACATCCCAAGAGCAGGGTATCTGCACAGAGGAGAAGGAAAAGAAGGACGCACTACAAGATTGGAACTCCACAAATTGCAACTTGCAAAACAACCGGAGAAGCTCACTTGTACCACAGGGCTTATGTCCACGAAGGTGCATTGTACTACAAAGGCCAGGTAGTTATCCCTGCAAGAGAAGAAGCTGTAGCTGAAGAAGCCGACGGCGAATAAACCTACTTTGTATCAAAATAAAACGAAAAGCTCCTCAACACCTGGGGGGCTTTTTGTGTTTTTACTGTATTGACCCTGCTATTTTTCAATTTAAGCTATGAATTAACCCTTTACACATATGAAAAATTTCCAACCATGCAAAATGTACCGAACACCTCTGCTATTAAAAACTGGCATGAACAAGACCGGCCCCGCGAAAAGGCCATGCACAAGGGCTTAGACGCCCTCTCCGATTCTGAAATCATAGCCATCCTGCTGGCTACCGGCACCAAAGACCGAAGCGCCCTCGATCTGGCCAGAGACCTGCTGGCCCTGGCTGATAACAACCTTGACCTGTTGGGCAAAAAGCCACTTACCGACTTTTGTAAGATAAGGGGCATGGGACCTGCAAAGGCCCTGATCCTGGCCGCCGCCATCGAGTTGGGCCGTCGCCGCAGTGCTGTGCACCCCGATCCTGTTGCCATCTTTACCAGCTCAGCAGAAACCTTCCGCTTTTTGGGAAGCCGGCTCTGCGATCTGCCACACGAAGAGTTTTGGGTGCTCTACCTCAATAAGGGCAATCGACTCATCCAGGCCGTGCAACAATTTAAAGGGGGCATGGCTTCGGTATCAACCGATGCCAGAATCATCATGCGCAAATCCATAGAAGTAGGCGCACAATGCATCATCCTCGCCCACAACCATCCATCGGGCAGGGCGGTACCGAGCCAGGCGGACATTGATTTTACCCGCAAGGTCAAAGAAGCATGTAGCGTTTTTGATTTTATCCTGCTCGACCATGTGATCATTGCCGGAAAAAACTACTACAGCTTTGCAGACCAGGGGGTCTTGTAAATGTAAAATATCACAGGTTTGGGGTAAAATACAAGGTAAAACACAAGACCCACTGTCTTTTTTCCAAATTCATGCCTCCTTTTTGCCCGGTTTGGCCAAATCTTTGGGTAGATTTTTTGTGTGCTGACCTCAAATTGTATCTTTGCCCCCTTTATAAACAGGAGACATGGACACATTTTCGCAATACAAGCTGCCGTATAGTATCAATAAGAAATACAATACAAAGGTCGCTTACTTTTCAATGGAGTTTGCCATCGACCAGGCTTTAAAGATCTACAGCGGTGGTCTTGGCTTTCTGGCCGGTTCTCACATGAGGGGAGCCTATGAGCTGGGTCAAAACCTCATTGGTGTCGGCATTTTGTGGAAGTATGGCTACTACGACCAGGCCCGCAACCAGGACCAAACCCTTCAGGTACAGTGGAACGAAAAGTCTTACAACTTTCTGGAAGATACCGGCATCCGATTTCAGATCAATATCCACAATGCACCGGTATGGGTGGCGGCTTATTATCTGCCTCCCGAGGTATTTCAATCGGCTCCCGTTTTTTTATTGTCTACCGATCTGCCGGAAAACGACTACCTGGCGCAGACCATCACCCACCGACTGTACGACTCCAATACCGCTACCAAGATAGCGCAGTACATTTTATTGGGCATTGGCGGTGCCAAACTCATCGATATGCTTGGCTTTGATCCCGAGATTTACCACCTCAATGAAGCCCACGCTGCACCTTCGATTTTTTATCTGTTCAAAAAATATGGCTCACTTGCTGAGGTGAGGAAACGCCTTGTATTTACCACCCATACTCCGGAAGAAGCCGGCAATGAAATCCACGACCTCTATCTGTGTGATAAGATGGGTTATTTTCTCGACATCCCCATCGAACAGGTGAAAATGGTGATGGGCATCGACAACGATCAATGCAACCACTCTTTGATAGCCCTTCGCTCCGCCAGGTACGCTAATGGTGTTTCTCGCCTGCACGGTGTTGTGAGCAGAGAAATGTGGAGCAGGTACAACAATATATGCGAGATTACTTCCATCACCAACAGCCAAAACTGGAAGTACTGGGCCGATAAACAGCTCTACAAAGCCATGGAAGATGGCAACGATGAAGAGTTTATTGACAGAAAGAGGTGGCTGAAAAAAAGGGCCTTCGACATTGTAGCAGACCAAACCGGCAAACTTTTTGATCCCGATGTATTTACCATTGTGTGGGCCAGGCGTTTTGCCGGTTACAAGAGGGCCAATCTCATCACCCGCGAAATAGAAACATTTACCCAGCTGTTGGCAGACAGCCAGTATCCCGTACAGATCATCTGGGCCGGCAAACCTTATCCGTTGGATTATTCGGCCATTGGTGAGTTCAATTCTTTGGTGCACCTGAGCAAAAAATACAAAAACATGGCCGTATGCACCGGCTATGAACTGGCGCTGAGCAAGCGACTCAAACAAGCCTCTGATGCCTGGCTCAACAATCCCCGTGTGCCGCGCGAAGCCAGTGGTACCAGTGGTATGACCGCCGCCATGAATGGTTCTGTCAACTTCAGTACCGACGATGGATGGATCTGCGAATTTGCGCGCCATGGTGAAAATTCATTTATCATTCCCCAGGCAGATTACAAAAACACCAACATCCACCAGCAAGACGAACACGATTTGTACCACATGTACCGCATCCTCAAGGATGAGATCTTACCTACCTATTACAAAGACCAGCCCCGCTGGCGCAAGATTGTACAGGAGGGCATGAAGGATGTAGTGAATGGCTTTGAAAGTTGCAGAATGGCCAGAGAATATTACGAGCTCATGTACCACTCAACTCACTACAGAGGTTAATTTTTATTTGTAATCGTGGATGTAATCAACGATCCATGGTGCATAGGCTTCAAACTCCTCCTCTTCGTGGGTCGTAAGGATGACAACGGTGGGCATGCCTGCATTGACGGCGCACTCCACGCCTTTGGGCGTATCTTCAAATACCAGACTTTGAACGGCATCAACGCCAAGCCTTTGTGCGCACAGCAGAAAGGTTTCCGGGTCGGGCTTGCTTTTGGTGACATCATCGGCAGAAACGATGGCATCAAAATAGGAACGGATGTCGCAGCCATCCAAAACAAAGTCAACATTTTCTCTGATGGCGGCGCTGCCAACGGCCATTTGTTTGTCTTGTGCCCTGTAGTATTGTAAAAAAGAATGGAGACCGGGAATCAGGCCCAGCTCGGCTTCAAATTCTTTGCGGTAGAGGGCTTCTTTTTTCCAACCCATCTCAGTTCTGACGGCCAGTGGGTAAACACCGGGCATGACCCTTTCGATGACTTCTTCGTTTTTGCCATAACACTCTTTTTTGGTGTCTTCGTAACTGATGTCTAAGCCCAGGGAAACAAAGATCTGGTGCCAGGCCCGGGTGTGGTAGGGCATGTCATGAACCATGGTACCATTGAGGTCAAATAAGAGCGCGCGGATGTTTTTTTGTACTATATAATCGTGGACTTTTGTCATAAACTAATTTACTATCTAACTTTTAATCTTCTTTCTCCAATAATTCAAATTCCAGTTTTCTGGTGGAAAGATCGGCGTCGAGGAGCTTTACTTTTACCAGGTCGCCCATGCGGTACTCGTGTCCTGTGTATTTTGACATGGCTTTCAGCTTACTGACATCCATCTTATACTGGCCGCCAAAATTGGCAAAGGGTATGAGTCCTTCCGCCTTGGAAGCGGGCAGCTCCACAAAGATGCCTTTTTCGATCATACCTGAAATCTGGGCCTCAAAGATATCACCAATATGGCTCATCATGTATTCTACCTGTTTGTATTTAACCGATTCACGTTCTGCCTCCGCCGCTTTTACTTCCTGTCTGGAGATGTGTTTGCATTTTTGTTCGAGTGATTCCTGGTCAACCCTATAGATGGCATCGCCCAGGTTTTCAAAAAGGATGCGATGCGCCAACACATCGCTGTACCTCCTGATGGGTGAGGTAAAATGGCTGTAGTATTCAAAGGCCAGACCGTAGTGGCCAATGTTTTTGGTGCTGTATTCTGCCTTGGCCATGGTTCTGATGGCCAGGGGACTCAAGATGCGAAGGGTGGCATCCTGTTCTATTTTTTTAGCCAGAGAATTGAAAGATTCAGCAATGTTTTTGGGACTATCCAGTTTCATGGTATAGCCCATTTCTTTGGCAAACAGGGCAAAATCTGTGAGTTTGGCAGGATCCGGGAGGTCGTGAATCCGGTACACATAGGGTACCTGCGGACTGGTTTTTTTGGCTACAAACTTGGCTACCGATTTATTGGCCAACAGCATAAAGTCTTCAATGAGCAGGTGGGCATCTTTGCGTTCTTTGACGGTCATGCTCACGGGTTTTTTATTTTCATCCAGCACAAAGCGCACTTCTTCGCTTTCAAAGTTGATGGCCCCGTTGCGGTAGCGGTCTTTTCTTAGCTTGTGGGCAATGACATTGATTTTTCTAAGCACCTCTGCGTGTTCGCCTTCGCCGGTCTCCAACCTCTGTTGGGCTTCTTCATAGCTGAATCTTCGATCAGAGTGGATGAGGGTTTTACCAAACCACTCACTGGTAATTTTGTGTTTGTCGTTAAAGGTAAATACTGCCGAAAAGGTAAACTTATCTTCATTGGGATTGAGGGAACATAGATCGTTGCTCAATTTTTCGGGCAGCATGGGCAGCACCCGGTCTACCAGATAAACGGAGGTAGATCGATCATAAGCTTCTTTGTCGAGGGCAGAGTTTTCTTTCAAAAAGTGGGTCACATCGGCTATGTGGACACCGATTTCTGTTTCTCCATTTTCCAGCACTTGATACGACAGGGCGTCATCAAAATCTTTGGCGGTTTCAGGGTCGATGGTAAAGGTGAGGATCTTTCTGAAGTCCCTGCGCTCCTGAATGTCTTTTTTGGTGATTTTACCGTCGATGGCCTCACTTTCTTTGATGACATTATCCGGAAATTCAAGGTTAAAGCCGGCGCTCAGCAGGATGGTCTGCATGGCTACCTCGTTGTCATCAACCTCGTGCAACACTGAGGTAACCTTACCCCAAATGGCCTTGTTTTGACTATTGCCCCAGCTGGTGATAAGGGCTACAACTTTGTCGCCATCTTTGGCTTCGTGCAGGTCTTCTACCTTGATGAGCACCTCCGGAAAACGGGAGGCAGCATCGGGGAAGACGATGGAATAGTGGTGAAAAACGCGGAGAGTGCCCAATACATGGGTAAGTGAGCGCGTGATGACTTCCACAATTTTACCCTCTGGCCTTCGTCTGTTGCTTCTTTTGGGTACTTCTACCTTGACAATGTCGCGGTGCATGGCATTGCCCGTATTGCGTTCGGGCACAAAGATGTCGTTTTCCTGGCCGTCTATGATGACATAAGCGGCCCCGGTGCGGGTGAGGTCAACCCGGCCAGTGAAATAGTCGTGGCTCTTGGATTTGACCGCCAGATTGAGGTTTTCTTTGTTCCACTGAAAAAAATCATCCTTGTGGTGGACCAAAAACGATTTTCGGCCCAGGGTTTTGAGCACGTGTAAGACGGCATCCTTGGAATTGCTGATTTTGAGTTTTTCAATGATCTGACGGGCGTTGTATTTTTTACCCGGATGGGCTGCAAAAAGGTTGAGGGCCTGATTGCTGAGGGTGCCGGGTGACAATTTTTTTCCTCTGTTGTTTTTCATGGGATTACCTTAATGTGTTAGTTCAGAGATAGTTTCGATCTTCATCTCTATGTATAACGGGATTTAAGCCCCGCTTGTTTTTATAAATCCATGCTACTGCCACCCCAAATACAAATCCTCCGATATGGGCCCACCAGGCCACACCTGATTCCGCCTGTTGGGCGAGGGCACTGGTACTGCCAATGCCGGCAAATAGTTGTTGTACAAACCACAGTCCCAAAAACACCCAGGCAGACACATAGATGCTGGTAAAAAAGATCAGTACAAGTACTTTGATTTTGGAAGATGGAAAGAGCAGAATGTAAGCCCCCATAACCGCAGAAATGGCTCCGCTGGCGCCGAGAGAAGGGATAAAACCGGCACACATTACAGGTCCATCGCAGCCATCACAGGGCATGCAGCAGGGCAGGGTGTCGGCAGCGGGCGTGCCCAGGTAGATATGTGCAAGACTGGCTACCACTCCACCACCCAGGTAAAACAACACAAACCGAAAATTGCCGATCACCGCCTCGATGTTATCAGCAAAGACCCATAAAAACAGGAGGTTGCCGATGATGTGCATGTAGCTGCCGTGCATAAACAGGCTGGTCAATAAGGTGTATAAGTGGGTGCCGTTTTTAATGTTTTCGGGCATTACAGCGAATTCGCAGATGAGGTTTCCCGGCTGGCTCACCTGAAAGGCAAAAATCAGAATATTGAGTACTATAAAGGTATACGTAAACAAAGGCTTGTGGCCTCCCTTTACCTGTGTATCACCAATGGGAAAAATCATGAAACGTGATTGATTCTCTCAAAGATAATCAAATAGGGTCAACTCAGCTGTTTAAGGCTCCTCTCTCTTCTTCCACGATGAGGAAAAAGCCATCTTCTCCCATTTTTTGGTAAAAAGGCATGAGGATCATGGCATCTTGCCGGCAATACACGGCTTCGTCGCCATCATGGGCAAGTAGCTGCCCCTCCTGCACGCGGTCAAAACTCTGGAAGCCGGGTAACATCTCAAAGTGGCCCGAGTTGCGAATGCTGTATTTGCCTATCAGTCGGTTGACCTTGGGCAGGTTTTTCGAAAAATTGATGAGCATTTCATCGTGTTTATTTTCTACATCATGTGCATTCACACAGCCAAGGGTACGCATGCAGTTGATAATGGCAGCAATAGCGCGGTTTACGCTCTGGGGGTCTTCGTGTTGCCCGCTTTCAAAGGCGATGGCAGTGGTGCTGATGCCCATGTTTTCACCATCAAAAAAGTGGATGGAAGATCCGCTGATGTTGTCGAGCATGCCCATGATGACGGGAGCATGGAGTTCGATGGCCATGCGAATACTCATATCGTCTTCAGAAGTAATGGAAAAAATACCGCCATGGGCAGAGGTGGTGTGCAGGTCGAGAACTATGATTTCTTTAGGAGAATGGGCCTCAATTTCTGCTCTTAAAGCGGCAATGATGTCCAGCATTTCCTCTTGCTCTGCATTGAGCTGGTCAGAAGGCAGATCTTTGATGGTTTGGTACACCGAGTAGTCCCACGATCGGTTGAGGTCTTTGTCGATAAACCGGCGCTTTTGTTCAAAGGCTTTGAGGTTGCCAATGAGGCCTAAAAAGGTGCCCTTGAATTCAAATTCAGGCTTTATTATTTTTTCATTTTCCAGCATTTCAAAAACCGTGCGGATAGCATTTACCCCGGCCGGTTCATTGCCATGCATGGCACCGATGGCCACCAGTAGGGGACCATCGATGTCTTGACTGTATCTGCCAATTACCCGCTGCAAGGGGTTTTATTTGGTGAAGATCAACACTACTCCCTTTAAAGCGCCTGCTTGTGGCACATCAAAGGCAAAGCTCTGCTTGTTTTTTTCATCTTCAACGCGGGTCCAAACTTCTTCATCACTTGCACCGGGATTGAGGGTAAGGGTATTGTCATCCGCTGTAAAGTTGAAATTACCGGAGAGGCTAAACTGGGTTGCACCAACCACATAATCGATGTCGATGGTACCGGTTTTATCATTGTTAAAAACCAAAGTGCCGCCTACAGGGCCTGCATCAACACCATCAACCGTAGAATCGGTCAGGGTAAAGGTACCTTTGAGGTTGGCATAAGGATCATCGTCCTGACAAGAAGATAAGGCCATGGTCATCAACATAAAGATGGCAGCAAACTGTAAAAAACGAGAAAACTTCATATATAGAATTTAATAATTAACAAATCAGGAAAGGTACTTACCCACAATGGGCATTCTTCTGCCAGAGCCAAAGGCCTTGGGGCTTACCCTCAAAACAGGAGCAGTCTGGTGGCGCTTAAATTCGCTGGTATTTACCAGTTTCAGCACCCTCCTTACCGTAGCCTCGTCATAACCGGCGGCAATGATGTCTTGGGGATCCCGGCGCAATTCGATATACTCGTATAGAATCGGATCGAGGATGTCATAAGGTGGCAGTGAATCTGAATCTTTTTGATTGGGTCGCAACTCGGCAGAAGGTGGTTTTTGGATGGTATTGAGTGGGATGATTTCTTTATCCCGGTTGATGTAAGCGGCAAGTTGATAAATTTCGGTTTTATACACGTCGCCCAAAACAGAAATGCCGCCGCAGAGGTCGCCATACAAGGTGCCGTAGCCCACCGCCATTTCACTTTTGTTGGTGGTATTGAGCAGGATGTTGCCAAACTTATTGGAGATGGCCATGTTGAGCGTTCCCCTTACCCGGGCCTGGATGTTTTCTTCGGTTACGTTAAAGGGCAGGTCGCCAAACAAAGGTTGAAGCTCTGCCATAAAAGCTTCGTAAACATTTTTGATGGGTACGATGTGGTGCTGGATGCCCAGGTTTTGGGCCAGGGCCAGGGCGTCATTGACACTGTGGTCAGATGAATACTGCGAGGGCATCAACAAAACCCTTACATTATTGGCACCCAGGGCTTCTGCCGCCAAAACCGCCGTGATGGCAGAGTCAATACCACCCGACAAGCCCAAAACCGCCTTTGTCAGTCCCAGCTTAGAAAAATAGTCCTTGATGCCCAGGACCAGGGCGTTGTGGATCAGGCTGATTTTATCCTTTGCCTGTTCGCGGTTGACCCCTCCTTTGATTACCTCGTCGAGGTCGTAGTGTCGGATGCCTTCTTCGAAGTAGGGCATCTCGTCAAAGATGTTGCCGTCGGGAGAAGACACCAGGCTACCCCCGTCAAAGATCAGTTCTGTTTGAGCTCCAACGTGGTTGACATAAAACATGGGTATGCGGTAGCGCTCCATATTGGCCTTTACCGTGGCTATGCGACTGCGTGCGTGGTCGTAGTTGAACGGTGAGGCGGAGGTATTGATGATAAAGTCGGGCTTAAAAGGCATCATCCGGTCGCAGGGCACTACGGTGTACATGGGATCATTGGTGCCTACGTCCCAAATGTCTTCGCAAACGGTGAGGGCTATTTTTTTACCTTTAAACTCCACCACCCCCCATTCTCTGGCCGGTTCGAAGTGGCGGTATTCGTCGAATACATCGTAGGTGGGCAGCAGGGTTTTGTGCTGGATGAATTGAATTTCTCTTTTGTATAAAAACAGGACCGAGTTGTGCAGATTTTTGCCTTCCGGTTCCGGATTTTTGGTAGGACTGCCCAGCACAATGGCTATATCATCTGTTTCCTCAAGCAAGCTGTCTACACTCTTGTACGCCAGTTGTACAAAGTCGTCAAATTCCAGAAAGTCGCGCGGTGGATAGCCACACGTGGCCAGTTCACCAAAACAAATGATGTCTGACCCCTGATCGCGGGCTACGGCCACCGCCTCCAGCATCTTTTTGAGGTTACCCTCAAAGTTGCCAATGTGGTGGTTGATTTGGGCTAGGGAGATTTTCACGGTTAATTTTTACTATCCTGCTAATCGAAAGATATCTTCTCATCAAAGGTAACAAAAAGTGCACATAAGGTGTTTTAGCCTGATTGTATTTCTAAACCATTTTTAAAATTATCACCAGATTTTTTTGCAAATAGAATCTGGTTTAACTCCAGCAGCGATGGCCTGGACGTAAGATTGCAATATTTTAGAAGAAAATACTTGTTGAAAACACTAGTGATTTTTCCATTTCCTTTATTCTTTAAACGCTCAATTTTTGAAAATAGGATAAAAAATTAATTACGAGTTTATTAATGGAGAAAATAGACACTTTCAACCTTTCCAAATAGAAGTTAATTTTGGTTTTAGAATTGGATTAAAGTGCTAGATTTCTGCTCAATAAGCGAACTTAAATAATCTGATATATCATATGTTTTAGTTATGATAATCTTTTGTTGTAGGTAATAATGTCTGTCTTTAAAACCAAATGATTTTTTATTTCATATTAGTAAAGTCCACTTCCACCAAGCGGGCATCTTTGGATTTATAAAAGTCAGTTTGGGCTACAAACATGTACAAGTGATTATTAAACCTACCGCAGGTTTCTGTATAGCACCTCAATTTTTTACCTTTTAGATTGATAGAATAGGATTCAGAACTTCCATCTTTTTTCACTTTAGTAATAACGGCGGTGCCATCATAACACGTTTTCCTTTTGTCTTTCTTTGGTTTTTTCAGATTTGTTTCATCATCGTTATAAAACAGGTACAAGTCATCTCCTATTACCAAACTGGACATATTTTTTTCTTGGCTGTCCTCATCAAACTCGATGTTTTTTGGATAATAATTGACCGTCTCAACTTGGTAGTCTGTGTTGAATGAGAAAACAAACACATCTTGGTTTATATAAGAGGTGTAATTAATTCTTCCCTGACCGCTTTTTTCCATATAAGCCAACTCAAAAGCCACCATCATTTTACCATCACTGGTTTTCCAGGTCTGGATGGGTCTCATGAAACGTGACCATCCTTTCTTTTCATCGTATTTATTATCTTCGACTACTTCATTCAGCAACTCTGGTTTTATAAAATCGGATTTGATTTCAATTACAGCTTGATTTCGATCTAATTTGGTTAAAGCGGGGAATTCGTATGCATCATCTTTGGTGAAATATTGCATCGATGCTAGAAAAATATCTCCATCAACTTCTGAAAGACTGATGTTGATGGGAAACTCAGGTGCTTTAATCTCTGAGTAGGTATCAGCCTTATTATCCACGCAAACATATTCACCCAAACGATATTTATTTCCCGCTTTTTCTTTGTAAATAAAAAGGTGAAGTGAGCCTTTGTTGTCAAGCAAATATGTTACAATATCAGCTCTCCGCTGAGTGTATTGCAGCTGTGTCTTTTTATTCCACAAGGCATTGACTCCGTTTTCAAATACTATGGCTTCAACCATAAGGAGATCATTACCATAGTCGGCATCATTTGAGTGGACCAAGGCTACCTTACTGTTGTCTTTTGAATACAAGATTTCAAATTTGTTATCTTCATCTGCCACACATATTTCTTTCCTTCCCACCTTGTTTCCTTTTAAGTCAAAAATGGAATAGTAAAAGGTATTGTCGTCTTTATGGTTGGTATAAGAAATGAGATAAATACGATCATCGTATTTATACATATCTACAAACTTTTCCTTTTTTTCTTCGCCTTTTAGTTCAAATTTTTCTACAAAATCCAGGCTGTCATTGTATACAGCGACACCAATTCCCTGGGCTTCAATCTTGCCAACCTGAATTTTATCTGTTATTATCTGATAGGAAAAATAGTGGTTGCCCGCTTTATAACCCATATACTTATTCGGAATAAAACTGAGATCAATCTGCAGTTTATCACTGTAATTTGCATAGGATTGGGATTTTAAGTGCATGGAAATCAAGGCAAATAAAACCAAGAGAGTTAAATTTTTCATTTGCTATTTTATTGTAGTTCAGCAAAATCTTATCAAAAGATTTAAACACTCAAATATAAGAATTTAACCATTATCTTTGCGCTTCAAACCGCAAAATAACTTTGAGCAAATTTGTAGTTTCTGCACGTAAATACAGGCCGGTACGTTTCGAAGACGTCATCGGGCAGAACCATATTGCCAGAACACTGCAAAATGCCATCCAGACAGACCAGTTGGCCCATGCCTTTCTTTTTTGCGGTCCCCGTGGTGTGGGTAAGACCACCTGCGCCAGGATCCTGGCCAAAGTCATCAACTGCGAAAATCCGGTCAACAAGGTAGAGCCCTGCAACGTGTGTTCATCGTGTAAGTCGTTCAATGAGAATGCTTCTTTTAACATTTTTGAACTCGATGCGGCATCCAACAACAGTGTGGAACACATTCGTACCCTTATAGAGCAGGTGCGGTATCAGCCCCAGCACGGCAGCCACAAAGTATTTATCATTGACGAGGTACACATGTTGTCTACCCAGGCCTTCAATGCTTTTTTGAAGACCCTGGAAGAACCCCCTCCCTATGCTATTTTTATCCTGGCCACCACCGAAAAACACAAGATCATACCCACCATCCTCTCGAGGTGTCAAATTTTTGATTTTAAACGAATTCAACCTTCTGACATCGTTTTACAGCTCGATAAGATCTGCAAAGAGGAACACCGGGAAGCAGAGCCTGAAGCCTTGCACCAGATTGCGGTAAAAGCAGACGGTGGCATGCGCGACGCTCTTTCGATCTTTGATAAGGTGGCAGGTGCCTCAGGCGATACAATTACATACAAAGACGTAATTTCCAACCTCAACATCCTCGATTACGAATATTATTTCAGAATGGTGGATGCCTTTTTAAAGGTTGACCTGCCTTCTGTACTCAACATCATAGACGAAGTGGTACGCAACGGCTTTGATACTGAAAGTTTTGTGCAAGGCCTGGCCGAACACTTCCGCGAATTATTGGTGGCCAAAGATGTCAATACCATTGGCCTGATGGAGGTCAGTGAAGCCGTCAAACAACGATATTTCAACCAGGCCTCTCTTGCTGAAGAAGGTTTTGTGCTCACAGCCTTACAAATCCTCAACACCTGTGACCTTACCCTGGGCAGGGCTGCCAACAAAAGATTGCACACCGAAATAGCATTGAGCAAGCTTTGTTATGCCAAACAAGCCTATGCAGCCGACTTTTTTGCCCCTCAGGGAGACGGCGTTAAAAAAAAAATGATGTAAGTCAAAGCGATGAGGTTTTTAACAGCCCTTCTGCCTTCGAAAGTCCAACCCCAAAAGAGTCACCAGCACCAGCACCCCCGGTTGCCAAATCGGTTGAGACCTCTGCCAAACCCAATATAACAGCTCAGCCTATCACCAATACCCCTGGACTGTCCAGTGCCGACCGGATCAGGGAAGCCATTCGCAAAGAGCAGGCCAGTAAAAAGGCGGCAGAACAAGACATCACAGACGACGCCATTACGGCTCTTTTTAAGACCTACGCAGATCAACATTCTTCCAAAAGCACGCGCAATGCGCTGATGAATACCTTCATCCAGTTGGAAGGCAAGACCATAAAAGTTGCTGTGCCTACACTGTTTATCAAAGAACTGGTTTTGCATGAAACCGACCTAATTGCAGAAATAAGATCTAAATTCCAGGCCGAAGATCTGGTGCTGAATGTGGATGTCAAAAAAGAGCTTTTTCCCGAGTACGAAGAACTCAGCGCCATCAAAACCAAGCTTACTTCCAGAGAGATTTATCAAAAAATGGTGACCAAAAATCCAGCCCTTAAAGACCTGGTGGTGACCCTGGGCCTGAAACCCGAAGGAGAATAAGTACAAATAGGAACAAATTGAATGTGTAAATCTGTGTTCAACTTGAACTTGTGTAAAATTCTGTGACCCTCCCTATTTCTGGCGGGTCTGCCAAATTTTTTGTAATTTTGCAGCAACTAACCAAATTAAATTTACTTTTTCAATCATTTTCAGATGGCAAGAGTTGACCTGGTAATGCCCAAGATGGGAGAAAGCATCATTGAGGCCACCATCCTCAAATGGAATAAAAAAGTGGGCGATAAGGTAGCCCAGGATGAGACCATCCTTGAAGTAGCCACCGATAAGGTGGATTCTGAGGTTCCTTCTCCGGTAGAAGGGGTCATTACTGAAATTTTGTTTCCGGAAAGTGCAGTTGTTCCTGTGGGCAAGGTCATCGCCGTCATTTCAACTGAGGGTGAATCTGCCTCAGACCCGGGACCTGTAAAAGTGGAGATGGAAGCTGCGACAACAGAAGCCGCCCCACTTGTTGAAAAAGTAGCAGAAAGTGTGGCTGAACAAGCTACGAATATTACCGTAGCCAGATCTGGAGACCGTTTTTACTCCCCACTGGTGCGCAACATTGCGAAAGAAGAAAATGTTACCACCGCCGAACTGGATGCCATAGCCGGCACCGGAGCGGAAGGCAGGGTGACAAAAAAAGACATACTGGGTTTTGTAGCCCAACGCCAGCAAGGAGCGCCTTCGATTCAAATTCCGGTAGCTCCGGTAGCTTCTGTTGTATCAGCACCAGGCAACAATGCAGCTTTTGTACCTGGACCGGGTGTGGAGATCATAGAGATGGACCGCATGCGAAAGCTCATTGCCGACCACATGGTGATGTCAAAACAAACTTCACCCCACGTTACTTCTTTTGTAGAGGCCGATGTAACCAATCTGGTGAGGTGGAGAGAAAAAAACAAAGATGCTTTTGCCAAAAAATATGGTGAGAAAATAACCTTTACACCCATTTTTATTGATGCAGTAGTGAAGGCCATCAAAGACTATCCATTGGTCAATGTTTCGGTGGAGGGAAGTAAGATCCTTGTTAAAAAATCGATCAACATTGGTATGGCGGCGGCCCTGCCTACAGGCAACCTCATTGTACCCGTCATCAAAAATGCCGATTACCTCAATCTGGCAGGACTGACCAAGGCAGTGAATGACCTGGCCAACAGGGCGAGGCAGAATAAATTAAAACCGGAAGAAATCCAGGATGGTACTTTTACCATTACGAATGTGGGCACCTTTGGCAACCTCATGGGTACTCCTATTATCAATCAACCGCAGGCAGCCATTCTTGCCACCGGTGCCATTGTAAAAAAACCGGCGGTCATTGAGACCGAACACGGCGATGTGATAGCCATCAGGCACATGATGTTTCTTTCTCTTTCTTACGATCACAGGATCGTTGATGGTTCTTTGGGAGGTGCCTTCCTCAAACGCATCTCTGATTATTTGGAAGCTTTTAAAGGAGAAACCATTTGATGAAACGATTTATCGTCTTGGCTGCATTGATCTTTGCCGGGTGGGCCAACACCACCGCAGTAGGGCAAAAGGTGCTCAAAAAACAGGCAGTGGCCTTGTTTGAAAGAGAAAACTATTCTGAAGCCATCAAGGCCCTCGATGCCTACGATAAGTTGAAAGAAGATGCAGAAGCTCTTTACATGAAAGCGGTCTGTGCTTACCATTTGCATCAGCCACAAGCCTGCATCGACCTCATGAAGGAGGCTTTTAAAAAGGGAAGCAGCCAAAAAGACATTTACACCTATGTAGCCAAAAGTTATCAGGCCCTGGGCAACTATGCTGAAGCTGCGGTTTATTTTAAAAATCAACTCAAGGCCCTGGGCGATGCAAGAGGTGCAGAAACAGATGCCATCATCATGGAAATCAAGCGCTGTGAATTCAGCCCCAAATTGATCCACCTGCCCCAGCTTGCCTACGTAGACAACCTGGGCAGTGCAGCCAATTCTGCATACGATGAAATATCACCGATCCAAAGTCCCAACTTTCAAAATAAATACTATTACGCCTCCAACCGCGAACAGTCGGCCGGTGGCCCTAGGAGTAAGTCGGGCGCTACCGACGAGTTGAGCAATCGTTATTTTTACGACTTGTATGCCGTTGAACTGGCGGGAGGCAATTACTCTCCCATTCAGGCCTTTGGCCCGGTTCAAAATACCACCCAAAACGAAGTCATCCAGGATTTCAGCAGGGATGGCTCTGTGATGTACTACCTCCGATACGCCCAGGGATCTGCCAGATTGATGACCGATACCTTCAAAGAAGCCGAGACCGAAGTGATTGCTATTGGCAGCCTCATCTCACCCTTTGATCCAACATTGGGCGACAAAGACCTGAGGGTTTTTAACGACAGCACCCTGGTTTTTGCCAGCAACAGATTGGGAGGTTATGGTGGTTATGATATCTATGTTTGCAAATTTAAAGAAGGACAATGGCAGACGCCTGTCAACATGGGCAATGGGATCAATTCGATTTACGACGAAAAGGCACCCTATCTTACCAAGGGAGGCAGTGTTTTGTTTTTTAGCTCAAACCACATCAACGGCCTCGGCGGATTTGATGTTTTTGCATCCCGTTACGACCTGAATTCAGGAACATGGACAGAAAGAGTTCAACTCGGACAGCCCATCAACAGCAGCAAGGATGACATCGACCCCATGGTATCCAACGATGGCAATCAACTCTTGTTTTCAAGCAATCGCACAGAAGGTTTTGGGGGATATGATATCTATGTTGCTTACTTCAAAGAACAAATTACCGATCAGTTCAATTACATAGAAGACCTGCCTATGTTTGCCGATCGCAGCATGGAAGCACCGGTAAAAGATGAAAACCCGGTGAAACAAGCTACTTCGGTGGGGGTAAAAAGTTTTGCCATTGCGCCTTTGTATTTTACCAACGACGAAGATGTTTTGTCGCCCAACAACCAGATCATGCTCAAAACCATTCGCAATCTGATGGAGAGTTTTCCTGAAACCAGATTGACGATCATCGGGCACAGTGCGGTTGACAAACAGAAAGAAACAGCTCTGTTTTTTACCATCAAAAGAGCAGAAAGGGTAGCCGCCACCCTTGTGAGCACTGGCATATCGGCTGATAGAATTGATGTTTGTTCTTATGGATCAACTTTTCCCATGGTGATCAACGATTCAAGATACAATACGCGATTAGAATTATTGCCGGGCAATGTCAATTTGCTTTCGACAGAAATCATTGAAGACCTGCCGGTGTTGAACCAGGATGTAAAAAGCCCGGCATATGCTACTTACATGGATGGCAGAAAATCGCTGGTTTACAAGGTGAGGTTTACCACTGCCCGACAAATGGTACGCAGTGATGTGTTATTGGAGTTTCCTTACATGTCTGTAATAAAAAACATTCATGGTGAGTATGAATACCTTTGCGGTTATGAAACGCGATATGAAGACGCCCGTTTGTTGAAACAAAAACTTCAGGAAAAAGGATATACGGCTGCCAGGGTCATACCTTTTGAAGGCCATCGTGCTCTTAATGCTGCGGATGCTGCCCTTAGGGTGCAGGTATATCCGGATCTTCAATCATTTCTTTCTTCAGAAAAATAATACCATTGAAAAGTTTTGAAGCCTTATTGGGCTACTTTCCGGAAATCACCTTGCCTGTAACATTGACAGACGAATCGGCAGATATTATCAACGGCAGCAATGATCCTTTGCCGGTAGCATTGACAACGGAGTTTATCCAGGTATGGGAAGGAGGCCAGGAGGCGGATGAATTTACAGAATACATGCCCTGTTTTCGGTTTAAGCCGTATAAAGACATTGTAGCTATGGTTTACTGGAAGGCCAGTCTGATGCGCTATGAGTTTATCATGGTCACTTTAAACGAGCAACACGCTGTAATATCCAGAAAGCCCATTTGCGGCACCATTGTAGAAGGCGACATCATCAAAAAATCTGTGGCCCGAATTGATGAAGAATCCATTATCCACATAGCAGCCGGTGCCCACCATGCCGACTCAGAATTTTTAGCCCAGCAAAGTCAGCCCTTTGCCATGGAAATCATGGCCAACGGTGAAATTGCCTTTATGGCGGGCGACGATTGATCTTACATCAGATTCTTAAATCGTGGGCGCTTTGGAGAAACATTGCCATATTTTTCCAATTTCATCTTCTCATAATCTGAGAAGTTTCCTTCAAAATAAACAACCTGGGCTTCATCTTCAAAAGCGATGATGTGGGTTGCCAAACGATCTATAAACCAACGGTCGTGGGAGATCACCATTACACAGCCGGCAAAGTTTTCGATGGCTTCTTCCAGGGCACGAAGGGTATTGACATCGATGTCGTTGGTAGGCTCATCGAGCAGCAGTACGTTGCCACCCTCTTTAAGCGTTATGGCCAGGTGGAGTCGGTTTCTTTCACCCCCTGATAGTACCCCAACCTTTTTTTGTTGGTCGGATCCTCCGAGGTTGAACTTAGACAGGTAGGCTCTTACATTGACTTCGTTGTTGCCTACTTTAATGAGTTCATTGCCGTCGCCTGTAACCTCAAATACGGTTTTTTCCGGCATCAGGTCTTCGTGGCTTTGGTCAACATAACTCAGGTTAACCGTATCACCAATTACTATTTTACCGCTATCGGGCTGCTCTTTGCCCATGATCATTTTAAACAAGGTAGACTTACCCATACCATTGGGACCAATGATGCCTACTACCGCATTTTTAGGGATATTGGCAGAAAAGTTATCTATCAAAACCCTGTTGCCAAAGGCCTTGGAAACGCCCTGAATGTCGATCACCACATCACCGAGCCTGGGGCCAGGTGGGATAAACAATTCGAGTTTGGCTTCTTTTTCCTTACTCTCTTCATTCTGGAGCTTGTCATACGCATTCAACCTGGCCTTTCCTTTGGCTTGGCGGGCCTTGGACCCCATGCGGATCCATTCCAATTCCCGTTCGAGGGTCTTTCTTCGTTTGGATTCGGTTTTCTCTTCCATTTCCAATCGTTTGGCCTTCTGTTCCAACCAGCTGGAGTAGTTGCCCTGCCATGGAATACCTTCTCCGCGGTCGAGCTCCAGGATCCATCCGGCTACATTGTCCAGGAAGTAACGGTCGTGGGTTACAGCAATGACCGTACCGGGAAAGTTTTGTAAATATTGTTCCAACCAGTGCACACTCTCAGCATCCAGGTGGTTGGTAGGCTCATCCAATAATAAGATATCGGGCTGGCTCAACAACAAGCGACACAAGGCTACCCTTCTGCGCTCTCCTCCGGATAAAATATTGACCGGGGTATCACCCAAGGGGCAACGCAGCGATTCCATAGCCGTTTCCAGCTTGTAATCGAGCTCCCATGCATTGTAATGATCCATTTTTTCCATCAGCTCTCCCTGGACCTCGATGGCCTTCATCATCTCATCATCATCCATAGGTTCTGATAACTTCATATTGATGTCGTCATAAGCCTTCACGATGTCTACAATGTGTTGCACCCCTTCTTCTACGATCTGGCGCACCGTTTTGGTGTCATCGAGCTGGGGTTCCTGCTGCAGAAATCCAATTTTATAATCTTTGTCAAAGGTTACCTTACCCTCATAGTTGGTATCTATTCCGGCAATGATCTTGAGCAAGCTGGACTTACCGGACCCGTTCAGACCCAGCACCCCTATTTTTGCCCCATAAAAGAAAGACAACCATATATTTTTTAATACCTGTTTTTGCGGTGGAAAGGTTTTGGTAACCCCCTCCATGGCAAAGATGATCTTGTTATCAGCCATAATTTGTGTTTGAGGTGCAAAGGTAATATTTTCAAATGTTAACGCTTCGCTCAAATGTTCGAAATGTTCAAAATGTCTGTGCCA
>CALMSX010000070.1 GCA_937872515.1 uncultured Bacteroidota bacterium
TTGTAGCAATATCAGGTTGACATGAAGTTTTAATACAATATACTCTGACAACTGTTTATTTAGTTCTTCACGTAGCGTCAATATGAAATTTGGAGGAGCAGTCTTTAGAGATGATATTAACAAAGTAAAAACTGCATTATTTATATTCCCTTTATCAATATCATTGGAAAGGCAAATCCATTTTATGAAACGACTTATGACATTAACATGTTCGAGATTAGGGTTCCATTTATAATCTAAATTTTCAAGACACAATTGATATTTGTTTTCTTTACCATGAATCATATTGATATATTCATTTTTAAGAATATCAAAATGAATTGTGATTCCAACATAATTGCTTTTCAGCATAAATTTACTGCACTCAAGAATATACTTACTATGGTATTTACTAAGATAAAACTCAGGGCTTAATATATTTGATAATTTTAAGTTCAAATTCGTATAATAAAATAAGTCATTAGATAATATAAAATAGTTAGGGCGGTCAACAAGAAATTGAATATCAATCAGGTCATGATGAATATTATTAATTTCTTGGCCTTGTGCGTGCTTTTTTAACATTAAGTTCAGTTTTTCTTCCACAAAATCAATTTCACAATATTCATTCAACCATTCAATTAATTTACCTAAAAATTCCAATTGTACTTCTTTGTTACCTTCTTGGTATAAATATGGTACAACCCCTTCTTTAGTTATATTAATTGATAACTTCGGTTCTGGGTTCAGTTTGGTTTTGGTTATAACAGCTGAAAGTTCTTTTTTAATTGAAGCAGAAATAATAAATTTATGTTTAAATTTTAAAGCGAATTTATTACTAAGTTGAAAAAATAAACAAACAGAAGTAAAATCAAGAACAAATTTACTTTCATCATTAATCGATTGGGAATTACTTAAGTTAGGTGAGATTGCCATGAATTGCTTTCCTAGCGGAGAAGTTAAGTAAAAATAGGCGTCAAATCTATTATTATCAAATATTAAACTTGTAATTTCAGTAAAAGAACTTGTTCTCTTATAATACTTTTCAAATTCATTTTCAGAGAAATTCTTTTTCATTGAACCCATTTCGCCTAAGCTTTCTATCAAAGACTTATTAATACTATCTGTATCAGTGCTATCTATTTTTATTAATTCCAGCTTATGACCTGACAATGGATTTTCAGCTTCTTTTAGAATCTCTCTGAATAGTAAAGTGAATTGATTCATAATTTTGATTATCTTCACTGATATTTGCTTTCCTGAAAACGCCTTTGTGCCAACAATGGTTGTATCGTCTACTGTTTTGTTCATAAGTGCCTTGCCTAGTTCTGTTTGAGAACTTTCATTGTCGATAAATATCACAACATTTTTTCCATCTAACTCATATTCTACGTAAGTTCCTATTTTTACGGTAGGATAATCATTGAAAAAGTCTTGAGGAAGATATATAGATGATGATACATATAGGGACCGCGCTTGTACATTTTTCTTTTTTGAAGCCAAATTGTAAAGAAGTTTTAAAGCCTCAGTAGAAAATCCTGCGTTTAGAATAATACGGAAAAGTGCTATACCGATTCGTTCACTATCAAATGTTCGGTTATGAAAAAAACTCAAATTATTTTTTATTCGTTCAAAATCTCCTATATTATCTAATGCATGGAAATATGTAAAAATCAGATATTCATCTTCGGGAAATATCAATAGTGCTTGTTCTGCTATCTCAAGATATATATCCCATCTGTTTAGCAGTTCACGTATCATCAATTCAATTCGAACTAAATCATAATCTAATGAATAGATTTTTCTCCATCTTTCAATGATAGAAAGTAGTTCTAATTTGTCACCATCACCTACAAATAAAGATTGGCAATATAGTTTTAATTCTTTTGAAGGTTTAGTTTTATCAATTTTGTTATTTAAATAAGCAGCTGTTTCATTTGGCATGTGGTTAAGATAATAGCCAAGGGCAATATAAAATCGCAAGTTTTCATTATTGCTGTCAATTTGAGTTTTAATATTTTCAAAACAAGCTTCATCTATATTAATTTCTAGATTTGAGTAATTAGTTAAAATTTCATATAAGTCTTTAAGTGCTGGTGGATCAAAGGTTTTTGATTTTACTATTACTTTTATATCGATTACTGTTTCGGGGCTTTGTTCTTGAAGAAAGTTTAAATATTCTATAATGTTATAAAATACTTTCTCGTCAATGATTGAATATAATGCTAAAAAATATTTAAACCAAACTATTGACTCTGTAATATTATTTAGAATTAAGTAATTATAACTACTAAACATACAAAGTGTAGGGTTTGATGTTTCGGCAAAATCTTCGATTAATTTGATTGTTTTGCTTGTATATTCAAGAGTTCCAAAAGAATTGTATACTTGGCCCATTTGAATAATATCAGTTGATTGTTTATTTCTAATTTTATTGAAGGTAGATTCAAGATTTGCAATATTGTTCTTATCTTTATTGATATAAAAATCTCCAAGTAATTTTTGAAATTTATACCAGATATAATTATTTTCAATTTCACTACCATCAACTGCATTAACTATTTTATTTAATATGTCATTTAAATATTTATAATTAACGTCGTCAATTATATATGTATCAAATCCATTAGATTTAATAATGGGATTAAGTTCATAAATTTTGTTTATTAGGTATAATACTGCTATTTCCCAAAACCATTTGTTTTTATATGTTATTAATTTAGGTATATTTTCATTAGTTATTTCTAAATTTAGTCCAAGGGCATCCAAATCTGTAATATTATTAATATACTTTTTGGTCATAATCCAATATCCAACTTGAGCTTTAAATTCTAATTTATTTCTTACATTAATTGGTATTTTGTTGAGGAAATGCCGGAAATCTGGACCTTTCGAAAAAATTTTAATAGCCCAGGCGCCAGGGTGAAATTCCTCCTTTTCTATTATTTCTTTTGCTAATTTTACTGCCTTTGCTGTTTCTCCCAGAACCAAGTATCCTAAACCTGCATTTATTTTAAATGCAAAGTTCAGAGGACAGTAATTATGAGCTGTAATAAATTTTTCGGCGGCCTCTTTTTCAATACCTCTACTTTGAATTTCATTCTCACAGATTGCTTTAAGATAAATAATTTTCCCTTTCAATGTATCTTCAACTAATATCCCTTTTGTGGAAATACTTGTTTCCAGTCTTTCAATTATATCAAGAGCTGTTTTGGGTTTAAATTTTTCTATGTTACTTGTAACTTCATCTAGCCTTTTTATCCATTCTTCAATAAGTTCTATAGGTCCTTCTTTTTTCAAATTTGATATAGCTTCGGAAAATGTTTTAAGTTGAGCTGAAATATTGAATATTTCCTCTTTATAGTTGTTTTCAATATTTAATACATTTATTTTAGAGGATTTATTTAAATTTTCTGAAAATATTTCAAGGAAATTCTTTAATTCATCTTCTGTAGGAGGCTCAACTCTTTTATCACTCTGAATGGCTTTATTTAAATCGTTTATATTTGGAAATTGAGAAATCCTAAACTTTAATAGTTCAGTTAATACTATTTGTGAAGTACAAAAATGTATTTTCCCTGATTTTGTGACAACATCGTATTTTTGTTTAAATAAGGTGATTGAAGAAGAAATCACATCGATGAGTTCTTTTTCATATTCGTTATATTCTGAATCTGTAAAAGTTTTTATATTCTGATTTACCAGCCATTTTATGACATCAATGGCTAATTTTGTTACTATGGATTCTATTAATGGCATATTTACTATTATTAGTGTTTGAAATAGGAGTGACTATTAGCAAGGATTTGACAATTTCATTGTTAGATCTACAGCAAATATACAATTAATTATTCTACCCTAAGAGTATATTACGCATCCAAATATTTATTTATAGTTCTATTTTGCTAATAGAATTATTGAGTTTTGAACTATATTATAATATATTATTATAGCAAAGATAAAGAGAGATTGGAATTTGACTTAGAGAAATAATTGTAGCACAGTTTGTATTATGAATATATACTCAAAAATATAATAATAATATATTCTAGCATTGATATAAATTATTTTATATATCTAAACATATGTTATTTTATGATGATTTGGAGATATATTGACTTATGAAATATTGAAAGTTTGGAGTATTAAAAATTAATGCAAATTAATTTCTTAATTTTTAGCTATTATTGAGCTTGCAAAAGTTACTATTTAAAGGTATAGTTGAATCTACATCAGTATTTATAATTTTCAATTGTAAAATAACCAGTATTTAACTAATTCTTAATTCACCTGTCGTTGCTATAAGTGATACTGATTGCACAATTTTGAATTGAAACCAGACGCGTTTATAAGATACGCTGTGTTCACATAAATTTTATTGTTTGATTAAAATAGACTAACATAGTAAATTAAATATTATTTTCGTATTACTTAATTTGATAAAATTCATTCGGCACATTCTACGATCATTACGTGCTGCCATATCTCACTTTTTGCAAGAGCGATACAACTTCATATATCTGCTCTTCTTTTCTCTGAAACTGGAGTAGCAGGCCCATCATGGCGTAGCTGATGGGATTGACAGAAGGAATAAATGTTTCCCAGTCGTAACCTTTGCCCCAGATGAGACCTTTGACGGTGAGGGTGAGGTCAGCTCCGTGAGAAAGCAAAAGCTCGAGCATTTCTTTGCTGTTGTTGTTGTGCTGGTTGACCGTGTGAAAGATGGGGCTTTGGCCGCCAAAGCCGTGTTCATCCAGGCCGGCTTTGGTATTGATATCAACGCCATGTTTCAATAGGATATAGGCGCAAGCTGTATGGTTGTATTCAGCACAGAGGTGGAGCAGGGAAGCATCGATAAGGGGTGTAAATGTGCATTGAAGGGTATATTTATTATGGATTGCTTCCTGCTTTGCCGATAGTTGTTGGTCTAAGCTGACTGCGTCGTCTGTGAGAACGGCCAATAAAATTTTATCTTCAAATTGCAGACCTTTTTCCACTAATGTTTGCATGCAGATTTTAAAGTGAGGGCTACGCAAGTACATGTTGATGAGTTCATCAACCAGGGGTCTGCCATCGACAATTTCATTTGGACTCAGACCCTGGTCCAGACATTCTTTGATGCCTTCCGGGGAATGTGTTTCGAAGGCGATTTTTATTTTTTGAATGAGGTCCATTTACCTTTAATATTCTATTTGACAGCCTCCCTACTTCCACCTCATTACCCTACACACTTCATCGCTGCCACACACCACCAGGGTATGGGCATCGGGGGTGGCCAGGGAGCGCAGGTTGCCATAGGCCTTAAAGCCGGGCACAGTAGCGACTTTGTAACTATGATTTTTGTCTGCTGACAGCAGGTAGCCCTTGCCGGCGTCGTATCGAGCGTATTCAAAGTCGGTGTCGTAAAAGTTGCCAATGCCAGCTATGTATGATTGTCCGCTTATGGTAAGGGTGGTAAAGGCTTTTGTCATCGAAGCTTGGGCCTCGGTGGGAAGGGCCAGCCCTTTGTATCCATTGCCCTCTTTGTAAAAGACCATGCTGGCCATTTGGTAAGCATTATAAATTTTCCCTTTTTTCAGCTTGTCACCAAAGATATCCTGTGGGGTCTGATTGGCAAATTGTTTGTACCTCAGGTATTTTTTGCGCAGCGAGGTCATGTGTGTTTGCAGTTCTTCGAGGTGGTGGATGGGGTAGTCTTTACCCTCCCTATTGAGGCAGTGGATGGCATCCCACTCGTCATTGCCATCAAAGTCGCCACCGTATATGCGCATAGGATTATTTTCATTGGCCACCAAAAAGCTATTGAGACCGAGGTTGCCGGCATAAATTTCGGGCGCCTTATCCTGGTCGGCATCGGCTACATAAAGACATTGCCAGAGTCCTTCCGACTTGTCGATGGTTTGGCTAAGCTGCCACTGCCCGTTCCACTTAAAGATGCGGATGGGCTGAAATTCACCTGCCGTTATCAATTCTGGTTTTTGGTCGCCATCGAGGTCGGCACTCACTGCAGCCTTGGTGATGGCTTCATTGAGTTCACCGGGACATGTTGCTATGCTAAAGGTTCCTTTGTTGTTTTGTAAGTAAAATGATTTATCACCTTTTGGATATTGGCCGGGCCATGCACCGCCGCCTACAAAAACATCGGGGTCTCCATCGTTGTCCCAATCGCCCGTAGTGATGGACGCGGCATTGGTGAGCACATAGGGAAAATTTTTGACCTCTCTCTTAAAATCTCCCTTGCCCTGATTGAGGTAGTACCTCACCTGGTAATTTCGATTGCCCGCTTCAAACTGATATCCCCCCGATACCACCATCAGGTCCTGGTCTCCGTCTTTGTCGAAGTCGGCAAAGGCTGCACCGGTATCTTCGTACACTTTATCATTTTCAAAGTCGGCAATGGGCATGGGTTTCCAACTATCGCCTTGTAAGGTAAACAATCCCGCCGTCTGGTTGTGGGCACCGCCGATGTAAATTTCAGCACTGCCATCGCCATTGACATCGGTACTGGCTATACACGGTCCTTCACTGCTGTTTTCAAAGTGGAGCAGGAGTTCTCTTTTAAAGTCGATGTATTCGTTTTCTTTGTGGGTAAAAGGAAAACCGGATGTTGTCACCACCAAGGCAGGTTTTGGTTCTTTTGCAGTGGCCTGACCTTCATTTTTGAGCAATTGAATGGGGCCTGTTTTGGTAACGGTATATTTTTTCAGGCTGCGATCGGGCCATTTAACGGTGATGTGGCTTATCGACTTATCATTGGCAAAGCCAAAATGTACCCGGGTGTCTACACAGGAGTAAAACCCTCTGCCTGGCTGGCATAATTTTTTTTGAAGGCTACCATCTGTAAAATAAACCGTAATCTCACTTCCTATGCCGTGGGCATTGCCCTGATCTCCCTTGAGCGAAATACGCACATAATTGGGCTTGTTTTTTTCCATGACGGTATTTTTCATCAGGAAGGCTGCATCGTTGAAGTTGTTGACCACAAGATCAAGATCGCCATCATTGTCGAGGTCGTTGTAGGCAGCTCCATTGGAGAAAGAAGGTTTGTCAGTAGCCCACACAGTGCTTACATTGTCGAATGAAAGACCACCATTGTTGGCGTAAAAATAGTTGGTAAGTTTCACTGGTTTGGTGAGCTGACTCCAGGCCTTGGTCACTTGATTGGCAGGTGTATTTTTCACCAAAGAATCCATTTCATATTTGAGGTAGTCCTGGTGGAAAATATCTTTGAGGTAGCCATTGGTGATAAATAGATCCTGATGGCCATTGTAATCAAAATCTTCTCCCAACACGGCCCAGCTCCAATCGGTGGCATAGGTACCGGTCATCAGGGCAATATCAGAATACTGGCCATCGCCATTGCTCATCTGAAAAGTATTGAACCTAAACTGATCGTGGTAGCCCAACTTACGACCCAATAGATGGGAATCGTAGTTTTTGACAATGCTGCGGGTTACCTTCATGCGATCGTCTTTTTCTGGCATCATGTCGTTGACAAAGAGGTCAAAGTGACCGTCGTTGTTGGCATCGAGTACGTCGCAGCCCATGGAACTGTTGGGTATGTGTCGAAAGGCAGTGTTGGCCTGGTTTACAAATCTTTTGCCATTTTGGTTGATGTAGAGGTAATCGGGAGCTGAATAATCGTTGGCCACATAGATATCGGGATAACCATCATCGTTGGCATCGTAAATGCATGCCCCCAGCCCAAAGGCGATGTTGTCTACGCCATAGGCTTTGGTACGATCAAAGTATTTACCTCCTTCGTTGATGTAGAGTCTGTCGCTGACATTCACTCTTGTAGTATCTTCGATTACTTTTAGATTGCCATAACCATCGTCGCTGGCATTGAGGTCGTGTTTTTTATCCCAACCCAAAGGGTGATTGATCAGAAACATATCAAGATCTCCATCGGTATCGAAGTCGGCAAAGTACGATTGGGTAGAATAACTTACATCCTGGAGTCCGTATTTAGCCCCTTCTTCACTAAACTGCAGATTGCCCTTGTTGATGTAGAGTGCATTAGCTCTGTAAGCAGGATTTGGAAAGTGGCCTGACTTACACACATAGATATCGAGCAGACCATCTGCATTGACATCTGCCATGGTTACACCTGTTTTTAGACCGGCACCCCCATCTACCCTGGCCTGATCGGTGATGTCTTTAAATTTCATATTGCCAAGATTCAAATAGAGTCGGTTTCGATCGAAGGTACCTGAAAAATAGACATCCGGCAATTGGTCGTTGTTGATGTCGCCAATGGCTACGCCACCACCGTTGAAAGCATATTCGTATTTAAAAATATAGGCTGCCAGCGAATCGGGCATGTTGTTGACAAAGGCCAGGCCGGATTGAGATGCATCTACATATTCAAACAGGCCTTCGATTTGTTTTTGCTTTATGGGTTGATTGAGCATACCCTCACCCGTGGCTTCCTCCTTGCCCGATTTGCAAGTAATCAGTATTAGGCAAAAAAGTAAAGAAAGGACGAATCGATAGGTAACGGTCAGCATAAAATTATTTAAATTTCGTAAGTGTGTTTAATATGTGTTGGCCAATGGCATTTCCGTTGGCAAAGCCGTTATCTACCCCAAATTTGTAGTGGATGCCACCATAAAAGCGGGAATCACTGGCTTCTCTACCGGCTTCAGTGGCCGTTTTAAAGGTCCTCGGAGCAAAGCCAAAAGGAACCTCCGTTGAATCGGTTACCGCTGTGTTGGGATATAAGGATTCAAGGATGATGGAGGCACTTCCGGAAACGGTGCTGTGGCCACTGGTATATTCAGGGAAAGGAGGTGTCTGGATAAGTGGCTTCCAGTTTTTATCGAGGTATCGGTTGATGTAGGTGACCGGACGGATCAGGTTTTCTCTGTATTTGATGCCCCAGCAGGTGATCATGCCATCAAACATCGCCACCGATACGGCGCTGTAAGCGGTAAAACACTGGCTCAAATCAGCACCTGCATTTTGTAAGTATTGGCGGGTAATGTTGATCCAATGGGCAGGTGGACTGACCTTGTGTTTGAAGTGTGTGTTGTGTCCACTGTCATTAAACTCATTGGGATTGTCGTCCCAGTAAAATGCGGTCTTTTGGTGCAAGGAATCTTTGAGATTGCCTTCGTCCATGACCATGACTGCATTCTTAAAAAATTCACTGCCCTTTTCTTTGCTAAAAGCAGGCCTGGCCGGAGGTAAAAGTTCAGTAGGACTTTTTAATACTATGGGCCTTAACTTGTACCAATTGGGTTCTAATGCCTGGGCATAGTCGGGTGGGGTAAGGGCCCAGGTACTATCGATGCCGTGAATGGTGTACTGGTCACCCGATTTGACATTTTTGTAATTGTCTTTTTTAATCCACGATTTCATTTGATCGGC
This sequence comes from uncultured Bacteroidota bacterium, assembly GCA_937872515.1. Lineage (GTDB taxonomy): Bacteria > Bacteroidota > Bacteroidia > Chitinophagales > Saprospiraceae > JADKBO01. The sequence goes on from CALMSX010000070.1 coordinate 9,352, forward strand.
CACTGTGGTAGCGTACTCTTTACAGGCTTTGATGGTGGCCTCAGATTGCCCCTTGGCCATGGCTTTTTGAGAGAGTCGGTTATACAGAGTGTCGACCATGTATTCGCTGAACACCAAAGATTTTGAAACTTCACAAAAGGCAAAAAGTGCTGCCAGATCGTAATCAGGACAAGCCGGTGTAGGAACCGAAAAAAGTGAATCGCCCGTATGTTGTGCCATAAATGACTTCCCCGTGCGATGGCTGTTGACCTCAAAGGCAGCCATGTTGGAATAGGCAAAAATTCGAGTAGCAATGGGCGGGTTGTACACATCTTCCATCGATATTTCAATGAGTCCCTGGTTGAGCTGATGGAGCTCCTGTGCGGTCATTGTGCCTGTTATTTCTTTTTCCTGTTTACAGGAAATGAAGAATACCAATAGCGACCCGTACAACAAACAGACGGCTGTTTTTTGGTGTAAAAATTTCATGGTTTAAGCTGGTTTTGTTTTGTAAATAATGCGAGCAAAGATGTTAAATTAAGCCAATCGGATTTAGTTTACAAATAGTGGTTTTTACATTATTTTATCCGTTGGGATTTATTTTTTTATGTATTAAAGAATTTTTTAAATTTTGATTAATTATAATGAGTAGGTTGTTAGATAATTTTAAGCGGTTGAAGAAAATAAGCAAAGACGTGAGCTACAATAAATATTCCTATGCTTGTGCCGATAAATCTCAGTTTTGGCGGTATTCCCACACAGGGGCCAATAAAAATGCAGTTTTTGTTGTGTATTTATACTATAAGATAATTGTTTAAAGCTGAAATGCCCCTCCTTTGAGATATTTGGCAGAAGACCATCAGGAAGGAAGAGAAGTTGGCATATGTACATAGACCCTATACCTGTAAACTGATGTAGAGACCCCATGAGAGAATAAGCCTATCCCCCAGAACCTATCTCCCAGAATCCATCCCCTATTCCCTAATTTAAAAAAATACACATATATTTATACCAACAACGATAAAACCAATGGGGGCAATTAACAATAACAGAGTCAGTTCCATTGATGTGGTGAGGGGGCTGGCCATGGTGATTATGGCACTTGACCATATCCGTGATTACTTTCACATCACGGCCAATACGCACGATCCGCTGGATTTGGCAACTACCAGTCCAGGCTTGTTTATGACCCGGTGGATTACCCATTTTTGTGCTCCGGCCTTTGTTTTGTTGTCGGGTACCTCCATCTTTTTACAGGGGCAGAGAAAGAGTACAACGGAGTTGGCTTCGTTTCTTGTGAAGCGAGGACTTTGGCTGGTGTTTGCAGAAATATTTATTGTTTCGCTGGCTTGGACCTTCAACCCGGCTTATGAGATTATTCCATTTCAGGTAATTTGGGCCATTGGCATGAGTATGATCATCATGGGTGTACTGGTGTTTTTTAAGGTGCCCACCCGGGTGATGGTAGGTGCAGGCCTGCTCATTGTTTTGGGACATAATGCTTTTGATTTTATAGAAGATGATCCAGGCTTTCAATCTACCCTATGGTGGGACTTCTTGCATTATGGATTTTTTACAGCACACGAAATATTGCCGGGTCACAATGCCATGTTGGTGTACGCTTTTCCGGTATGGACCGGTGTAATGATGCTGGGTTATGGATTGGGACAGTGGTATGTAGGCGGGTATGAAGAGCGTAAGAGGAGAAAAAACTTATTAAGTACGGGTCTGGGTTTGCTGGCCTTTTTTGTGGTTCTCCGCTTTACCAACTGGTATGGAGATCCGGTAGACTGGTCGCAGCAAAAGACAGTTTTGTTAACCATATTGTCATTTATAAATGTAGACAAGTATCCAGCCTCGCTACTTTATTTATCAGTGATGCTGGGCCTCGCATTGATTTTACTTGCCTATATGGAGCGAGTGCAAAACAGCTTTACCCGGGTGATGACGATTTTTGGCAGGACAGCTTTTTTTTATTACATCATCCACCTGTATCTCATTCATGCCCTTTCAACGGCACTTTACTTTATCAATGGTCATACCGTAGCGGAGGCCAATCATCCCGAAAATCATTTTCCCTTCCTCTACCTCATACCGGGTGAAGGACTATCGCTGGGCATGACCTACGTGGTATGGATTGGGGTTATTGCGTTTTTGTATCCTTTGTGTTATTTTTACGATCGGTACAAGAGCCAACACAAAGAGCAATGGTGGCTGAGTTATCTGTAATGGTTTTGACAAAACTATGACCATTTTAAACCAATGAGATTAAATTAACATTATGACATGCTGAAATACATTTGGGCCTACATTGTTCCGGCTTTGATCTTCTTTTCTTTAAGAGAAAATGGATGGGTGACCTACATGGCCATCATCGCCGTTTTTGGCATGATTCCTCTCATTGAGCTGGTGGTAGGGGGAAGTGAACAAAACATGGACGAAGCTTCGGAAAGCCTGGCTCTTCAAAACGCAAGTTACGACTGGGTCTTGTATGGGCTGGTGCCAGTACAGTATTTTTTGGCTATCTACTTTTTAGTACAGATGCAGGATGCCAACCTGCTTTGGTGGGAGCGGCTCGGCAAAATATTGGCCTTTGGCTTGTCGTGCGGCATCTTGGGTATCAATGCTGCCCATGAGTTGGGACATCGAAAAACCAAGTACGAACAGTGGATGAGCAAGGCCCTTCTGGCCACCACACTCTACCTTCATTTTTTTATCGAACACAATAAAGGGCATCACTTAAAAGTAGCTACCCCTGATGATCCAGCCTCTGCACGAAGGGATGAAAACCTTTATTCTTTTTTTATCCGGTCTATTCGGGATTCGTGGTTTTCTGCCTGGAAAATAGAAAAATCAAGATTAGAAAAACAGCAACTTCGTTTTTGGTCACGACACAATGAAATGCTGGTATTTCAGGTGGTCCAGTTGCTTCTCCTGGTGGTCATCGGCTCGTATTTTGGCCTCCATGTATTAATCTGGTATATCATATCTGCGTTTATGGGCATACTTTTATTGGAAACCGTAAACTACATTGAGCACTACGGGCTGGAGCGAAAGAAAAATGATTCCGGGTATTACGAAAGAACCATGCCGGTGCACTCCTGGAATTCCAACCATCCCCTGGGCAGGGTTTTATTGTTGGAATTGACCCGCCATTCAGACCACCATTACCAGGCCAGCAGAAAATACCAGATTCTGCGGCACTTTGGTGAGAGTCCGCAAATGCCTACGGGATATCCCGGTATGATGGTGTTGGCTTTTATTCCTCCGCTGTGGTTTGCGGTAATGCACAGAGAGATAGGGCGCTTTCGACAAAGCAACCCTACTTCTATTGATCTTGCCTGAATTACCCGTTTTTAGAGTAGTTGGGTGATTCTTTGGTGATGGTAATGTTGTGAGGATGGCTTTCGCGAATACCGGAATTGGTAATTTTGACCATCTTACTTTTTTGTAAATCGGGAATCGTTGCGGCGCCACAGTAGCCCATGCTGGCGCGGAGTCCGCCGAGGTATTGTACCATGACTTCCGAAACCGAACCTTTAAAAGGCACCCTTCCTTCGATGCCTTCGGGTACCAGTTTTTTGACATCGTCTTCAACATCCTGGAAGTAGCGGTCTTTGGATCCCCCTTCCATGGCGCCCAAAGAGCCCATGCCACGGTAAACCTTAAATTTACGACCTTCGAGCAGGATGGTTTCACCCGGTGCTTCTTCAGTGCCGGCAAACAAAGAGCCTGCCATAATGGTATTGGCTCCTGCTACAATGGCCTTGGCAATATCTCCGGTGTAGCGGATACCTCCATCACCAATGATCGGAACGCCTGTACCCTTTAAGCCAGTATGTGCGTGCATGATGGCAGACAACTGGGGAACACCCACACCCGCCACAATTCGGGTTGTACAAATACTGCCGGGACCCACCCCTACTTTTACTGCATTGGCACCTGCATCTGCCAGGGCGCGTGCCCCTTCTCCGGTAGCTACATTGCCCCCAACAATTTGAAGGTAGGGGAAGGCTTTTCTTAAATTGTATACAGCATCCAGGACCCCTTTGCTGTGGCCATGCGCGGTATCTACGCACACTACGTCTACATCTACATCTACCAAAGCAGAAACCCTGTCTAACATATCATGGGTTACGCCAACCGCTGCTCCCACCAACAAACGACCGTGATTGTCTTTACTGGAATTGGGATAGTTTTCAATTTTCATGATGTCCTTGTAGGTAATCAAACCAACCAGCTTGTAATTGGCATCGATGACAGGCAACTTTTCTATCTTAAATTGCTGGAGGATTTCCTTGGCTTGCATCAAGGTGGTGCCCTGAGGTGCCGTGATCAACTTTTCACGCGTCATAATTTCACTCACCGGCTTGCCCATGTCGGTTTCAAAGCGAAGATCGCGATTGGTAAGAATGCCTACCAAAGTATTTTGACTGTCGATAACCGGAATACCACCAATTTTGTGGATTTTCATCAAATGATGGGCATCTTTTACCAGAGAATCGGGCTTGAGCACAACCGGATCGAGGATCATGCCACTTTCAGAACGTTTTACCTTTCGTACCTGCTCGGCCTGGTTGGCAATGCTCATGTTTTTGTGGATGATGCCTATACCTCCCTCGCGAGCAATGGCAATGGCCAATCGGTATTCTGTTACCGAGTCCATGGCCGCCGATACAATGGGCGCATTGAGCCTAATGTCTGTGGTAAATTGGGTGGTAACGTTCACTTCTCTGGGAAGGACCTCTGAGTAGCTTGGAATGAGCAGCACATCTTCAAAAGTAAGTGCCTCCTCGAGGATTTTGATGCTATTGGTATTGAATGATTCCATGTGCAAAAATACGGACAAAATTTAAATTGCCAAAATGATGCCGAAAAAAGAGCTTTTTCCCAAAGTTTTCAGCTTTGCTTACTTTTGGCAAAAATTTGGGTATGGACGGCATTTTCACGGATGATTATTTTATGCGAATGGCCTATAATGAGGCTTTACAGGCCTTTGACAAGGACGAGGTACCCGTTGGGGCTGTCATAGCCTGTGGCAATAAAATCGTTGCCAGGGCCTATAATCAAACGGAATTGCTCAACGATGTCACCGCCCACGCCGAAATAATAGCCATTACCTCGGCTTCTTCGTACCTCAACCACAAATACCTCAATGAATGCACCCTTTACGTCACCCTCGAACCCTGTGTGATGTGTGCCGGTGCCCTCTACTGGAGCCAGATCGGCCGCATTGTCTACGCCGCTCAGGACGATAAACGAGGTTTTATGCGCTATGGCAGGGAATTGTTACACCCCAACACCCAGATCAGCTTTGGCGTAATGATGGAGGAGTGTTCCTCTTTGATCAAAGATTTTTTCAAACAGAAACGGTGATTTCGGAGCAACCGGGCAACCGGCAACCGGCAACCGGCAACCGGGAACGGAGCAACCGGCAACCGGGAACGGAGCAACCGGCAACCGAGCAACCGGATGCTCCGATACTCCGATCCCTACACCCACGCTGCGGCGTAGGGACGGGTGCTCCGTCAGGGGTCTAAATTTTTTCGAACAAATACACCTTGCCCTTGTCTACTCTTACCTTTCCGCCGGTAGCTTTTTGGATTTTGCCCGAGTAGGCATCCCTTACACGGCCATTGGTGGTGAGGGTGGAGACATCGGCCATGCCGTAGTCTTTGGTGACTTCGAGGGCGATGACTACAGCGTCTTCGGTGGTACCGTTTTTGAGGGTGCGACTGAAAACGTAGGGTACATCTGATATTTTTTGGTGGCGACCGGCCCCAACAGCGGGGTGTCGTTTTCTGAATTGCCCGATTTTTTGCCAGTGGGTCAAAATGGCTTTTTTATCAGCCTGGTTCATTTCATTCCAGTTCATGAACGAACGGAGGGTGGCATCGCCTTCTGCTCTTGCTGTGAGGGTACGTGCGGTTTCGTCGCCATAATAAATTTGGGCGGCGCCTTGGGTCAGCAGTAGTTTGGTACCGGCATCCATGGCCATTTTTCTTTCTTTATCGAACGGACCTCCATCGTCGTGGCTGCTGATGTAGTTGAGCACTGATTTACCGGCAAGGGGGCCGTTGAGGGCCACATCGTATTTGGTAAATAGTTTTTCGTAAGACATGTGGGCGTCTGATTTAAAATCAAAGTTGATCAAGGCGTGGAAGCCGTCGTTAAAGAAGTCGACCTGGCGATCGCCGTAATCGTACATCCTGCCATTGCTGATGTAATAGTTGTATACCTCTCCTACCATGTAAAAATCGGTATCCCCTTTCAGTTCTCCGGGATGGGCTTTTTTCCATACTTCGTAAGCCTTTGAAGCTTCTCTGTAAAGATCGCTCCATACCTGACTTTCGGTGTGTTTAGCGGTATCTACCCGGTAGCCATCGATGCCATAATCTTTGATGAGGTCTACCAGCCATTTGACGATGTAAAAGTAGGGACGACGCGGGTAGCCGGTGGTGTTAAAAAACTCATCCAATTCCTTTACTTCTTGTTCGTACCTTCCTTCTCTTTTCCATTTTTCAACTAAAAATGCCGGAAGCACTACTTCTTCATTGGACTCGGTTCTGATATCCGGAAGATTGTCTACCAGGGTACAGTTGACCGTTGACTTATAATCTGTATAGATACATCGGGGTCCGGTTTTTACCCATTCATCGGGCCATTTTACATCCTTGGATGTAACGGGACCCGTGTGATTGACTACCGCATCCATCAACACCCTGATGCCATGCGAATGGGCTGTTTTTACCATTTCAGCCACTTCTTCTTTGGTACCCAGTCGTTTGTCTATCGCGGTCCAATCCTTGGTCCAATAACCATGAAATCCATAAGACCTGCCTGTGCCTTCATCAACGCTTCCCTCAATGTTTTCAATAAGAGGAGTCATCCACAATACGTCGACACCCAGGCTGTCGAAGTAACCTTCTTTTATTTTTTGGGTAATGCCCTTGACATCTCCCCCCATATATCCCCTTAGCAGGGCTGGTGGGGCCTCTTTTGGGTGTACAAAATCATTGCTTTTATCTCCATTGTTAAAACGATCTGTCAACATAAAATAGACAGTAGCGTTGTTCCACGAAAATTCTTTGCTTGCAAAATTGCTTCCCGGCACCTTGGCTGTCTTACAACCAGCGAACAGTGAAAGCACGGCAATCATTACCCATAACCTGTACATGGATCTCATTTTAATTAAAAAGTTTACGAATTTCATGCCAAAACCCTGATTTTACACCATTCTTTTGCCATGATAGGCTTTTAATCCCAATATTTCATGGTGCAAGTCCACGTTTTCCCGTGTAATTTTGCCAGCCCCAATGATATCTATGCCTTCAGGTGCCTCTTTGTGCATGGCTTTCAACATCTCTAATCCTTGCATGGCGGTGGCTGCTCCTCCTGAAGTAAGGATTTCATTGATACCCCTTATTTCTCCCAAAAGGACAAGGTCGGCCAAAATAGCAGTAGAAACATCAATGGCCTTGTGTATGCAAATATGAGCAGGTGCCAGTGATTGCACCACCTTTGTTATCGCTTCGAGATCCAGTCGACCGTGGCGGATGGCGCCAAAAACAAAGCGGTCGTATCCCAGCTCTCTGAACTTTAGACCGGTTTCTATGATGTCATTCACTTCCTTATCACCATAGATAAAATCGCCTCCTCTATTCCTCAGCATGACCTTCACAGGCACAGGGCTCTGGGTTAATACTTGTTTAGCTAAAGCGAAATCGGGGGTCAGGCCATCGAGGTCCAGCCTTGAACACCACTCCACCTGATCTACCTGATCAAAGTGTGGCAAGGCGGTGATGGCATCATCAATACACCATTCCAGTCGATAATTTTCATTTTTCAACATGCCTGCAAATTAGGAAAAAAAGCGGAG
>CALMSX010000071.1 GCA_937872515.1 uncultured Bacteroidota bacterium
TGCATCAGAAATCATTGATGTGCTGATCAATGGAATAAAATACAGCATAGATAAGGAACTTACGATAAGGCCACTCCCACCAACGATTTACAAGATAGAACAACAGATCAGCGATAGCTGTATAGTATACAAGGAAGAGGTCACCATTGAAAGAGAAACTTTCATTACGGGAGGAAACATACAGACAGAAATTGAAGTCAAGGAAGGAGAAGAGATACCGTTAGACATATCAAGCTTGATGATAGCGGGCTCATACACCATCCAATGGGAAGGCTTGCAGCAGAACAATTGTGAACAGACAGATGCGTTCGGTAACTGTCTGAAATATGTGTATGTACCGGATGGTCCGCATGTAGTAAGTGCATATATCTTGTCAAACCAGGGCTGTGATAGTTTGATTACATTTAACATCAGGGTGCTGGTAGACAACGATGTATTTTTCCCCAATGTGTTTGGCGTGGGCAACAACAATGTATTTAAGCCCACGGATAAAACAGGAAAGACCAAAATAGAGTCATTTGAAATCTATGACAGATGGGGCAACCTGGTTTATATCGAAAGAGCAGTTGAAATTTCCGCCTTACGAGGCTGGGACGGCACCATCAATGGCAGTAGGGCAGAGCAGGGTGTTTTTGTGTATAAACTCAAAATCTTAGATGTCAGTGGCAAATCCAAATTAAAGATCGGAGATGTAACTTTAGTAAAATAAAAAGAGCGGCTGTAACACCAGCCGCTCTTTTTATTTAAGGCATAAACACATGCTTTGTCAGCATCTTTCCGGATTTTTTGTCAATGATTGTTATGATTACATTGGATTTCCATTCAGGTAATAACTGTGGAACGCCTGCATTCACAAACCGATTAAACAATAGTTTTCCGGACAAGTCAAAAACCATGAGGTCAAATGACTCTGAATTTGTATTTGTGATAATAGTTGCCTCATTATTTTTAATGTTCAAATTAAAACCAACACCTTCTGATAAATTTTCAGTGGATGTAGATATAGAAGTACTGATCTTATACAATTCTCTGCCTTTTGTAGCATCCAGATTGGAAAGAAAAAACAAGGAAGAATTTTGGATTCCCAGGGGTAGCACAGAAGGACCGCTATTAGAATTGAAAGACAATGATTTTACTTTGTTTATTTTATCGAGATTGCCTTTCAAATGATAAAGTGAAGGACTAAAACCATTAAATGTACCGTCAAAGAAAAATATATTTTCATTGTAGGAGACCATATTGGATGGATATGGGCTTATTTCTCCTAAATCAGTTGCTTTTTTAGTGACCTTATCTATTAAAATAATAAGATTATCAAAACTGTTGTAGTCATCAATATATATGACCATTTTATCACCGACAACAGACCTTGGTAATTCTTCGGTTTGAACAGTAAAGCCATATTTTTTGATTAAAGAAGTTGATTTTAGAGGAAAATCATGAAGCAGGGTTAAACCGTCACCATAATGGTAATGAACCGCGGCTCCATTTAATTCAAAAATTCTTAACGGCTCTTTGAAGGATGTTTTTTTAACACCCGTAGTTGCGTAATAATGGTAAACACCGTCGTCTTCAACAGCAAACACAAGACCTCCGGCTACTTCACATAATCCGGATAAGTCAGTAAAAGAAGATCCGGCATCAAAGGACGCCAATTCCGAAATCATTTCGTCTGCATATTGAATTTTGCCTTCCCCAAATTTATTGGTTAAAAAAGCAATACCATTCTTAAAAACTGAAAAGATTTTGTCGTCATTATTGTCGAGATGACGGGCAAAATCCAATGGATCGGCATTCAGTTTTTTAGTACCGGCAGCACTTCCATCAGAAAGATACAAACTACTTTGAGTTGCGATATATGCCTTACCATTATTTCCTACCAACATGTATTGGGGTGAACTATCAAGTGTTGCTAGTAATAGGGTGTTTTCAGTTGTTCCATCAGAAACCCAAAGTTGAGTGTTATTATTTTCTTTTGTGGTAAAAATAACAGCATCGTTGTGCTTTAAAAGCAAGGTGGAGGGAGGATTGCATCCACCACAAATTGTCTTAATAAACACAGGTTCTTCATTTTTGATAACATAGAGATCGGTCTTATCTGTTGAAGTAGATACAGAGACAAAAATTTTATCGTTGACCTGAACAAAATGGGTACCCCATGACTGGATGGCATCAGCAGCACCGGGATTAAAATCTTTAACAAAAACCGGATTTTGAGCACGGCCAAATAGAGCAATAAATAAAATGGGAATAAAGTAAAGACTTGTCTTTTTCATATGATTTGTTTGATATTTATAAATAGCAAAGATAAATATATTAAAGTATATTTTTGAAATATAGAAACTAAAATCAAATCAGTTGATATCATTATTAACTATCATAAAGAGGTGTATATTTAGTACGTATAAACACCTCACTTTCTATTTTGTGATCAAAAATTGTATTTTGAACTTATGTGGAACAAAAATTTGATGAAAGCGGTATAAGTAAATTTTGGATTCCCTGATAAAGATATCTGAGGTGTCTTGATTTAGTCAAACTCGTTTAAGATCATATTAATGATGTTTCTGGAAGAATAGCTGGTGAAATTTCGTTTATCCATTTGTGAAACCTGATCCTTTGTATAGTATTTAGTAATGAATCTTTTCAAAAATTCAAGGACGTCATCAAAATTGTCGCGATAGCTATAACTTGAATGAATTTCAATTAACAATTTTTTGAGTAAGAGGGCATCATCAAACAGGAAAAGATATTTCAGATAGGGTTCGGCTTTTAACAATGAGATATAATCCACCAACTTATCCAAAATTTTACCCCAATCTTCAGTTTCTGCCCAAAGTCCGAACTTAAGATCCAAGACCATGGCATAATCTGCCGAATCTCTTCGAATCCCCCTGCCTAAAAGCTCTTTTCGAAATGATTCCTTTTGGGAATTCGTTGCCAGATCATTGTAAATTTCCTGATAAAGAAGGTAACTGGGGGAATACGCAAATATTTTTTTTCGATAGATCAACGCCTCATTTGGCATTGATCGTTGTTGATAAAGGTTAACCAAAATTTGATAATAGGGAATGCTGTAGACTTCGTGGTAATTGCCTTTAATTGATTTTTCACACAACGAAATCACTTTATCTGTTTCTCCAATTAATTGAAGTTGGTTGAGAAATAGGATATTGTACTCATTGTAAAACAAGGTATAAGGAAGGTCGGAGTGCAATTCCGTAAATAAATCATGTTGGATGACATAAAGCAGTAACTGCATTAGTTCCGGCTCAGTCAAATCGTTTTTAGACACATTGTTTAAATACAATTTTAATAAAGAGGCATGCGCTTCTTTGGTAAGCACCGGAGCCGTCTTATAAATGAGATTCAAAACAATGTTTAACCCTTTACCATTCTGCTTGAGGCGGAGGGTAAATTGCTGCAGAAATGAAAAAACTTTTTCTGCTTCACAGGTTTGAAGATAGGCACTCAGCTTTTCTACAAATTTGTTGAATTGAGTGCCAATACGGGAGGAAGATTTTTTGACCTTGCTGTCGATCAGTCCATAGAAGCCGAAAATGGCATCTACCATGAGCATCCCTTGCTCATTGCCAATTTCATTAAGGATGGCAGGCATTTGTGTATCTAAATATTTTTGCCAAACCTCGAACAGCGCTTTAAGTTGTACGGGCTCAATGTACTTCTTTTTGCCAATAACAGCCTGGATACACGCGGCTCCCTGGTTGTTGATTTCTTCTGCCGATATTTTACCGGTGGGACTGGAAAAATGATTAAAGAATTTTAAATTCAGTTCCTTGTTCAAATTTAATTCCTCCAGGATCCAGGTCCTCAACTGAATATTGTCTACGTTGTCTAAAAGCTCTTCGGTAGGACTTAATTTTTTCTTTCTTAGTTTTTTTAAGGTGGTGGAGGTAGCCGCACTTTTTTCTCCCCGGTTCATAAAAGTCAATACCGCTACCACATGGGCACAAAGTATATTTTTATCGCTGCAATCACAGCTATAATGATCCAGCTTAAGTCCACTTTCATCCAGTTGTATGCCCACATCGTAGCTTTCTTTTCCATCATCTACAAAGGCACTAAACTGGCCACGTGAAATTTCTTCACACTCCCTCACATTATTTTG
>CALMSX010000072.1 GCA_937872515.1 uncultured Bacteroidota bacterium
GCCAATCAATTTTTTTGGCATTGCCAAAACCGTTCAGTCATCATAAGGCGCAGCCAAATTGCATTTACCTATGAAATCAATCGCCCGGCTTTTTGAATAGGACATGCATTTGAAGAATTTTGCTTTGCTGGAACAAGGCCTTGGCATGACCTTATCGCCGGGGAATTGATGGGAGGGGATGGCTGTGCAAAATGCAATTAAGCGTGATTTATGCCCCCAAAAATTATATGTAAAAGAATATAAAAACAATCTTAATAAGAAAATCTATATCTATTTGCATATAAAAACATCTTATTTAAGATGATTATATTTAATTACATATATTTTGTCTAAATTTGCATCAGTTATATTTAAATACATATAATGAAGCAATTGGCGATTTTTGTAAAAGAACGGAGAAAGGAGGTAAGTCTGACCCAGGAAGAATTTGCTGAGCGAGCAGGTATTGCGTTAACCGTTGTTCGTAAAATCGAGCAAGGTAAAACCAATCTGAATATGGATAAGGTCAACTTAGTGCTTCGAATGTTTGGGCATGAACTGGCACCTGTTCCGTGTAAAACATTTAATGAATGAGACAGGGCAAGGTGTTTTATAAAGAATATTTAGCTGGTTTACTTACGGAAACGGATGATGGTGAGTATGTATTTCAGTACGATGCCTTGTACGTAAAGGATCATGCCAATGAATTCATCACATTTACAATGCCGGTTAGCCCAAAACCCTATACTGAAAAACGACTGTTTCCATTTTTTGAAGGATTGATTCCGGAAGGTTGGTTGTTAGATATAGCTTCTGAAAATTGGAAAATCAATAAAAATGACCGCATGGGCTTACTACTGGCTTGTTGTCAAAACTGCGTTGGTGCAGTGAGTGTAGAACCAATAGCAGAAGAAGATGGCAAATAGATGCTTATACTGTTATCAAGACATTGAAGGTGAACATGACTTTCACAAACAATGTTCTTTGGAATTTTTTGGAACACCGAGCCCTCCCAAAATTGAATATTCCCTGGATCAAATGGACGAGCTTGCGAAAAATGTGGTGGAACGAAGTGTTGCTGTGCCTGGTGTACAGGCAAAACTGTCGATGTCATTGGTTAAAGAAACCAAGGAAAAATCCGACACAAGGTTGGCCGTGGTAGGGGCACTGGGTGGTCAATATATATTCAAACCACCATCCGACAAATATCCTGAAATGCCAGAAAACGAACATGTGACCATGCGCATCGCAGCAGCGTTTGGAATCAAAGTAGTTCCATCATCCTTGATTCGATTATTATCAGGAGAACTCTCTTATATAACAAAACGGGTTGATAGGACAGAAACGGATTCGAAGATTCACATGATCGATATGTTTCAGATCACAGAAGCATTTGATAAATACAGGAGTTCAATGGAGAAAGTAGGGAAAGCAATTGGCCTCTATTCAATCAACCCCTTGCTAGACAAAGTTATTTACCTGGACCTCGCTATCTTTTCATTTTTAATGGGAAATAATGACATGCACCTGAAAAACTTCTCCATGATCGAGGGTCCTTCCGGTTGGGTCTTGTCTCCTGCCTACGATTTGTTAAACGTTGCCATAATCAATCCTGACGACAAGGAGGAACTTGCCTTGACACTGAACGGAAAGAAAAGAAAGCTGCGGAGAGAACATTTTGAACAACTGGGCAATGACCTTGGGTTGACCTCAAAACAAATCAGAGGAAGCTTTGACAGAATAATAAAAAACAAATCTAAAGCCATAACATGGATTGACCAATCATTTCTTTCAGACAAGATGAAAAAGGCTTATAAAGATTTACTTGAAATAAAATACAATCAATTGGGATTTGGCCAAATTTAAAAGATACATGAGATTATCATAAGTTGTATGATAACTAACCACTAAGGGATTCGAGAGTTTAACATATTGCAGACAAAAAGGAATGGCGATGCATCGAAAAAAACACTTAGGCAGACGAACCCCTAATCCTTAAACCTAATCGGCAACGTATAATACACGATGGCCTTTTGCCCGTAATGCATGCCGGAAACCCATCTTTGATCCATATAGTTCATTGAATTAACCACTCTCATGGCCTCCTGATCCAGACATTGGGAAAGTGGTTTTTCTACTTTTATGTTTTCAATATAGCCGGTGGTATCTACAATAAAAGAAACCATAACGATGCCCTTGGTGCCGGAACCCTTACATTCAGCGGGGTATTTTAATTTTTGATAAACATAATCAAGCAGCTCTTTTTTGCTACAATCTTCCTTTTCTTTTTGTGTAACATCACGATCTTCGCAGCCGGGAAATCTGGGCATAGGAAAACTCTTGTTGGTAGACGCCCTCAAAAGATGCTATGACATATCCAAAACCCTTGGCACCTATGCTGTCATTGTAGATCCGCAGGACAAAGAGGCAGAACGTTTTTACAGTAAACATGGCTTTATTCTATTACCGGATAG
>CALMSX010000073.1 GCA_937872515.1 uncultured Bacteroidota bacterium
GGCAAGATAAGAAGGCCTAATCGCTTGGAATATATGTGCTTGGTCGGATGATTACGATGGTTTGCCTGCCATATTGATTTGGAAACTCCAAAAAATATTGGATAACAGATTTGAGGAATAGGAGCTTGCACATGATGCCGCAAGATATTATGACACCAAATGTTATTGAGGTGCCACAATTAATTTTTGGATGTAATGTATTGAAATCTTTACGATGCAATAAATTGAGTCGCTACGGTTTATCTTGTATTGAGGGGGTCAATAGTTTGGTAAATGACATCGAGGCAAGATGCCAAAGATGATCTTCAAGAACATACACTTCGGTAACGGTAAAGGGGTTGGTAACTTCATTGCCCCCTACTTCTGCCAGGAGGGTGATATTACTGAGGAGGATGGCCGTCTGGCCAATGATATTGACATCGGTGCTGTGAATTTCTGCTTTTTTGTACCATATACCTCCTGTTTTGATGACATCCAATTCCTTTTGTTTGCCCCAACTTCCACCCATGTGAACGAAAACAGATTTATCATGAAATAAGACCTGGATGGAGTCGGTGTTTTTATCTGCCATCCATTGCCATTTTTGTGTGGATACATGGATGAGTTCATCGAGGGTTGGAGGGGTAGAAACTGCTTGAACTTTTTGAGCAACCAGCGTTTGGGAAAGGAAGAAGCCCAATAATAAGACCATAATCGTTTTCATAAAAAGTAGGTTTTTGGCTTACTTATTATTTTGCTGCCGCTTCTACGCCCATGGCATCGATGATGGCTTGCGTATTTTTGGGGCCTGCAATATAGATCTGGCTCAAGCCTTTTTCAAATTCAATGAGTTCATCTTTGGAAAATGTGATGTTATGCGCTGTAATGTTTTCTTTGAGATGTACGAGATTGGATGTGCCCGGAATGGGGACAATCCAGGGTTTTTGGGCCTGCAACCAGGCAAGGGAAATTTGGGCAGCAGTGGCTCTTTTGCGCAGTCCCCATTCTTTGATGAAGTTGAGTAATTGCAAATTTTGTTTTATGTTTTCCGGGGTTACCCTGGGAAGGATGATTCTGAAGTCGCCTTGAGGAAACCGGGTGTTTTCGTTGATCGCTCCGGCGAGGAAGCCATAGCCGAGGGGGCACCAGGGTACAAAGCCAATGCCCAGTTCTTCGCACAGGGGTAGTGCGGCTTTCTCGGAGTCGCGGGTCCAAAGGGAGTATTCATTTTGAATGGCAGTAACAGGGTGGACAGCATGGGCTCTGCGGATGGTATTGAGTCCCGGCTCTGACAAACCCCAGTGCAGTATTTTTCCTTCCTTAACCAGGTCTTTGATTGTCATGGCCACGTCTTCAATGGGTACTGTGGGATCTACCCTGTGCTGGTAGTACAAGTCGATGTAATCGGTTTTCAATCGCTTCAATGAGCCTTCTACAGCTCTCCTAATGTTTTCGGGTCTACTGTTCAAGGGTCGGCCGCGACCACTTTGGTGGTTGGGATCGACTTCAAAGCCAAATTTGGTGGCAATGACCACTTGTTTTCTGAATGGGGCCAGGGCTTCTCCAATCTGGGTTTCATTGGTGTGAGGACCATAGACCTCTGCGGTATCAAAAAACGTAATGCCGTTTTCAAAAGCGGTTTGATATAGTTTGTTGACATGGCTTTGTTCCCTCACACCACCGCCATAAAAACCCACCACCGGCAACCCACCCAGGCCCTGTGCTGATACTTCGAGCTTACCAAGCTTTCTTTTATTGTCTTTTACAGATGTATGGCTTGTCAATAAAACTTCTGATGGATTTTGATTTTGAGTGGTCAATGACTGTCCTGTCATGATGGCAGCACCTGCAACCAGGTTGCTCATAAGAAATTGGCGGCGATTGAAATGATTTCTATTCATCTTGTTGTTTTGTAAGGCAAAGATAACCGGGATTCTACGGCAATATTTATATGGATCACGGTATTATTTACCAATATCACTGATTGAACTGCAAAGATTGTATGCCTATGAAACAAAAGCCTAACTTTGAATAAAATATTGGAATCATGGTACCCGTATATAAATTTGACACCATCAGTGCGTTTAATGCATTCAACAACCACAGCACACTACATCCATTGGTATCAGTCCTTGATTTTTCAAAGGCTGCCCTGAGGACCTGGGATGGCGCCAAAACGGTAAGGGTCAACTATGGTTTTTATTGCATCATTTTGAAACAGGTCAAATGTGGTGATTTAAAATACGGCTGCCATTACTACGATTATCAGGAAGGCACGCTGGTTTTTATTTCTCCGGGTCAGGTAGTACAAATTGAAACCATTGGTGAGCCATATCAACCTATCGGCTATGGGCTGGCTTTTCATGCCGACCTGATTCATGGTACCGCTTTGGGGAGGCAGATAAAGGATTATTCATTTTTTGGTTATGAATCGCATGAAGCCCTCCACATTTCTGAGAAAGAGCGACAAACAGTAATGGATTGTTTCGGTAAAATTTCAACAGAACTGGAAGGAACGATTGACAGACACAGCAAGAGACTGATCACTTCCAATATTGAGTTGTTTTTAAATTATTGTATCCGCTTTTATGATCGCCAGTTTGTAACCAGGGAAAAGGTCAATAGGGGTATTCTCGAGCAGTTTGCCAATTTGCTCAATGATTATTTTCAATCAGAACAACTACAATTGGTAGGTTTGCCAACAGTGGCTTATTGCGCCGATCAGCTTCATTTATCGGCCAATTATTTTGGGGATCTTGTTAAAAAAGAAACCGGCAAAACGGCACAGGAATATATACAGGCAAAAACCATTGAGGTTGCTAAACAGATGATTTTGGAGAGCCCTAAATCTTTTTCTGAAATTTCATATGAGCTGGGCTTTAAATACCAACAACATTTTACCCGGCTTTTTAAACAAAAAACGGGTTTGTCGCCCAATGAATTCAGGAGATTGAATTGAAAGGATAGGTTTTGCGGACGCAATGCATTGCGTCCGCACATTGACGGTATTAGCCATTTTTTGGGGTTTGCGGTATTTGGCCTTAATGGGTGTTATTGAGACCTTAAAATTTTTAAATTATTTTATACTAATAATGCCTTTTATTGATAAAAATGTATAAACTTTGTATAAACATTTTGAAATGCAGGCACAAATTAAAAAATGGGGAAATTCTTATGGCATCAGGTTGCCCATGAATATGGCAAAGGAGCTTAATCTGGCAGAAGGTAGTCTATTGGAAATAGAAGAGCGCAAAGGTAAAATCATTCTTACACCAGTGGAGAATGAGATTTCCATAGAAGTACTGACCCAGGGTATGACTGTAAAAGGAGTCAGGGAACAGTTGGAGGACTATCCGGCACTGGGCTTAGAAGAAGAACTCTGAAATGAAAAATAATTATGTACCCGATTACGGAGATTTGATTTGGATGGATCTTGATCCAACCCTTGGGAAAGAGCAACAAGGAAGAAGACCTGTAGTGGTGATTACTCCCAAAACATATAATCAGTATGGTCTATGTATCACGGTACCGGTCACTACCAAAATCAAAGGTTATAATACGGAAGTTCCTTTACCTGAATCCTGCCAGGTGGAAGGGGTTATATTAGCCAATCATCCCAGATCTCATGATTGGATGAAAAGAAATAGTAAATTTATTGAAAGTCTTGATGAGAAAACCATTCATGCTATTCAGATGCGACTGAAAGCATTGATGTGTCTTTGATGCAAGTGCTTTGAGTAATAATTATTGGCTGGTAAGGATGGCGAAGAGGTGTAATTGTTCTAATGTGGCATTTTGTTTTGTTTTGGCGGAGACGCAAAGCATTGCGTCGTTGCATCGTATATTTGCCCCATGAATTCCACGGATACATCGCTCCAACGATCTCTCAGCTTTATGGTTTTGGCTTCATTGATGTTTGCCCTGACGGGGGCCATTGCGCGACTGCTCAAGGATGATTATGCTTCGGTGCACCTGGTATTGTTTCGCAATGTGATAGGGGTGGTTTTTGTGTTGTACTGGCTTTACTCGAAGCCACCGCAGCAACAGGGAGGGAGGCCGTGGTTGCTTTTATTCCGAGGCTTTATTGGTACCATGGCCTTGTACTTCTTTTTTTATGGGGTTACTACCATCGGACTGCCGGAGTCGATAACTTACCAGCAGTCGTATCCTATTTTTTTGGCGGTTATTTCTTCGTTTTGGCTGGGGCAACGGCTGAACTCAGCGGCGTGGACGGCTATCACGGTGGGTTTTGTTGGGCTGTGCCTGATCTTTGTACCCAAGATGTCGAGCCATGCGTTGGAGGTGAAGAGCCACCTTATTGGCATTGCCAACCTGGTGATGACGGGCATGGCCTATCTGAGCATTCGCGGGCTCACCCAATATTACGACAACCGCACCATTGTGCTTTCTTTTATGTTGTGTGGCATTGTATTTCCCATGCTCTCGATGTTGCTCAGCACGGTTTATAAGGGCCAGACCCTTGACTTTATCATCGCTCCTCCTGTGGTGCCCCAATGGGACGACCTGCCCTTGATCTTGTGTCTGGGCATAGCGGCGTTGTTGGGCCAGGTTTTTCTAACCCGGGCATTTTCGCATCAGAATACGGGACTGATCGGGGCGGTAGGCTACTCCAACATCGTATTTTCCATCTTTTTTGGGGTTTTGATTGGTGATGCCATGCCGGATACGACCAGCCTGATTGGCATTGTACTCATCATAATGAGCGGTGTGGTGATATCGATGCAGAAGTCTTCTTGAGGTAATTAGTTGCCCACTACCTTGCTGTGCATTTCACCTACCTTACGCTGGATATCCGACAACTTGTCTTCCAGCATGGCGTTGAAGGTGTGTTTGGTATCGGAGAAACTGAGATGAGCGTAGTATTGCCATACCTCGGCGATCTCACTGTAATGCATGGTATAGGGGTTGTACGCTTCATTGTCGGAGATGAGTAAGAGGTTCTTTTCCTTGGCCTGGTTTCTCACCCTTTTGTAAACTACCCCTTCTGATTTGCTCACCACCACATAGGTTCTGCCATCTCTGATATCGGCCAACTTTTCAACGTAAGAACTGATGATGATGGAACCCGGCTCAACGGGTAGCATAGAGTCGCCCCGGATTTCAAAACCACGGTACGTACCCTGCGGTATCTTGGGAAAGTAGATTTTGGGCAGGTCCTTGATGTACTCCGGATCAGACATGGAATCAAGGTAGCCGGCCTCCGCCTTGGTATCTACCAGCTCGATATTGCTATTTTGCCAGGGGTCAACGCTGATGGCTAGTACTTTTAGGTTGTCACCCCCCTTGTGTTCGGGGTTCTGGTGCTCTAAATTGTAAGCTATGAGGTCGTCGAGCGTAACACCAAAGTACTTGGCCATTTTGAGCATGAGCTCGATGTTGGGCTCCACAAAGCCCCTCTCATACGCAGAAAGGGTAGTTCGGGGAATGCCCAGGCTCTCTGCCAATTCGGCCTGTGAAATGCTGTGTTTGCCTCTTAAAAACTTTAAATTCGTTTCTATCATGTCTGCGAATTTTCGTCAAAGATACTAAAATGTCAAACATGTTGTAGTGTTTTGGGCAAGTATTTCGTCCCCTACACCCCTATGGGGGTGTAGGGACAAGCCCCCTACACGGGTAAAATACCGCATAGGGGCAAGCTTTTTACCCAAATATAGGAGGTGGGTTGAATCCTTCTTTTCAGATGGCCACTGGCAATCAAATCTGATCCTAGGTCATTCTGCTCCCTAACATAACTTCGCCATTGTAGGGGCAAGCCCCCGGATGCTCGGATTACGGGTGCTCCGATCCCTACACCGGTGCCCGGCATAGGGACAGGTACCCCGATACACTGTTACAGTTTCTTTTTGAGGGCCAGGAGTTCGTCGCGGTATTGGGCGGCGGAGATGAAGTCGAGGTCTTTGGCGGCTTGTTTCATTTTGGCTTCGGTTTCGTGGACAAGTTTTTGGATCTGGTCTTTGTTCATGTATTGCAATACCGGATCTGCTGCGAGGGAGTCGATTTCGGGTTCGATGTAGGCCTTGGTTTTGGCACCGCGGACATCGAGGATGGATTTTTGGGCGAGGATCTCATCGCGGGTTTTGCCAACGGTGGTAGGGGTGATGTTGTGGATACGGTTGTACTCCATCTGTTTGGCGCGGCGGCGGTTGGTTTCATCGATGGTGTCTTGCATGCTGTCGGTGATTTTATCAGCATAAAAGATGACCTGACCGTTGACATTTCGGGCAGCACGGCCCGCGGTTTGGGTGAGGGATCTGTTGTTGCGCAGGAAACCTTCTTTGTCTGCATCCAATACAGCAACGAGTGATACCTCGGGTAAGTCGAGGCCCTCTCTGAGGAGGTTGACCCCGACCAGGACATCAAAAACACCGAGGCGGAGGTCGCGGATGATTTCTACCCTGTCGAGGGTATCGACTTCGGAGTGGATGTACCTTACCTTGATGTTGAGTTTGGTGAGGTATTTCGTGAGTTCCTCGGCCATTCGTTTGGTGAGGGTGGTGACCAGGATGCGTTCGTTGATTTCGATGCGCTGCTGGATCTCGTTGATGAGGTCGTCGATTTGGTTGAGGCTGGGACGCACATCAATGGGGGGATCCAGGAGGCCGGTGGGTCTCACAATTTGTTCTACTACCACGCCTTCACTTTTTTCCAGTTCATAGTCGCCCGGAGTAGCGGAGACATAAACGAGCTGGTTGACCACCGATTCAAATTCTTCAAAGTTGAGCGGTCGGTTGTCGATGGCAGAGGGCAGGCGGAAGCCGTAATTGACCAGGTTGAGTTTACGGGCGCGGTCGCCACCCCACATGCCCCTTACCTGGGGAAGGGTGACGTGGCTCTCGTCGATGATCATGAGGTAGTCATCCGGAAAGTAATCGAGCAGACAAAATGGACGGGTGCCCATCTTACGACCGTCGAAGAAGCGGGAATAGTTTTCAATGCCCGAGCAGTAGCCCAGTTCCCTGATCATTTCCAGGTCAAAATTGACCCTTTCTTTGATTCGTTTTGCTTCGATGTATCGACCCTCGCTGGTGAAAAACTTTTCGTGTTCGTGCAGCTCATCTTCGATCATTCGGATGATGCCTTTGAGCCTGTCTTTGGGAGCTACATAAAGGTTGGCGGGAAAGATGGCTGCATGGTCTAAGCTGGCTATGCGTTTGCCGGAAACGGTTTCTATGGATTCAATGGTTTCAATTTCATCGCCAAAAAAGATGATCCGATAACCGTATTCGGCATAGGGCAGGTTGATATCCACCGTATCACCCTTGACCCTGAAGGTGGCTCTTTTGAAGTCGGTTTCTGTTCTGGAATAAAGGGCATCGTTGAGCTTGTACAAAAAGGCATTTCTGCTCATGGACTGACCTTTTTCGAGTCGGATGATGCCCGATTTATAGTCTTCCGGATTGCCCATACCGTAGATACATGATACCGAAGAAACGATGATGATGTCGCGCCTTCCGGATAAGAGAGAAGAAGTTGCCCTCAGTCGGAGTTTGTCAATCTCTTCGTTGATGGACAGGTCTTTTTCGATGTAGGTATCGTTGTGGGTGATGTAAGCTTCCGGTTGATAGTAATCGTAGTACGAAACAAAAAACTCAACCGCGTTTTCGGGAAAAAATTCTGTGAATTCTGCAAATAGCTGGGCGGTGAGGGTTTTGTTGTGCGTAAGGATGAGGGTCGGTTTTTTTACCTGGGCAATGACGTTGGCCATGGTAAAAGTTTTTCCTGAGCCGGTAACGCCGAGCAGCACCTGGTATTTTTCATCGCTTCTAATACCTTCTACAAGCTGTTTAATAGCGGTAGGTTGGTCGCCCGTGGGTTGATAGTTGGATGTGAGTTTGAAGTCCATGGATAATAAAATGGAGGTAAAGATAAATTTAATACCGCATTTGCGGTATTAAATATAAGCCCCCCTGTGGCTCTATGAGGTTTTCCATTTTTTGGCTTTCCATTGGTAGAGGAGGAGGCCGTAAAAAATGATGGAGAGGCCGAGGATGGATTTGATGACAGGGGTTTCGCCTTTGAGGTAGGCGGTGATGTCGCTGTAGATGGTGATGATGGCGTAGAGGGCTGAGAAGAAGACAAAAATGAGGGGAAGGAAGGGATAGGCTTTGATGCTGTAGGGACGGGGGGTGTTGGGGTATTTTTTGCGGAGGATGATGAGGCCATAGGCGCCAAAGCCATAGAAGATCCAGGTGACAAAGACGAAGAGGTCGGCCAGCATATCGAAGGAACCGGTGAGGATGTAGAGGATAGAGACAAAGGCATGGAGCCAGAGGGCATTGGAAGGGGTATGGTATTTGGGGTGGACGGTGCCGGTCCATGGATAAAAATCTTTGTTTTCTCCCATGGAGAAGGTGAGGCGGGCACAGGCCAGGGTATTGCCATTGACGGCGCCAAAGGTAGAAACCAAAACCATGACAGCGATGAGGGCGGCACCGGCATTGCCCAGGATGGGCAGGATGGCATCGGTGGCGATAAGGCCAGAGGCAGCGGCTTTATCGGTGCCCAGCATGTAAAAGAAGGCGAGGTGGGTGCCTACGTAGAGGATAAAACAAATGAGCAGGCCGATCCAAAGGGCGCGGGGTATTTGTTTTTCGGGTTGTTTTAATTCACCGGCTACAAAGCCGAGGTTGTTCCAGCCATCGAAGGCGGCAAAGGCACCGGATAGGGCGCCGACACAGGCCAGGATGGCGGCTGCGCTAAGGGTAACCCTGCCTGTAGGCATAAGGTTGGACCATTGACCCTGACCTGAGGAGAAAATAATAAAAATGATTAAAATAAGTAAGATTACTTTTAACCAGGTAAAAAACATTTGCACCCGGTTGCCGGATTTGAGACTATAGTGATTAAAGGCAGTGAGGACCAAGACCGAGGCTATGGCGGTCATTTTTACCCCAAAGTTTTCGAGGGGATAGAGCCGGCCAATCATGGGCAGAGGTACATAAAAGGATTTTTCTGTGGCCGGCAGGAAGCGAGGGAGGTCCACAAAGTAAGACAGGTATTGGGCAAAAACAAAGGCGATGGCGGCCACCGCGGCGGTATTGATGACGGCAAGTCCGGACCAGCCATAAACAAAGGCAAAACGATGCCCGTACATTTCTTTGAAATAGATAAACTGACCGCCCGTTTCCGGAAACATCGACCCGATCTCTGCATTGATCATGGCACCGATGAGGCTGAGCCCGCCCGCCAGAAGCCAGATGCCGAGGATCCACATGGGATCTGGCAGGAGCTGGGCCATGGTAGCCGGTTTGGCAAAAATACTGGAGCCAATGACACTGCCTACCACGAGGGCAATGGCAGGGATGAGGCCGAGTTGTCTTTCGAGGCTGGCCTTAGTCATTGAGGGCCATAGCAAGGAGTCTGTGAAAATGATGGGGCCCTGTTTCGCGTACAGCGGAGTATCGGCCGTGGGTATACGCCCTGGATTTGGTACCTTTTTGTACCCATTCTACAATGGCTTCGTCTTCCATCTCTACGGTATGAAGATCGCTGCCGGCTCCCTTGTTGTATTTATTTTCATCAAGGATGTAAGTTTTAAAAGTAACCCTGGTCTGATCTACTGACATCGGGGCGACGATGTTGAGTGAGAGTCCCCAGGGATAAAAATTGAACATCAGGTTGGGGAAAACAAAGTAGTAGTAGGCCGCCACATTTTTACCATAATCGGGATGATGGGCGGGCAGGTCAAAACAAAGTTCTCCTTCTTTGGCATAGCCGATTTGAAGGATACAATCGTCCTGGGTAAGGGTTTCGTAACTGCCAAAGTCGAGCACCTGGTTGAGGCCGGCGTGGACAAAGGGAATGTGAAAGCCTTCGAGGTAGTTTTCGCAGTAGAGGGCCCAATTGGCATGGATGGTGAACGATGAATCGCGGGAAGCATCGTATCGGAAATTATCAAAAGTTAGAAAGCCCAAACGCTCCATCATGCAGTTGTAGGCAGGGGGCAGCGTGCTTTGCGGTACCAAGGATGTAAAGAGCCAGTTGCCCCATTTTTGGATGGGAAATCGAGGGAGGTCATCCTGGGCAGAAGGAAAGTTTTGTACCTCTTTGAATTCAGGCATAAAGACCATCTTGCCATCACCAGAAAAACGCCGACCGTGGTACTTGCAGATGAGTCCGTGTTTGCTGGTGCAAGCTTCGGTGGCGAGGATGTTGCCCCGGTGGGTGCATACATTGGAAAAACAATCAAACTGGCCCTGTGTATTTTTAACAGCTACCAGGGGTTCATCGATGATGGGGGGTAAGAAGGAGAAGGGAAAATAAAAATCCTCCGTTGGCAATTCATCACAAGAAGCGATGAATTGCCACGAAGAAACAAATATTTTTTCTAACAAGACCTGAAAGACATTGGCATCGTGGTAAACCGCGGTATGGATGGTCTTTGCCATCTCGATGTTGGCGTGGACCTCAAAATCATACGGTGGCAGCCGCTTGTCTTTCATCTACGCTAATAAAAGACTGAGTAAATCAAGATGAGCAGACCGATTACTATGAAGCTCCAGAAATTGAAGGTTTTGTCGGTATCAAACAGACCTTTCCTCAGCTCGATGGCCTTGGGGGAGTCGGTCTTACTTTCCATCATAGAAATACCCATGACGATGGCGCTCAAGATGAGAAAGCTAAGTCCCATTCTATGTATAAATGCCACATCGGCCAATGCAAATTTCAACAACAGGGAAAGCGGAATGGCGAGAAAAACTGCCGCCAGAGCCGCATTGGTTGTAGTGCGTTTCCAGAAAAGTCCAAAGAGGAAAACGACCAGGATGCCCGGGCTGATAAAGCCTGTGTACTCTTGAATAAACTGGAAGATTTGACCGAAATTGGCCAGGGCTGGTACCATGAGCGCACCGATGACCAGCGCACCCAATGAGGCCAATCTACCTGTTCTTACCTGGCTTGCTTCAGAGCCTCCTTTGTTGAAAAACTTGTTGTGCAGGTCGAGGGTATAAATGGTAGAAGCACTGTTGACCATAGAGCAGATAGAAGAGCCGATGGCGGCAACTAGGGCTGCCACTACAATGCCTTTAAAGCCCGAGGTTACAAAACTATTGACTACCCATGGATAGGCCTGATCTGCCTTGGTGATGTCGGCTTTCATTACATAGGCGGCGATACCCGGCAGCACTACGATAAAAGGCACAAACATCTTGATGATGGCGGCTGTGACTACCCCTTTTTGAGATTCGCGGATGTCTTTGGCGGCCAGGGCCCTTTGGATGATGTATTGGTTGAAGCCCCAGTAGTAAAGGTTGGCGATCCACATACCTCCAATCAACACGCCCAAACCTGGAAGCAGCTGATAGGCCGATTTTGTCTCACCCGAATCGATGTCAAAATAAGTATCTGTTTTGTCAAAGATCATATTAAATTTTTCGGGTGCTTTTTCGTACAACATCTTGATGCCTTCTACAATACCTTGTCCGTCGGAAACAGCATTTAAGACCAGGACCGATGCAACGGCACCACCCAAAATAAGGATGATGACCTGGATAACGTCTGTCCATACCACGGCTTTGAGTCCACCGAAAACCGAGAGGGTACCCGAGTAGATCATCAAACCGATTACGGCATAGTGAACCGGGATGCCCATGATAGAGTTGAGGGCAAGGCTACCGAGGTAGTACAAAGAGCCAACGTTGACAAAGACAAAAAGGATGACCCAGAAGATGGCCAATCCGGTACGCACCCTGCCGTCGAATCTTTTTTCCAGGAATTGGGGCATGGTCTGGATGTTGTGTTCCAGGAATACAGGTAATAGGTATTTGCCCACCACCAGCAGCGTAGCGGCTGCCATAAACTCATAGGAGGCGATGGCAAGGCCGATGGCATAGCCGGAACCCGACATACCAATCATTTGTTCTGCAGAAATATTGGAAGCAATCAGTGAGCCACCTATGGCCCACCAGGGAAGGGTTTTGCTGGCCAGGAAGTATGACTCTGCGGTGTCATTTTTTTCCTTAAAGGCGAGGTAGACCCCAAAACCAATCATTGCCATGATGTAGATGGCAAAGATGGTGAAATCGGTAGTAGAAAAATTCATATGGCTTTAAATTGAACGATTAATTTGCCTGCAATTTAGAAAATAGATTTAAATATTTGGCGATTCGATTAAAAAACCACTTTAAAACACAGATAATGTGTTATAAAGCCAAATCAATGAAAGAAAATTTGGTTTTTCTCCAAAAAACTAAATAAAAGCTAAGAAGTTAGGGTAAAAACGTTTTCAGGTACGAAATAATATCGCCCCAATTAAACATTATATAGAATAAAATTAGGCAGCCAACAAAATAGAGGAAGACCCTGAATTGGAAGGCTCTTTGTTGATTTTTTTCACGTCGTGAAACATAGGGTTTTTTGCGATAAGATCTCATCATGGCTACATGTCGTTGTGTCTTTCCCAATAGTTTTGATCTTCGACTTCCGAGAGCAGGTTGAGGTAATTCTGGTATCGGTGTTCGCTGATCCACCCTTCTTTGAGGGCATTTTTGACTGCACAATGGGGCTCATTTCTGTGGGTGCAGTCGGCAAACTTACACTCTTTGGATATGGTAAAAAACTCTCTGAAGTTGTGGGCGATGTCCATCACTTCGAGGTGGTTGAAGCCCAGGGTTTTGATGCCTGGTGTGTCGATGATCTGGCCCCCCATATGAAGGTCGTACATTTCTGCAAAGGTAGTGGTGTGCTGGCCCTTGCCCGAATAGTCGGAGATCTCAGAGGTACGGAGTTCCATACCGGGTTGCACCGCATTGACGAGGCTCGACTTGCCTACTCCGGACTGGCCGGCAATAAGGGTAATTTTATTGTGTAACAAGTCTGCCAATTTTACAATTCCCTCACCAGAATGGGCGGAGCAGTGCAGCACGGTATAGCCGATGTTTTCGTAAACGGTTTTGTAAAAATTGTATTCCAACTCTTCCTGTTCCCCATGGAGGTCGCACTTGTTGAAGGCGATGATGACCGGAATGTTGTACGGCTCTGTCATCATGAGAAAACGATCGATAAAGCCTGGCTTGAGGTTGGGCTCGATCATGGTGACGATGAGCAATGCCTGGTCTACATTGGCAGCCAGCAGGTGGACGTTGTGTTTTTTGCGGGGCGATTGGCGCAAGACATAGTTGGTGCGAGGTACCACGGACTGGATTGAGGCCGTACCATCGTCATCCAGGAGGAGTTCTACCTTGTCGCCCACTGCAATGGGATTGGTAGACCTGAGATCGTCAAGCCGTAGTTTGCCTACAATTCGTGACTGAAACGTTTGGCCGTCAGCCGTTTTTACATCGTACCAACTGCCGGTTGATTTGTATACAGTGCCGATCATGGTGCGAAACTAAACAAAGAATGTCGTGATCTGAAAGCAAGGGGGTAAAATTGTGAGAAAGGCGCACATAAAAAATGTAAGGAAGCGGTCGCCAACGAACCATTTGAGACCCTCAGATTTGTTATCTTTGGGCCGTGAATAACCTGGAAACCATTATTTCTCAATACGCCGCAGATGAGCGGGTAAAGAGTCTCCAAAAAATATTGAGCACCGACCAGCCCGGCAAGGCACAGCTAAAAAATGCCGTCGGGGGGCAGGTAGCCTTCCTTCTTGCTGCCCTTATCCAGGAAAAAGAGGGAAATACAGTGTTTATTGCCAATGACAAAGAAGAGGCAGCCTACATGCAAAACACACTGGCTTCCATTCTGGATTCGCACCACATTTATTTTTTTCCGGATTCCTTTAAGCGGCCCATGAAGTTTGAAGAGATCGACAATCACAACATGGTGCAACGCACAGAGATTGTCAATAAGGTGACGGGACTCATGGATATCAACCATGTAGTGGTAACCTATCCGGAGGCGGTATTTGAAAAGGTGGTTGATCCCTTTGTGTTGGAAAAAACAAAGATCAAGATCAGGGAAAAGGAAAAATTTGATGTTGATACGGTGATTGAGGTGTTGCTGGAGTATGGATTTGAAAGGTCGGATTTTGTATATGAACCGGGCTTCTTTTCGATCAGGGGCAGCATCATAGATATTTTTTCCTTTGGCAATGAGTGGCCGTACCGAATTGATCTGTATGACGATGAGGTAGAGTCTATTCGGTTTTTTGATCCTTCGAGTCAGCTGTCTATTGAGCGATTGAGAGAGGTAGTGATCATACCCAATATCAAAAACAAGTTTAAGCAAAACCAAAAAGTACCTTTTTTCAGTTTGTTTACTCCGGCAACGGCGGTGTGGATTTCAGACGGCGATATGCTGGTAGAAAAGTTGCAGCTCTGTTTTGAGAAGGCCGATCAGTTTGCCCAATCGTTGGAGGCCCGTGCCACGGAAGAGCTGCGTGAGATCTTTGAAGACCGCGCCTTTGTGTATCCAGCCGAAGTAGTGCAGCAGATAGGCAAGCTGCATCAGGTAGTGTTATCACCCACCTCATTGATACAGGGGCAATACACGGTGATAGATTGTAAGGGCAAGCCCCAGCCCAACTTCAATAAAAACTTTACCTTATTGCTGGAAAACCTGCATGAAAATCTGGCAGAGGGCATCAGCAATTATATATTTACGGAGAACCCCAAGCAGGTAGAGCGTTTTTACACCATATTTCAAGACCTGGAGGCAGATGTAAAATTTGAACCCGTTATAGCCAATCTGTTTTCCGGTTTTATAGATGAGGGCTTACGACTGGCCTGCTATACAGACCACCAGATTTTTGAGCGCTTTCACCGGTTCAAGTTAAAACAAGGATTTACCAAAGATCAGGCCATGAGTCTGAAAATGGTGAGGGAATTGGAGCCGGGCGATTTTGTGGTGCACATAGATCATGGGGTGGGTCGGTTTTCGGGTTTGGAAAAAATCACAATCAATGGTCATGTCCAGGAATCGGTAAGACTGGTATATCTCAACAATGATATATTGTATGTGGGAATACATTCTTTGCACAAGATCAGCAAGTATGTAGGTAAAGACGGCACCCCGCCCTCACTCAGCAAGATTGGAGGAGATGCGTGGAAAAATTTAAAACGCAAGACCAAGGCCAAGGTAAAAGACATTGCCAAAGAGCTCATCAAACTTTATGCCCTGCGCAAGGCGTCAAAAGGATTTGCCTTTTCGCCCGATGGTTATCTGCAAAATGAGCTGGAAGCGAGTTTTATTTATGAAGATACTCCCGATCAGTACACCGCCACCATCGATGTAAAAGAAGACATGATGAAGCCCTATCCGATGGACCGGTTGATTTGTGGCGATGTGGGATTTGGCAAAACGGAGGTGGCCATTAGAGCAGCTTTTAAAGCGGTGGCAGATGGCAAGCAGGTAGCGGTTTTGGTACCTACTACCATTTTGGCCCTGCAACACTATCAAACTTTCAAAAACAGGTTGAATCCTTTTGGTGCGACGGTAGACTATGTGAACCGATTTAAGTCGGCCAAAGAAAAGAAGGAAATCTACGCACGGCTGAAAGATGGAAAGCTCGACATCATCATTGGCACCCATGCCTTGTTGAGCAAAGAAATAGTATTTAAAGACCTGGGCTTACTGGTGATAGATGAGGAGCAAAAATTTGGAGTAGCGGCCAAGGAAAAGCTCAGATCGTTGAAAGTAAATGTAGATACCCTTACCCTTACTGCCACACCCATACCCAGGACGCTTCAGTTTTCACTGATGGCGGCCAGAGATTTATCCGTCATACGCACACCGCCGCCCAACCGTCAGCCCATCCACACCGAGAGGAGGATCTTTAGTGATGAGGTAATCAAAGAGTCTGTATACTATGAGGTCAACCGGGGTGGTCAGGTATTTTTTGTACACAATAGGGTGAAGTCGCTGGAAGAGGTAGCAGACCTGATCAAAAGACTGTGTCCGGATGTAAAGGTGAGGGTAGCCCATGGGCAAATGGATTCTGACAAATTGGAGGAGACCCTGGTATCATTTATAGAAGGAGAGTTTGATGTATTGGTTTGTACCAATATCATCGAAACGGGACTCGACATTGCCAATGCCAACACCATCATCATCAACAATGCCCACCAGTTTGGAATGAGTGATTTGCACCAGCTGAGGGGCAGGGTGGGCAGATCCAACACCAAGGCCTTCTGTTATCTGTTTGCGCCACCCTTGTCGGTACTGACCGATGATGCCAGAAAACGACTAAAGACCCTCGAAGAATTTTCTGACCTGGGCAGTGGTTTTCACATTGCTATGAAAGACATGGATATAAGGGGTGCGGGCAATTTGTTGGGAGGAGAGCAAAGCGGCTTTATCAGCGACATAGGTTATGAGACCTATCAGAAGATATTGGAAGAGGCGGTTGAAGAATTGAAAGACACCGACTTTAAGGCTTTGTTTGCGGAGGAATACGGCAAAAAAAAGACCTTTGTCAAAGATGTGGAGATAGACACCGACATAGAAATGCTGATACCCGACAAGTATGTAAGCAACATCCAGGAGCGATTGAGTTTGTATACTGCACTGGACGGCATTGAAAATGAAGAGGGAATTATCCAGTTCAGGGCATCGCTCAAAGACCGGTTTGGAAAGATACCTAAGGAAGTGGAAGAGCTGTTTAATGGCTTGCGGGTAAGATGGGCCTGTGGAAAGCTGGGCTTTGAAAAATGTGTATTAAAGAATAAAAAACTAAGACTTTACTTTATCAGCAATGCCCAATCGGGTTATTATGAAACACCTACCTTCCAGCACTTACTAAAATACTTTAGTGAAGAAGGCGTGAGGTTGGGTTACCATTTGAAACAGACCACCAGTTATTTGATGGTGGCCCGGGATGATGTGCGGAATCTCAAAGACGTCTTGTTTTTGCTGGAGCAGATTTAAGGGAGAATTTCATAGAAAATAGAAAGTAGCATTTTGGGGTAACAGACTGGTGGTAGGGGAATAATCCATTGATTGACCCAAAATAGTTTGTCACAAAGGCCCTACGGATTTTTTTAAACCGTGTCAGGGAATATTTTTATCATTCGGTTTATCTGGTAAATAGGCGTATTGGCAATCAAAGCCAAAGCACGAATATTGGGTGAAAAGCCAGATTATTGGGTTAAAAAAAGGCACCATTCCCATTTGTGGTTTATTTCAATGTTTATACTATTGAATACCATGTGTGTAAGTAAGAAGTGTAAAAAAATTAACAGATTTTCTAGAGGATAAGTAGGGAGTACCGTATAAAGTTTTGTCAAATACTTGGCATAAGGTAGAAAACCATTGTAAAGCATTGGCGAAACTGCCTGTGATTTTGTCAATAGATGGGAAATAAGGAAAAAAAGTGAAAAAAAGTTTCATATTACGATTATCTATAATATATTTGCTGGGAGAAAACCATCGAATAGCCCGATTTCGGGTCGAGAATAGCGTAATAGAGACCTTTATATTATTAACTAATATATTGATAAATAGTCTATTATACTATATGAACTCGCTTGTAAGTAAATTGGTTTTGATAACCACCTTCATTGTATCCATAGCGCTCAGCTTGGTGCAAAAGGTAGCTGGTCGGGAGGCCTGGGCTGCCATCTGTCGCGAATTTTTCCAAAAAAATAACAAAGAATCTTACAGAATTGCCATTTGGCAAAAAAATGATCGCCATGATCGGGGATTTCACCCCATGAACAAGCCTCATCCGAGTTAGGTGCCTAGAAGAAACGCTGAATGATAAATCGATAAAAGAAAAAAATCAAACAAAAACAACGATAAAAAATGAAAGCGAAAATTCTACTCATCTTTGGGTTCCTTGCGTTGTTCATGACGACAGGATACAAAGCCCAGGCGCAAATAGAAAGCGTCAACTACTGGATGAAGTATGACAGTTCGACGTGCTACTATGATTGTTATGCTATCATGAATGCGGGTTCGACCTCGTCTGCTGATCAGAGAATTGCCTTTAATGCGCAGTACTCTCTGGTTCTACAAACTGGCGACAGTGTTGTAGTTGCCCAAAATTATGAACCGAGGGTTGCGGGTGTACCTGCGGCTTGGACCATTTCATCCAGGATCAATGCGCCGGCTGCACAGCCAGGCAATGACTTTTGGAGTATTGTACCTACTATTTCACCAACGGCGTATTATCCGGCAGGAACACAGGCAGGGGATACCATCCGTTTATTTAGTATAAGAAAAATTGGTACCACAGAATTGTGTGGAGAAGACATCAGAATATTTATCAATGGGGTTGACCCAAGTTCCTCTGCAGCAGGTATGCAGGGTAGTGATTTCAACAATGGTTTCACCATGGGTAGTACCCAACAATTGTACAATGCCAACTCAACACAGGCAAGGGCACCGGTTCCAACCATTTTGGGAGCGGATGTAGCTTGTTCAGGTGGTATAGAAATTGATCTTACGGCTTCGACATCTTCTTGTCAAGGCCCTTTGACATATGCATGGACAGGTCCAGCAGGTCACACTTCTACAGGACAGGATGTATCTATAGTACCAGCAACCTCAGCCAACAACGGTGAATACCGAGTTATAGTGACGGATGCCATTGGTTGTGTTGACTCATTAAAGGTACAAGCATCCAGTAAACCAAGTGCTGGTTCAGATGTGACCATTTGTGCGGGTATTGCTGATACCATAACAGGTACTCCGGCAACCATATCCGGTACTTCACCTATCAACGGTGTTTGGGCTCCGGTAACAGGAAACCCTGCTGGTGCATCTACCAGTGTACTATCAACCGGAGTAATAAGAGTAAACTTTTCGAACAGTGCATCGGGTACTTACCGATTTAAATATACGCTGGGTGCATGTAGCGATACCATGCAGTTTACAGTGAATCCTAAGCCTACGGTAACCATGTTGGATGCCAATGCCTGTATAGGAGAAACTGTAAACGTAACGCCCGCCACCCTGGGTACCTGGATAAGTAGCAATACCTTAGTAGCTACCATCACCAATGGAGGTGTGGTCAGTGCAATAGGTCAGGGTATCTGTACCTTTACCTATACCAGAAATGCAACAGGATGTTCATCAACAACCGGAACATTTACGGTTAACCCTCCACCCACCCTTACCTTCCCTGGTCCTGAAGACGTATGTATAGCAGGTACCATTCAGGTAAACCCAGCCACAGGAGGTACCTGGACTTCAGGTTCACCAGCCATAGCTACCATCACCAACGCGGGTGTGATAACAGGGGTATCAACAGGATCATCTATATTGACCTATGTTGAAACAGCTACTGGTTGTAGCAGTACGATTACAGTTGATGTAAAATTGAAACCAACAGCCAGCATTTCAGGCAACGATTCAATTTGTATCAATGGAACAACCAATTTGACCCCTGCAACAGGAGGTACCTGGGCATCTACAGCTCCATTGGTAGCAAGTGTAAACAATGCAGGTCTTGTTAGGGGTTTGACGGCGGGAGTTGCAAAATTTATTTTTACAGATTTAACTACCGGATGTGCATCTGACGAAACAGATACTATTAGGGTTTCACCAAATCCTACAGTGAGTATAACAGGATCATCCGGTCTTTGTATCGGAGCCAACTCTACCTTATCACCTACCACAGGAGGTACCTGGGTGAGTGATGATATTGCGGTAGCTACTGTTACCAATCTAGGTGTAGTTACAGCCGTAGGTGCCGGACAGGCGCGCTTTACATTTACAAATACAGCTACAGGTTGTTCGGCTCAGACCAGTGCCATACTGGTTAACCCCAAACCAACTGTATCAGCAGCCAACGATACCATTTGTGTGGGATCATCTACAACCATTAGTCCTGCTTTGACAGTAGGTACAACATGGACCAACCATTCACCTGACACTGTAAATATGACAGGTGCACCTACCAAAACCGTAACCGGTTTGGAAGCAGGTAGGGCCAGATTGGTATTCCAGTCAAATACAGGTTGTTTTTCAGACACCTTGTATGTACAGGTATTGCCAAGACCTATTGTTAACATAGCAGGAGATAACTTTATTTGTGTAGGATCTACTACAAATCTTACACCCAATACCGGTGGAACCTGGTCAAGTTCTTCTGACGCCATAGCAACAGTAAATAATGGTGGTATAGTAACAGGGGTTTCTCCGGGTACTGCTACCTTTATTTTCACCAGTTCAGCATCCTTGTGTCCATCAGATCCAACAGCAGCTGTAACCGTAAATCCAACACCTACCGTTGCCGTAACAGGTCCAACAGGAATTTGTATTGGTGATGTTACCCAGTTGTCACCTACCACAGGAGGAACCTGGATGAGTGATAATCCATCTGTGGCCT
This sequence comes from uncultured Bacteroidota bacterium, assembly GCA_937872515.1. GTDB lineage: Bacteria > Bacteroidota > Bacteroidia > Chitinophagales > Saprospiraceae > JADKBO01. The sequence goes on from CALMSX010000073.1 coordinate 20,213, forward strand.
CAGTAACCAGTGGAGGTGTTGTTACAGGTCTTTCTGCAGGTTTTGCCAGATTTACCTTTACAGATGACACTTATGGTTGTGTATCAGTAAAAACTGCGCCAGTTACCGTGAACCTGAGACCTACGGTTTCATTTACCGGTCCGAATGCGCTTTGTATAGGACAAACATCAACCGTAACCCCAACTTCAGGAGGTACCTGGACATCCAGTGCACCTGGAGTTGCCACTATTAACAATGCCGGATTGATTACAGCCGTATCACAGGGTTCAGTGAGTTTCACTTACACTCAGGCCAGCACGTTCTGTCCTTCGAATCCTTTAAATGCAACCATATCCTTAAAACCAACGGTGAGCATCACAGGAGATTCAGCGGTATGTATTGGTGACACCACCACGTTGAGTCCAACTACAGGAGGAACCTGGGCATCCAGCAATACTGGTATTGCTTCAGTAACTCCTGACGGAAATGTAGTGGGAGTAGCACAGGGTGTTGCCTTCTTTACCTTTATCAGTGATGCAGGATGTTCATCTGATGCAACAGACGGAATTATTGTCAACGCACCAACACCGGTTTCCTTGCCGGATGCCAATATTTGTATCAATGATACATTGGTACTATTCCCGGCTACCGGAGGAACCTGGACTAGTACAGTTCCTGTAGTTGCTTCAGTCACTGGAGCTACTGTAACAGGATTAACAGCGGGTACAGCGGAGTTTATCTTCCTTGATACCATTACAGGATGTACATCACCTGAGACTGCTCAGTTGACTGTAGATCCAAAACCAACAACCGTATTATTAGACAACAATACCTGCGTAGGTATTGCCGTAAACATAACACCAACAACCGGTGGTACCTGGGCATCATCAAATCCAGCTATTGCCACCATTACCAATGCGGGTTTGGTAACACCATTGGCACCGGGTAAAGTATCATTTACCTTTACCAAATTGTCGAATGGTTGTGATTCAGATCCTAGTGATTCATTGACAGTTGAGCCTGGTCCAACCATAACTGCTCCGGCTGATAATGAATTGTGTATTGGTGAAACAACTACCATTACGCCTAATTCAGGTGGAACATGGGCATCCAGTAATGCAGCCATTGCCACCATTGACAATACAGGAGCCATTACAGCCGTAAGTCAGGGTATCGCAACCTTTACCTTTACCAGCAGCACTACTTTGTGTAAGTCAGTTGCATCAGCTCCATTGACAGTCAATGGTAAGCCTACAGTAGCTATTACAGGTTCAGATGAGATTTGTATTGCAGGATTGTCACAATTGGCACCGGGTGCCGGTGGTACCTGGGTATCAAGTGCACCAGGTGTAGCATCCGTTACCAATGCAGGTGTAGTTACAGGTATTGCTCCAGGTACTGCTTTCTTTACATTTACAGATTTAACCACTGGTTGCGTTGCTGATGCTACTTTACCAATCACAGTAAGTACAGCTCCAACCGTAAGTATCTTAGGATTGGATGAAATCTGTTTGGGAGGAACAACGACCGTAGGTTCATCATCAGTAGGTACTTGGGCATCAAGTGATCCAACAGTTGCGACAGTAGATAATAATGGTTTGGTTACATCAGTAGCTCCGGGTAAAGTAACATTTACATTCACAGAATCTTCAACAGGTTGTGATGCCGGAGCAGATACAGATACCATTACCATTACCCAGTGTAGCAATCCGGATTTCAACGCTACCTTTGTCAATGTACCCGTTACAGGTGATGTAAGTACCAACGACGGTGCAGGAGCTACCACATCCTATGGTACCCCTGTACTTCAGACAAAACCTACAGGTTCAGTACCGGTACTTTCAATTAATCCAGATGGAACTTATACCTTTACCTCTAACATGGTGGGTGTGTACTATTATACCGTTCAAGGTTGTGTACCTCCATTGGTATCAGGATGTCCTGCCACTGATCTGGTAATCTCGGTTACAGATCACGTAGATCCGGCAAGACAGCCAATTGCGAATGTTGACTTTGGTACAACCTTTACCACAACTCCGATTACTTTGGCCACATTGTCAAACGACAGGTGTATGGTAGTAAACGGGTGTAGTTTGGATCCAAACACAGTTGTCATTATCGATAACCCATCCAATGGATTGGCTACGGTTGACAATTTGACAGGAGATATTGAGTATACTGCTAATTCAGGTTATACAGGCCAGGATACCCTGGTATACCGCGTATGTGTCATGGGTGCAACCACCAGATGTGCAACAGCAAAACAAATCATATCAGTATTTAACTCAACCGCTGATAACTCAACGGTAGCGGATGATGACTTTGCAGTAACACAGGAAGAAGTAGCGGTATCGGGTAACGTTAGAGACAATGACAGCGATCCGGAAGGAGATACACAAACCGTAACAGCGCAATCAACCACCATAGTTGGTACAGGTACTCTTGTTTTGGCAGCAGACGGGTCTTATACCTTCACACCTGCCAAATATTTCTCAGGTCCGGTAGAATTTGTATATACGATTTGCGATGACAATGCAAGTGTAGAATGCGTTGATGCTACCCTTCACATCCTGGTTGTACCTGATCTTACCATTAAAGTAAGGGTATATCTGGAAGGTTCATTGATGGACAACAGCAATGCAGTAGCATCTGATGGTAGACCATTGATGAGAGATGGATTGAGGGTAAGTACTTTCAATTCTAATAGATACATACCCAACAGGGATCCGTATAAATTTACGCCTGATGCATATCTGAACTCAAGTTTGGATTTGACTACAGATTATGATCACCAAATACCAGGCGGAACTGCTAACTTCAGCAAATTTGATTCAGTGGCATCGCCAACTCCAGTATTTGGTGTGGAAGGTCAGGAAGCTTTGGTTGACTGGGTATTTATAGAATTGAGATCTAAAGCAGACTCTACCATTATACAAGCAACGCGTTCAGGTTTACTGCAAAGGGATGGCGACGTAGTTGATCTGGATGGATTCTCCGGCTTGAAATTCCCTGGAATGTCAATTGACAGTTACTATGTAGTTGTAAGGCACAGGAGTCACCTGGGAGCCATGACGGCAGATCCTCAGACACCAAGACAGTTGACAACCCTTGTTAACTTTACAAAAGCAAGTGAATTGGATGTATATGACTTTGGAACCAATAAGTTTCCTGGTTATGACTATACAGGATTAGCGATGAACAGTGAAGTGAAATTTGGATACAGGGCATTATGGGCTGGTACCTTTGACATCAATGGTAAGATCAAGGCCGATAACCCTAATGACGACTTGAACACCTTGTTCTTTGACGTATTTGGTTATCCAACCAACACATCGTTGAACGTTAACTTTGACTTTGCGTTTGGATATACACCAGGTGATTATAACATGGATGGCAAGTCTAAGTATGACAACCCTAATGATGATAAGAACATGCTGTATGCGCAGTTATTGTTCTATCCATTGAACACAGGGTTCTTGTCTAACTTTGACTTCTTTATACAACAATTACCATAAGGTTTTTATAAAGTGTATCCCGGATTAGGTCCCCGGGATACACTCTTTTATTTTTTTCTTTTTTTTGTTTAATTAATAAGGTCTATAATATGAAAGCTACACTCATAACCATTGCCATGGTTTGTATTATCTTGCTTGAGCAGGGCTTCAGTCAGGTTACAGGGGTAAAATACCTGATGAAGTACAATACAACGACGTGCAAATTCGACGCCTGTATTGTCATTACGGCCGGATCTGCCACCACAGCCCCACAAAGGGCGCAGTTCAACTCACAATATTCTGTGGTTGTACCAACAGGTACTACTATTAGTATTGGAGAGAACGATAGCCATAACCCAATCCAAAATAACCAGACATACGGGGGAACTACTCCGCTAAAGTGGGTTATATCAAGTGCGGTATTGTCTCCCGCAGCGGCACCAACTCTTGATTTTCACAGTATAACGCCCACCCTTTCTCCAACATCTTTTTATAACAACTTAGCAACGAATGATACCGTTCGATTGTTTAGCTTGAACGTCAATCCAATGCCATCGTGCGGGGTTGGTATCAGACCATTTGAAAATGGGGTTGACCCAGGATCCAGTGCTGCAGGTATGAATGGAGGAGATTTTACCAATGGATTTACCATTGGAGGTACCGCTCAGGATTATACGGGTAACCTTGGAACCATCACGGCCAAGCCTGTGCCAATGAGTGCCGTTGCCACCTGTACAGCAGGCATCAATATCAATTTAACCATGAATGGCAATGCTTGTCAGAATACATTTACATATGCATGGTCAGGTCCCGGTGGATATACCAGCAGTACACAAGATGTTGCTTTTACACCAGCGGTTTACGAAACCAATGGTGGAACTTATCAGGTAATAGTTACCGATAATTTACAATGTAAAGATACCCTTACTATAGATGCTTATCCTAAACCCTCGGGCGGACCAGATGTATTATTGTGTGATCCGGGTACAATTACGCTAAAGGGTACCAATCCTGCATCAGGAAACTGGACACCGGGAGGCAGCAATCCGTTGGGAGCAGTCCTGGGTTCAACCAGCAATGGAGAAGCCAGTCTTGACATGAGTTTTGCAGAAGATGGCTTGTACAGCTATATTTACACTGCAGGGACATGCTCAGACACAACAGTAGTAAGGAAGTTTAATGCCAATGCGGGAGATGATCCTGCACCATTGGATTGTTATGCTTCATCATCCACAACCCTGGCGGCTACAGGCACAGGAGATTGGTCATTGGGAGCCGGAAGTGCCGGAACTGCCCTGATAGCCGATATCAATGATCCCAATACAGAGGTAGGTCAATTTAGTGTGGCGGGTAACTACTATTTTGTTTGGAATTCAGGAGGATGTACCGACACTGTTTTGGTGGTTGCAGGCAGCAATTGCAGCGGCTGTCCGGTAAATAATAATATACTAAATCAGCCAGGCACTACAACCTTCTGTGGACTCAGCGAGGCTGTTACGTTAGATGGTAATGCTGCCAATCCGGTTGGCGGCACCTATTTGTGGGAGCATAAGATAGATAATGGTCCATGGGTGGTAGCATCAGGCTTATTCCAGGGAGAAGATTATGTAACGGGAAACCTCACAGACGGGGTTCACTCTTTCAGAAGATTGTATTACAATACATCGGGAACACCCTGTACAGATACAAGTAATGTAATCGCACTTACGGTAGAAGTTATTCCATCACAACCAACAGGATTGGCAGCCAATCCAAATCCTGTGTGTTTGGGTAACATTATCAATGTAAGTGTTAACAATATAAGTGGGTCAACTTATACATGGACTGCATCTTCTCCAGATGCTGGACTGGTAAGTAGCTCTACAAACAGTACAACCATGACTCCAACTGCAGCCGGCTTGTACATTGTGAGTGTTACAAGAACAGTGAATGGTTGTGAATCTACAGCAGCTAGTCTGGGGGTTTCAGCCACAACAACACCACCGACTCCGGCTGATGTAACCTGGGCAGATCCAAGTGCATGTGAAGGAAGCGATGGTAGTATTACCATTGGTGGATTAGCCGGAAGTACTGCCTATGTAGTTAACTACACCAGAAATGGAGTGCCGGTAACGATCAGTCGTACGACCAATGGATCAGGAGACCTTACCATCATTGGATTGAAGGCCGGAAGTTATGCCAATATTACCTTGAGCATAGGAACATGTACATCTGGAGCCTACGTAGGTCCGATCGATTTGAACAATCCTAATGCACCGTCACCACCTGCCAATATCACTGCTACAGAAGTTGATATTTGTGCCAATGCCACTACTACAGTTTCAGTGTCAAACAACCCTGGTGCAACCTATGCATGGTCAAGTTCAGATCCAACAGTTTTGGTATTAAACGCTCCTAGTACTTCAAACTCAGCTGTGTTTAGAGGAGTATCCGAAGGAACTGCCATAGTAAGTGTAACTCAGAATGTGGGAGGATGTGTATCCATACCTTCTACCATAGAAATAAATGTTGCTCCTGCAGCACCAACACCTTCCAATATTTCAGGACAGAATCCAACTGTTTGTGAAGGCCTGGATGGTTCATTGACGTTTACAGGACTGCCCACCAATTCTTCTTTTGATTTGGGTTATAGAAGAAATGGAATAGACAATACAGCCAGCATCACAACCAATGGAGCGGGTACCGCCGTATTGGGTGGATTGAATGCAGGTAGTTATACCAACTTCCAGTTGACCAATGAATTTGGTTGTGTATCTGGAATTTTTGCCGGACCTGTTACCCTATCTGATCCTGCCACTTCTTTGCCAAGCAATTTAACAGCGGGACCAAATCCTGCCTGTTTGGGAAGTGTAGTGAATTTAAGTCTTACCAATGTAACTGGAGCATCCTATAACTGGAGTGCCTCATCAGAATCAGCAGGTTTGGCGGGTTCAAGTTCGAACAACACAACTATGACACCTGTTAGTGCAGGAAGTTACACCATCAGTGTTACCCAAACGGTAGCAGGCTGTACTTCACCTCCAGCTCAAATAGTGGTTGTAGTTAGAAATGATTGTTACAATCCTGATTTTGGTGTAACCTATCAAAACGTAGTTTTGACAGGAGACTTAAGCACCAATGATGCAGGTTCAAACGGAGCTACTTATGGCATAGTAAATGCCAATGGTGGAAACCCTGATATTTGTTTACCAACTGTAGCATCTAATGGTACCTACAGCTTTGTATGTGCGACCCTGGGTGAATATAACTTCACAGTAACGGTGTGTAAAAATCAGGAATGTGTGCCAGTACCTCTTACCATTACGGTATTAGAGCAGGAAAGTTCTACTAATCCGCCGGTGGCTCACCCGGATTATGCGTATACTAAGATGAATACGGCTATCAGTATCAATATAGTAGCCAATGACAAGTGCCAGAGCCTACCCAACTGTAATCTTGGCACACCTACGATGGTGACCAGTCCTACCAAAGGTAACTACAGCTTTGCAACCGGAATTTATACTCCTTCAAATGGTTTTGTGGGTAAAGATTCATTCCAGTACAGAATTTGTCAAACTCCGGCTACACCGGTAAGTTGTGATGAAGAATGGGTTTACATTACTGTATTCCCTGGCAATGCATCCAACTTTACAAATGCGATGGATGATTATAATCAAACCAATCTGAATCAGCCACTTTCAGTTGGTTCAGGACTTGGGGTAAGAGCAAACGACGTAGACATTGAAGGTAATAGCACCACAGTAGGCAGCTTTACTAAAACTGTTGCAGGAAAAGGAACCCTTACTATGGCAGCTGACGGAAGTTACAACTTTACTCCGGTTACTGATTTTGTAGGTTCTGTCGATTTTGCTTATCAGCTTTGTGATAATGGCAGTCCATCCGCTTGCGATAGTGCTACTTTACACATTTTGGTATTGGCGAGCCTGCCTACCGGAAGTGTTGGTAACTTTGTGTGGGCCGATGTCAATGGTAACGGGGTACAGAATCCGGGAGAGCTGGGTATAGCTAACATTACCGTGAGATTGTACAATGATTTGAATGCGTTAATAGCGACAACAACAACCAATGCATCAGGTATGTACATTTTTGAAAATGTTTTACCGGGAAACTATTACGTTAAGTTTGATTATCCTGCAGGGTATGAATTGTCACCTGCATTTGCCGGAACCACGGCAACAGACAGTGACATTACCGGAGCCAATGGAGCTGGAACCACCAATATCTTTACAGTAAATCCAGGAGAGTTTAACCTGGATGTAGATGCTGGTTTCTACATCTGTTCAAAAATTGGCAACATCGTATGGTATGATGTAAATAAAAACGATAAGTGGGAAACTACTGAAAATGGTATCAATGGTATTCGTGTAGAATTATACAGATTGGTAAATGGAAACTTTATATTCTGGGATTATGAAATCACCGGACATAAGCCAAATACACCATCTGATGATGGTTGGTATGAATTCTGCGCTCCTCCGGGAACCTATTATGTAAAGGTTATTTTACCTCCTAACGGACTGGTACCAGCTAAACCATTTATTGGTGGAAATCCATTTAGAGATAGTGATATTACCGGTGCCAATGGACCTGTAACTACCAACAGTATTACCGTAAATGCAGGTCAGAATAAGCTGGATATTGGAGCAGGATTTTATCCTCAGGCCATTGCCGGAAACCTGGTTTGGATGGACAACAACTTGAATGGTATTCAGGATAGTGGAGAGCCTAAAGTGAGTGGAGTTTTGGTTCAGGCTTTTGAAGCAGGTACCAATATGCTCTATGGACAAGCAACAACTGATTCTGATGGATTGTATAAGTTGGGAATGTTGCCTAAAACTGATTTGTACTACAAGTTTACACCACCAAGTGGTTTGAATGCTACCTATGCCAATATGGGTGCAGACAACATCAACAGCGATGTTGACCACAGCAATGGATACAACACAACAAGGGTATTTAGCATGCAATCTGGGGTATACAATGAAAACATTGACCTTGGTCTGGCATTCGGAGTATTGCCTGTAACCTGGGTGAGTGTAAATGCTACCAAAGTAAAAGAAGGACACAAGATCAGCTGGGAAACAGCTAATGAGATCAATCTGGCTTATTACCAGGTGCAAATCTATGATAACCAGGAAAAATCATTTGTGAACTTATCTGATAAGATCTACCCGGTTGACAACAATCGTCCGGTTAAAAACTACTTCTATCTGAATACAGAGGTAGAAAAGAGTGGATGGTTCCACTACAGGGTACGTCAGGTTGACCTGGATGGAAGCGAGAGCTATAGTGACAAAGTGTCAGTAATTAATGACGCCAATTCAAGAATCAGCCTGTATCCAAACCCAGCCATCAATGATGTAGAGGTAGGAATAGACCTTGATGAGGAGTCAGATGTGAAAATCTTTGTATATAATGTTAGGGGTGACATGGTTTCTGAATTGTCATATAATAGACATTTTGAGAGGGGAAGCCACATCATAACCTTTGATGTATCACAATTACCGGCAGGAGCTTACACATTTAGCATAGACATTAACGGAAGCATGAAAAATACTATAGTGGTTAAGGATTAATAGACCTTGTAAATAATTGCTCAGCCACAAAGACCCCTGTCCGAGTGGCTGAGCAATCCATATAAAAAACCGATTTTTTTAATAGACTGAGAATCCGATGATTAGGAGCCTAACCTACAAAGCCGTGTGCTTAGCAATTTGCTTATTTGCAGTTGTTAGAGGGCAAGCACAAGGTGTAACAGGGGTTAAATTTCAAATGAGATTTGACACCACAACCTGCCTTTTTGACTGTTATCTCATAGTAACAGAGGGGTCTGCGACCACTGCAGCTCAGCGGGCGCAGTTTAACGCCCAATATTCCATTGTAACACCTGCAGGTAGTTTTATAGAGGTAGATACCTCTTACATGCCGCTGGTTGGTAATCAAACTTATGGTGGTATAACCCCCATGCAATGGACACTCACCAATCACATCTATGCACCCTGTGTGCAACCCCAAAATGATTTTCACAGCATTATTCCTGTATTATCTCCTGCGAGTTTTTACAACGACCTAAATACAGGAGATACAGTGCGTTTGTTTAGCCTTCGTGTAACTCCTATTCCTGCTTGTGCTGATGACATAAGAATATTTAAAAATGGCATTGACCCTAGCTCAAGTTCACCATGTATGGGATCAGGTGACTTTAATAATGGTTTCACAGTCGGAGGTCCAGCTCAGGATTATAGAGGAAATTTACCTCAAGTCTATCCGCCCAAACCTGCATTAGACGCAGAAGTTTCGTGCGGATCTGGCATTCATATTGATCTTACAGCTACTACTTCTTCTTGTCAGGGTCCACTTAGCTATCAATGGTCGGGCCCGTCTACCTCAACCACCAATGAAGATATCAACATCGTAAGTACCAGTGCTGCCTATCACGGCAACTATACGGTAACAGTAACCGACGCCTACGGTTGCAGCAATACTGCGGTGTATTACGGAGAAAATAAACCCAATGCAGGTGTCGACAATTCGACCTGCGCCGGAGGTAGTATACTGCTGGATGCAGTAACACCCAACACCGGAGTTTGGGTTCAGGATACCAATAATGGATTTGGAGCTTCACTATCATCCACCTCAGGAGGCAATGCCACTGCCAGTTTTAATGCAGCTGCCTCGGGGGATTTTAACTTTATATACAATACAGTAAGCTGTAGCGATACTGTAAAAATTACAGTGGCAACCCAGGAAGCGGGAGATCCACCTGCTTTTGAAGACTGTTTTTCCACCGCTGTAGTCACTTTGGCAGCGGAAGGAACCGGTTCATGGACCTTGGGGGCGGGAAGCTCAGGCAGTGTAACCATATCACCGCTTAACAGCCCTACTGCAACTTTATCTGGCTTTACAGCTCCAGGTACTTATTTTTTAAACTGGAACAACGGTTCTTGTACCGATCAGGTAGTTGTATCTGTGGGCAATGTATGTGCATGTCCAATTGACAACAACATTATCAATGATCCTTCTATAACCTCCTATTGTGGTACTGCCAGTGGAATTTTGATAACAGGAAGTACACCCAATCCGGGAGGAGGTGTTTATACCTGGGAATACAGCACAGACGGTTTCAGCTTTATAACAGCTCCCGGCAGCAACAGCGCCAGAAACTATACCACCGGAACGCTCACCGAAGGAACTTATTACTTTAGAAGAAAATATGAAACCACCTCAGGTATTATTTGTGAGGACATTTCGAATTCTGTATTGATTGTTGTGACTGGAAAACCAGCTGCGCCAGCAATTGCCTCCAATAGCCCTATTTGCGAGGGTGATGATCTGGAAATCACAGCAGAATTTGTAGGTGGAGCATTTTATAACTGGTCGGGCCCATTCGGGGGATCAACAGATATGAATGTATACATCAATGAAGCCACAATCAGTAATGCTGGTACGTATACATTAATCATAGATATCAATGGTTGTCAGAGTGATCCGACAAACATAAATGTGGTTATTAAACCCAAGCCACAGCTACCCGATATTACTACCAATGCCCCTGTTTGTGCAGGTGATACCATTCATTTTTCTACGCCGGTAGTAGCAGGGGGTACTTATTCATGGTTTGGACCAGCGTTTAGTCCTTATTCTACAGACAGGACGCCCTTTGTGGCCAATGCATCAACAGGGGTTGCAGGCGTTTATTACCTGACCGTTGAAAAAGATGGATGTATAAGTGAGCCCAACAATATAGATATCCTAGTTAAGGGACTGCCTTCATTGCCTCAATTTATTACCAATTCACCTGTTTGTGAAGGAGACACTTTGGAGCTGACAGCCCAGGTTGTAACAAATGCCACTTATACATGGACCGGCCCGGTAGCAGTACCATCGGTTCAGAATCCTAAATTGAGTCCAGTCACTGCAGCTCATGCTGGAAGATACCTTTTACAATTAACAGTAGATGGGTGCGAGAGCGATACCTTTGGACTCAATGTTCAATTGAAAGCCAAGCCGGCAAAGCCTGTTATTACAGTAGAATCACCTATATGTGAAGGCGATAGCCTGATCTTTACCTCAGATTTGCACACGGGCGTTACCTATATGTGGACAACCAATGCAAGCAGTACTTTTACCAGCTCGGAGCAAAATCCGGTAAGGTTAAATGCCACCCCTAACATGAGTGGTAAATACATATTAAAGACCCTTTTGGATGGCTGTTACAGCGATACAGTTCAAGTAAATGCTCTGGTAAAACCAACACCTGCTATTCCGGTGCTTACCTCTAACGGTCCTATTTGTGCAGGTGATACATTGACTCTAACGGCCACTGTAGCTGATACCAATATTGTGGTAGCATGGGTAGGAGTTACTACTCTTGATTCTATAAAGATCCACAGCATTGAAAATGCTACCGTGGGAATGACTGGCCTCTATACTGCCAAATCTATACTCAACGGTTGCGAGAGCGGTAATGACAGCCTGATGGTCACCGTGAAGCCTAATCCAATAACCCCACCAATGGCTTATAATGGACCTTTGTGTGCGGAAGATGTGATTGAATTGACCGCTGATACTGTTGCCAATGCAGCTTATGCATGGTCAGGTCCGGGCGGATACACCAGCAACATTCAGAACCCTGTTATCAACAATGCAACGCCGGCAATGTCTGGTAAGTATTACCTTCAGATTACGTTAAATGGATGTATCAGCCAAAAAGACTCAACAGATGTATTGGTAAAGCCTAGACCCGTTGTACCCGTGAATGCATCTAACAGCCCGGTTTGTGAAGAAGATGATATTAAATTAACGGCTGCTACCCTGGCTGGTGCGACCTATGCCTGGACAGGTCCGGGTGGGTTTATCAGTGCAGATCAGAATCCTGTTATTGCCAATGCGGCCTTGACCAATGCAGGCAATTATATTTTAAAAGTAACGGTAGATGGTTGTACCAGTCATGCGGATACCATCGCCGTAACAGTAAAAGATAAACCCAACACGCCCGATATTACTTCCAATAGTCCGGTTTGTGCCGAACAGAATTTACAACTGAATACTACTGCTACTGGGGTTAGTTATGCTTGGACAGGCCCGGATGGCTTTACCAGCAATGTACAAAACCCTGTTATAACTGCTGCTACAGTAGCGAAAACAGGAGAATACGTATTGGTGGTAGAGGCTAATGGTTGTAAGAGTGATACCACACGATATACTGCTACAGTAAAGGCAAAACCAATTGCCCCAACCCTGCTTAGTAACAGCCCGGTGTGTGAAAATGATGAAATCCAGCTGAGCATGGTCCCTGTAACAGGAGCCAGCTATCAATGGACAGGACCAAATGGTTTTAACTCATTAGTCGCAAATCCAACCATAACCAGCGCGGTCTTAACCGATGCAGGTATTTATAAAGGCAAAGTAGTGGTTGACGGTTGTACAAGTGACGAAGCTCAATTGACAGTAGTTGTCAATGACAGGCCAGATGCTCCCACCATCAATCACAACAGTCCTGTTTGCGAGGGCGAGCTGTTAACCTTGTCAACACCTATAGTTGGCGGTGCCAGCTACACCTGGATCAATCCGGCCGGAGCAACACAATCCGGTTCTTCGATTACCATCAACAATGCACAACTGACGGATGGTGGAGAATACAAACTAGTTATTGCCACCAATAATTGTCAAAGTCCGGAAACATCTGTAACCATCACGGTTAAGGCTAAGCCTGTACTTCCTGATGTAAGCTCCAATTCACCAATATGTGAAGGAGAAGATTTGATATTCACGATTAACAATAGCGTTTCTGGTACGTATACCTGGCTGAATAACAACGACGTACAATTCAGTACAGATGCCAATGCCACTGTCATTGCTGCATCCCCAACTAATTCAGGGGTGTACAAAGTAAAAGTAGAAGTCAATGGTTGTGAAAGTGAATGGGCCAACGAAAATGTTACCATTAAACCAACGCCTAATACTCCAGTATTGAGTTACAATGGTCCAATATGTGAGGGAGATAATCTGGTATTAACTGCACCCTCTTTGCCGGGTTTGGTTTATGTATGGCAAAATGTTAAAGGTGAAGTAGTAGGCAACAATGCTGTGGCCATCATTCCAGGTGCGTTACCTGTAAATTCAGGAACTTACACCCTTAATGTGGATGAGGCAGGTTGTCCGGCTACACCTGCAACCATAGATGTAGTTGTGAATGCAAAACCTCAGGCACCTGCCTTGGTTTCCAATGGCCCTGTTTGCGAAGGTGAAACATTGCAATTTGAAGGAGAAGTGATAGCAGGAGCCAACTATATTTGGACTGATGCTTTGGGAACCGTATTGAGCAATTCTTCAGTTTATAGTATTAGTAACAGCCAACCCGCTCATACTGGTACCTATTTTCTGGAGGTAGAATTGAATAACTGTTTTAGCGATCGATCAAATATAGACGCTACCGTGTATGCAAAACCTTCTTTACCAAATATCCAGGCCAATACACCACTTTGTGAAGGAGAAACATTGGTCTTTAGTACGGATGTTATTGCAGGAGGTTTATATAACTGGACCGATCCGTCAGGAGCAAACATCTCCAACGCATCAGACTTCAGCATAGGTGGCGTATTGCCATCTATGGCAGGCAATTATGGTCTTGTAGTAACCGTCAATGGATGTGCCAGTGATCAGGCATTAGAGAATATAACCATATTCTCAAAAACACCAGATCCGGTCATATCAGGAGATGCAGAATTATGTGAAGGAGAAAATTTAATATTAACTACTCCGGATTTACCGGGTGCTAGCTACGAGTGGAAAAATCCATTTGGAGCCACCGTAAGTATCAGCTCTGAACTGCGCATAGACAATATACAAACCAGCGGTGCCGGCAGATATACAATTATTCAAACAATAGACGGCTGTCCAAGTGATGAACAGTTTGTGGATGTAATCATCAATGAAATTCCTGCTAAACCGGTTATCAATAACAATTCACCTATTTGTGAAGGAGAAACCCTTGTATTAACAGTTGACAACCTGGCTGGGTATCAGCTTGTATGGACCGGTCCAAGTGGTAATAATTTGGGCAATGCGAATGATGTAACCCTCAGTGGAGCACAACCGGCTCATAGTGGTAAATATCAAGTGCAGGCCAGTTCAAAAGGATGTTTGAGTGAAGTGGCGGAAACAGATGTAATTGTCAATGCAAAACCTGCTCAACCAGCTATTATAACCAATAGTCCAGTATGTGAAGGAGAAGCAATTTTGCTTCAAACCAGTTCTATTGCCAATGGTCAATATATTTGGACCAATCCTCAGGGAAATGTAATGGTAAATCAGAATCAACATACCCTGGCAAATGCAAGTTTGTCCATGGGCGGCAACTATACTTTGTCAATCGAAGTGAATGGATGTATCTCTGATCAAACTACTACCCTTGTGGAAGTTAAACCACTTCCGCAAAAACCAAACATCATTGGTAATTCACCTGTATGTGAAGGTACGGATATAATTTTCTCTACGGATGTAGTAAGTGGGGCAGTATATAGCTGGACCAATGCAGCAGGTACAGAGTTATCAACCACAAATGAGTTAATCCTTTCCAATGTAAGTACCACAGATGAGGGTAACTATAGTTTGGTTGTAAGTGTAGATGGATGTGCAAGCGAAGAAACCGATGCACAAGCGGTAGTCAAACTTAATCCTATTCTGCCTATCATTATTGCTAATACCTCAATCTGTGAAGGTGAAAACTTGCAGTTGGAGGTAACCAATATTCAGGCTGGTGCTCAATACACCTGGCGTCATCCGGATGGACTACAATCTCAAACGGGCAGTATTTGGACAATCAATAACGCATCTATTAATGATGCAGGGACTTATGAAGTAATAGCTATAATTGATGGATGTAGTAGCGAAAAGGCCACTGCTACCATCAATGTAAAAGCAAATCCTGTTGTTGATTTTGTTTCCGATAACACACCATTGTGTGATGGAGGAGACCTTATCTTATCAACAGGTGGAACAGCTGGTGCCACCTTCAACTGGTATTTCAGCAATGTTCAGGTTGGTACAGGAACTACATTAACAATAAACGATGCAGGGCTTGCCAATTCAGGTATTTATGAAGTTAAAGCAAGCTGGAATGGCTGTGATAGTGAAGTAAAACAAATCAACAGCATTATAACTCCCAATCCTGCAACGCCCATCATTTTAATATCATCTCCCATATGTGAAGGTGAACAAGCAGTATTCAGCACAGCTGTGGTAAGCGGTGCTACTTATTTCTGGTACAATGTTTTGAATGTTGAAGTTTCAACAACCAATAGTTATACCATATCAAACGTTAGTGGAGCTGACGCTGGTCAGTATTCACTCAAGTTGGTAGTAGACGGATGTGAAAGCCCGTTGGCTACTACAAATCTGGCAGTAAAACCCTTGCCTGTTTTGCCGGTCATCGATTCAAATAGTCCTGTTTGTGAAGGAGAGGAACTTACCTTTGAAACGAGTGCAGTCCCAGGTGTGACTTACGTTTGGACCAAATCGGGCGTACAGGTTGGTACGGGAGCGTCTCTTGTAATTCCAAACGGTCAGCTGACCGATGGGGGCACTTACGAGTTGGTTGCCACATTAGATGGTTGTTCTGTCGGTCCGGTTAACACCGTTGCCAATGTAAAGGCAAAACCGGCTATCCCTGCCATTAACAACAACGGTCCTCTTTGTACTGGAGAAGATGCAATTTTGTCTACATCTGCAATTGCAGATCAATATGTATGGTCAGGTGTAAATGGATTTAGCGGCACCGGCAACCAAGTTACGATAACAGGAGTTGACGTGGCAAAGGCTGGAGACTATCAGCTTTATGTTGTTGTCGATGGTTGTCAAAGTGATGTAGCTACAACCACCCTGGAGATCAATGAAAAACCATCTCTTCCGGTAATAGCCAACAATTCGCCCCTTTGTTCTGGCGAAGACCTGGTGTTGTCCAGCAATATTTATATAGGTGGAATTTATACCTGGTATGATCCAACTGGTACCATCCTTGGAGGAAGTGACAATCTTACTCTAAATAATATTCAAGTAAGTCATCAGGGAAATTATGCTGTTGAAGTGGTGGTAAATGGATGTAAAAGCGACAAGGCCACAACCACTGTGTCAGTGAAGGCTACACCTGCTCAACCCATTGTAAATTCAAACAGCCCGGTATGTGTAGGTGAAGATATCATGCTAACTACAGCAGCAGTCAGTGGCGCTACCTATGGTTGGTCAGGTCCTGCACTGTTTACTTCTGTTTTCCAGAATCCACAAATAACAAGTGCTCAATTGGTCAACGGAGGCATCTATACCTTATTGGTTACCGTTGATGGTTGTACTTCTCCGGCAGCAACTGTTGACGTGAGGGTTGAGAATTGTGCTTGTCCGATTGACAATAATGATGTCCAACAACCTGCCACTACCTTCTATTGTGGAAACTCAGGATCTATTTTGTTGACGGGTAGTACACCTACTCCGGCTGGCGGTAGCTTTAGATGGGAATACAGCATAGATGGAAGTAATTTTAGTGGGGCTTCAGGCACTAATAATCAGCGTGATTACCAAACGCCGGATTTAGGTGTTGGTCTCCATTATTTCAGAAGAGTATATTATACAACTACAGGCATTATTTGTGAAGAATCAAGCAATGTACTGGTTGTAGAAGTAAGAGAAAAACCCATTTTATCGGCACCAAGCAATAATGGACCATTGTGTGAGGGTGAGGATTTGCAGTTGCAAGTTGCTGCCTTAGCAGGATCAAATTACAGTTGGTCAGGTCCAGGTGGATTTGTATCCACTCTACAGAACCCGGTTGTCAATGGAGTTGATTTAACCGATGGGGGCATTTATGATGTGTTTGCCACAGTCAATGGCTGTAATTCGGATGCTCAAACCACCCTTGTAGAAGTAAAAGAAAAACCAGCACTTCCTCAAATCATTTCCAATAGCCCTATTTGTGAAGGTGGAGATATTGAATTGGAAGTAGCTGCCATAGCGGGTGCAACTTATGAGTGGACAGGACCCGTAACTGGTCTTGCCAATCAGGCAAAGATTACCATTACTTCTGCTACCACAGCAAAACAGGGAAGTTATGGAGTAAGAGTGCTGGTCAATGGTTGTTATAGTGACTTGGCTACCACGGATGTTGTGGTAATCAAAAAAGAAGCTGCACCAACACTTCAATCCAATGCTCCACTGTGTGAAGGCGAAACCCTTGAAATTTCAGCCAATGCTATCAGCAATGCATTATACCAATGGGGTGGTCCGAAAACGATAATGGATAATTCCAATGCCATACAATTGAGCGGAGTTGACTTATCTTTTGCAGGAAAATACACATTGACCGTGATTAACAATGGCTGTGCAAGTTTGCCGGCAGAAATTGATGTCACCATAAAACAAAAACCGTCACAGCCTCAGGTTTCCAGCAATAGCCCGGTATGTTTGGGTGATCCGATCGAACTGTTTGCTACGGCACAATCAGGTGTTATTTTTGATTGGAACGGACCAGCCACATTTAGTTCAAATGTTGCAAATCCTGTGATAGCTGTTTCTGTTTTGGCCAATGCGGGATTGTATACCCTCACTACCGAGTTGAATGGTTGTGAAAGTGATGCAGTACAAATACAGGTTGTAGTAGAAGACTGCGGATGCCCAATTGATAACAATTCACTGCAAGCGCCATCTGTAACTCAGTTCTGTGGATTGAGTGACAAAGTTGTTATTGTGGGATCTACGCCTAATCCAGCAGGCGGCACCTTTATCTGGGAATACAGCACAGATGGAAGTAATTTTTCTGCTGCGCCGGATTTCAATACAGGTAAAGATTATACAACAGCGATCTTGACAGAAGGTCTGCACTATTTCAGAAGAAAATATGCAATAACAGGCGGATATACTTGTGAAAAAGTAACAGAATTGGTTCAGATTGAAGTAAAGGCAAAACCAGTTAACCCAGTGGTTAATAACAATGGACCTGTTTGCGAGGGAAACACCCTTGTCTTACAAATTGTCCCTGTTGCAGGAGCCAGTTATACCTGGATTTCTCCTGCGGGAAGCAACATCGGTACTGGCACTACGTACACTTTAAACAATGCACAAATTTCTGATGCAGGTAATTACGGTATACAAATTGAAGCCAATGGATGTAAAAGCGATGTTAGTTATACACAGGTAGATGTGAATATTAAGCCGGTAATAACCGACATACAAAATAACGGCCCTCTTTGTGAGGGAGGTCAGATTGAATTGACTGCTACTGCAACAGCGGGTGTCAGTTACGAATGGACAGGCCCTGCTTTTACCTCGGTAATTGACAATCCTGTTTTGGCTAATGTAACCAAGGCGATGGAAGGCAACTATACCCTTGTGGTAAAATTAAATGGTTGCGCCAGTGATCCGGCATCTACCACAGTTGCCGTGATCAACAGACCTACTAAGCCCATTATCAGCAGTAATAACCCAGTTTGCGAAGGAGATGATGTTAATCTGTTTACCGATGCAGTATCAGGAGCCACCTATGAATGGAAGGGGCCAGATGGTTGGGTATCGGGCGATCAAAATCCGGTTAGAACCAATGCAACCCAGCTCATGAGTGGGGTATACACTGCTCAGCTTGTTGTTAACGGTTGCCAAAGTGAAATTGCTCAAATTGAAGTAAGGGTTGAAAACTGTAATTGCCCGATTGACAACAATACCATTACAGATCCGAGCATTTCAGCTTTCTGTGAAGGTCAGGTAAGTCAGCTTTTAACAGGAAGCGATGCTGTACCTAATGATGGTGAATACCTTTGGTTGTATAGCAACGACAATGTAATTTTTAAAGCAGCAGGAGGAACAAATACAAATAGGGACTACCTGGTTTCTAATTTGCCGGTAGGTGACCATTATTTCAGAAGACAGTTTACTACAACTTCAGGCATAGTGTGTACCGAAGTAACGAATACCCTGCATCTGATCGTAAATCCAATTCCTGATGCACCAATTGTAAGCAACAATGGTCCGGTATGCCCGGGTGAGGATGTTGAAATTACTGCTTCGCAGATTTCAGGTGCCACCTATCAATGGCAAGGCCCCGGAGGTTTTGTATCTAATAATTCAACAGTAACCTTACCCAAAGTAGATGCTGCTGATGCGGGTCAATACATAATTTTGGCCACTGTAAATGGTTGCCAGTCGGCTCCGGCCAATACAACAGTAGCATTGAAAGATGTTCCTGAAGCCCTTAATATCAATTCAAATGGAATTGCCTGTTGGGGAGAAAACATTGAACTCTCAGTAGATGAAATCATAGGAGCCACTTATTATTGGACGGGGCCAAATGGCTTTGTATCCAATGACCAAAAACCAGTAATTACAAATATCAGCGCGGCTGATGGAGGTGATTATAGTGTTTATCTGGTAGTGGATGGCTGTCAGGGAGAACCTGCATCTATTAAAGTCAATACAAAAGATTGTTCTTGCGTAATCAATAATAACTCTGTGATTATGCCAGGCAATAATGACTTTTGTGAAAAAGTAGAGAATATAGTATTGGATGGACCACCAGCCAATCCGACAGGTGGCCAGTACGAATGGCAGTATAGCTTGAATGGAGGAAACTTTAACCAGGCGAACGGCAATTCCAATATGGAAGACTATACCATTGTATCATTGGGAGAAGGTAACCATGCTTTCAGAAGAATCTACTCTACAGTAGGACAAAATGCTTGTAGTGATACCAGTAACTGGGTAGAATTTTTGGTAAGACCCAATCCAGCGGTTGCCAATATTTCTGTAACCGGTGGCACTTGTGAAGGAGAGACATTAAACCTTACTGCAACATCGGTTCCCGGTGCTCTATATAGCTGGACTGGTCCTAATCAATTTAGTTCTAATCTGCAGAATCCGGTAATTGTAAGTCCTGAAACCATTGCATCTGGTACTTATACTTTGGTAGTGCAGATACCTGGTTGTACGGCTAAACAGGCAACTGAAGATGTAGTTGTTAAACCTAGACCTGAATCACCTCAAATAGTAGATGCGATTACTGTTTGTGAAGGCGAAGACATTGAAATTGCACCCACACAGCTGGCGGGAGCAAGTTATAGTTGGGGTGGACCGAATAACTACACATCTACGGGCAAAGATCTTTTGATCAATGGAATCGGTGTCAATCAGGCAGGTAGTTACAACGTGGTAGTAAATCTGAATGGATGTTTGAGTACAGCAGAAATAGTTGACATTACTGTCAATGCCAAACCTCAGCCGCCGGTAGTTCAGACCAACAACACCCTTTGTGAGGGGGAAGAACTATTGTTCAACTCCAATGCAACTGCAGGAGACAACATCACATGGACCGGCCCCAATGGCTGGACGTCCAATGTGTTTAATCCATCAATACCTGCTGTAAATGTTTTGCAGTCTGGAACCTATACAGCAAAAATCACAAGAAAAGGTTGTGTGAGCGATGATTACAATTTTGATATCGTTGTCAATGCCAAACCGGCAGCTCCTTCGATCAGCAATAATGGTCCGGTATGTGAAGGGAAAGAGTTGGTGTTAAATGCCACCAACATTGCCGGTGTTACGTTCTTGTGGACGGGTCCTAATGGGTTCACTTCCAATGAGCAAAATCCTGTAATCAATGCCATTGATTCTCTGGGAGCTGGCCAATACCGTTTGATCGTGATCAAAAATGGTTGTGAAAGCGAGGTAGCCGCCATGGATGTAGAAATTAAAAACTGTGCCTGCTATATAGAAGACAACAGCATTAGCAATCAGGGTCCTGTATTGTATTGTGATGTTACAGATAATCTGGATCTGTTAGGAAATGAAGTCTTGCCGGAAGGTGGTAACTACATCTGGCAATACAGCACTGATAGCCTTGCTTTTAGCCAGGCAGGAGGCAGCAGTGAAACAATGCTGTACAAAACCGGAAAATTAGGAGTTGGCACCCACTATTTTAGAAGGGTGTACACCTTGAATGAAGACTTTGTTTGTGCCGATACCAGTAATATTTTAGCTATTAGAGTGGTTTCCAATGATCCCAATTCGATTCAAATTGGCTTTGATCCGGAACCCGCCTGTATAGGGGATACCATCCAGGTTGTCATTCAAAACCAAATGAATGGGGTCAACTACAATTGGTCTGTGGCTGAAAATGGAATGAACCTGATATCCGCCAATGGCAGAATTGCCTTGTTCACTCCTGATAAGGCAGGTGAATATGACGTTCAGGTTCGTCAAAACATTGAAGGCTGTAGTGAATCTGATCCTGCAACTGTGAAGTTGGTGGTGATGGCCAGACCTTTTGTTTCTCTTGGCAAAGACACCACTTTCTGTGAAAAAGATGGAGAGTTGGTACTTGAGCCAGGTGACATTTATACCTCTTATGAATGGAACGATGGCAGCACAGATTCCAGTCTGAGGGTTTCAGAAAAAGGTTCATACAGTGTGACCATTACGGATGAATTTGGTTGTATCAATTCTGATGAAATCACCATTAAATCATTCTGTTGTAAGATTACCTATCCCAACATCTTTATGGTGGATCTTGGAGGAAAAAATTCTGAATTCCAGCTGGTGGATGATGGTTGTGTGATCAAGTCAACATTAAAAGTGTACGACAGATGGGGCAACAAAGTATATGAGTCTAATGAAGGACTTGAGTCTTGGGACGGCAAGTTCAATGGAAGGTATGTCGAGCAGGGGGTTTATACCTTTGTGTTTAACTATACAGCCCTTGATGAGGATGAAAATGAGTTTGAAGAAGTGATTGCCGGCGATGTTACCGTAATAAGAAGGTAAAATTTAGGGTATAAGCTCTCGTTATTTGTCTATTATATTACAAAACAGTAAGACCAATGGGTTTTGCTCAAAAAATATTTGAATAAGCGTTTGGGGGATTTATCCCCCAAACCTTTATAAAGAAAAGATTTGTTCGATTTTACCAGACACATGGGGAAGTACTAAAACCAAAAACTTACACGGCACAATTGGTTTTAACGGGTTGAATATGAGCAAACAGACAGGATTTATACAAAAAATTATCACACATGGCATTGCTATGGTGTGCTATGTCTTTTTTGTTATTACTGTCAAAGGTCAAAATCCCATTGCGGGTAATCAAGGCTTTTTGGTTCTTACAGAAGCCAATTTTACATCAACGGATGCTTATGCCATTCATGGCCCTGTTCTAGTGGGTGGAAACTTCATTGTCAATAAGGCCACTTGGGCCACCGGTGAAATCATGAAGACAGACAATGGCAGTTATATTTTTCCGGGTGATGGAACTGTAAAGACGGGTTTGTTGGTAAATGGAAGTATAACCTGGACTTCAGGTCAGGTATCTGTACAAAATAACAGCTATGTGCATATTGGCAATAGTGCGGGATCAACCAGCTCTGACAATTCCAACAGCGGCCCTACGCATACCTATGCAAGCGCTGGCAACTACAGCACCAATCCCAGAATAACAAGCACCATTGATCAAACGCCCAGTCCTGCAGTATTTCAAACCTCTCCATTTGATGTGACCACCCTTTTTGACACCTACAGGAACTATGCCTTTGGAATGTCGAATTGCGCCAATAATGTTCAATTACAAAACAACTCTGGTGTGAATATCTCAGGAAACACAGTTTCCAGTCCACAGAGTGTTTATGTGAATACCCTTGCAACAGGGGTTAACCATTTAAAACTAACTACTGCTTCTTTAGCCAATATTCAGGGTATTGTGTTTCAAGGCGCAGGAATACCAAGCGCCACTAAAATATTGGTGGTAACGGTAGTACCTACAACAAACTTTACCTGGAACCTGCCATGGACGAGTGGAGTTTCAACAACAGAAAGTCCGTACATGCTTTGGAATTTTTCCGGCGGTACAACCTATACACTGACCCTTGCCCAGTCAAACGCTTTTTATGGAACCTTGTTTGCCCCTAATTTCAATGTGGTAAAAAATGATTATAGCAATATCCACGGAGCGATCATCTGTAAAAACCTTACTATGTCGACCGGTAGTGTTCTTTATTATCCATTTGATGCCAATGTTCCAAAATGTTGTACCAATGTAACTACAGCAGGGGCTATTTCGGGGGATCAAACGGATCTTTGTGGATATGACCCTACCGCTACGATCAATACCACCAGTGCATCCGGAGGCACAGGAACACTGGAATACCGTTGGGACAGGAGTACCAACGGAGGCGGCAGCTGGAGTGAAATACCAACCGCAACAGCCACTACATTTAATCAAAGTGCCATCAATACCACAACCTTATTGCGCAGAAAGGCAAGGAGGCGAGGTTGTGATGCCTTTCTTAATACAAATACAGTAACTAAAACCGTAACACCCATCAGTGTAAGTATCAGTGGAAATACAAATGTGTGTCCGGGTGGTAGTTCAACTCTTACGGCGTCCAGTGCCGGTGTAGGAGGAAGCTATTTATGGAACACAGGGGCAACGACTCAAAGTGTAACTGTTAGTCCCGGACCGAGTTCGACATACACGGTGACAGTAACCCAATCAAATGGATGCTCCAATACAGCTGCTGTTACTGTTACTGAAGTACCTTGTACAGGAACATCCTGTTTTATAAGTACCAATAGTGTTTATGTAACAAGCGACTATACTCTATCCTATACCCTTGATCCAGTTAATAACTCTATCCGTTTTAGAACGACCTTATCAAAAAATTATGGCGATAATACCTATGGCGCTAACGCAATAGGATGGGGTTCTGGACATAATTTTAGTGACTTAACAGGTTCTGACGCTATTACAATGGCGGTATATGATGCCACCAATGTTAAAAAACTGGAGTTTAAGCTCGACTATCTTTCTGCCAGTGGAGCTGTTGCATCGGGTTATAAATCACTTGGTGTCAGCGGTGGTGATGGAAGCATGATATTGGGAAACGCAAGCGATGTTATTTCAGCCACAACTTCAATGGATGTCAACTTTAATACCTACAACTATGTGTTGACAACAGATTCTCCGGAAACAGATAACAATTATGCCTCAGATCCTATTTATCCCAATTGGATATATGATGTTTGGTACGATGTAGAAATTAAATTATCGGCCATTGGAGCAGCAGGTTTTGGAAGGGTAGCAGTGTCAACAGTGCATGCCAGTCCCGCCAAAATCGGAGCCACAGATGAGCCGGTAAATGGCATTACCTGTTGTGATTTTTTTGAACCCACGATGTATGGTCCCACGACCTTCTGTGCAGAGAGTAATGACCCGTTAGAGATTGGTGTAAATGAAACCAACTGTACTTATTTGTGGAGCACAGGAGAAACCACTCAATTTATTGATGCACCCAAAGGCAACACTACTTTTACGGTAACGGTGACCAATAGTGAAGGTTGTTCTAAAGTATTATCTAAAACCATGACGGTAAAAACCTGTTTAGGTCAGGCCTGTTTTAATGGTTCCAATGATATTACTTCTAGGGCAAATTGGTCTATAGTTTATGGAACTGACCCGGCAGATGATTATGTCAATATTCGCGTGTCGTTACCTAAAAACCTGGTAGATAATACATATGGCACCAATGCAGTTGGGTGGACATCAGGCCATACATTCAGTAACCTGACAGGGGCTGAATTTTTGACGATGTCATTGTTTGATACCAGTGGCGTCAAACAAATGGAATTAAAATTAGATTACCTCAGCGCAGATGCATCAGCACCATCGGGCTATAGTTCTCTGGGAGTGCTAGGCGGTGAGGGCTCTATGTTGCTGGGAAATGCAGCTGATGTCATCGATGTGCAAACATCATTGGATGTCAATTTAAATGATTTTGGCTATGCTTTAACATCAAATTCCCCTGCTACCAATTCATCTTATGATATCAATGCCATTTATCCCAACTGGATATATGATGTATGGTATGAAGTCAATGTTAAGTTGTCTGCTTTTGGTGCTGCAGGTTTTGGGAGTGTGTCGATTCCAAACTATGAAACAAGTCCTTCTAAATTTGGAAGCAGTTATTATGCGGTTACTGAAGGACCTTGTTGTCAGATTACAGTAAACATTGTTGGTGTTGATTCTGTGTGTGGGGGTAATAGCACCATTCTTACAGCCAATAGTATTGCCAATCAGGAAGTGAGTCTGATTGCATTTGAGGATACTTATCTATCACAGGCCAGTACAGGTGTAAACTATGGATCTTGTAATAGACTCTACACTGGCTTGGGATCAAGTTCAAGGGCAAGATCTTTGATTAAATTTGATTTAAGTTCAATTCCTGCCGGAAGTACAATTATTTCTGCCAATCTGGTTATGACCAAAACAGGGGGTACGAGTACTGCAGCAACACCAATCGCGGCACATAGAGTTACCAATCCATGGACAGAAAACACAGGTAGTTGTTCAGGTAGGTCAAGAGCAGCCAACTGGAACCAACGAATGACCAGTACCAACTGGACAACAGCAGGTGGGGATTTTAGTTCGACTGCTGAATCAACAGTTACAGTAGCTGCCAACGCACAATACACATGGAATGTAAAAAACCTGGTACAGGCTTGGGTCAGTGGCACCTATACCAATAATGGATTGATGCTTAAAAGAGTTACGGAAGGTTCTGCCAATCAAAAATACTTTGCCAGTAGTGAAGCCACTACAGCATCACAAAGGCCAAGATTAGATATCGTTTATCAGGGCCCCCCAACAGGAGCAATAGTCAATTGGAGTAATGGAAATATTGGAGAATCAATTTCGGTTGCTCCTTCAGTCAATACGATTTATACAGCAGTTGTGAATGACATTTACAACTGTTATGGAGAGGAAAGTATTGAGGTAACTGTTTCTCCAAGACCTGGAGTGGATTTTATAGGGTCTACAGTCATTTGTAAAGACTCTACTACCCAACTTTCTCCATCAACTGGTGGTACATGGACCAGCTCAGATGTTACAGTTGCCACTGTAACCAATGCAGGAGTAGTTACTGGCGTCAATACAGGAACCGCAAGTTTCACTTTCACGAGTACAGCCAATAATTGTTCCAGTGATCCAACTGAAAATTTATCCGTGACTACTCCTCCAATAGTTTCAATTACAGGATCTACCAGCATTTGTGAAGGATCTACATCTACCTTATCACCAACATCTGGTGGCACATGGACCAGTAATAATCCCTCAGTAGCAACTGTAAACGACAGTGGTGTTGTTACAGCAGTTTCTGCCGGTTCTGCAACTTTTTATTTTACCAGTGCTGTTTCAGGATGCAGAAGTGCTTCTACTTCGTCTATAACGGTTGTTGCCAGGCCGATTGTCAATGTATCGGGTACATCAGCAATTTGTCCTTCTACAACCACAACATTGACCCCCACTTCAGGTGGAAGCTGGATAAGCAATGACCCATTGGTGGCTACAGTAGCTTCAAATGGCCTTGTTACGGGATTAGGAGTTGGTAGTACTACTTTTGTTTTTACAAGCACATCTACTGGATGTACAAGTTTACCCTCTCCAGCGGTTACAGTTAATGCAAAACCTATTGCAACACTTTCGGGTTCCAACACAGTTTGTATTGGAACGAGTATCAATATTACTCCTTCAACCGGTGGTACCTGGGTAAGTAGCAACTCTTCTGTAGCCAGTATTGATAATGAAGGCTTGATTACCGGCGTTTCTGTAGGCAGTGCAACATTCACTTATACTTCAACTTCTACCGGTTGTATTAGCAATCCCTCTTCAACTGTAACTGTTTCAACCAGACCTAGTGCAAGTATCTCTGGTAGTACAAGTTTGTGTATTGGAACAACATCAACCTTAATTCCTTCATCAGGAGGAGTTTGGGTATCGAGTAATCCAGCAGTAGCGAGCGTGGATGGCTCAGGCGTTGTAACAGGACTTTCCAATGGAACTGCCCATTTTACATTTACACAATATACAACTGGATGTAGCTCAGATGCAACAAATAATATAATTGTGAATGAAAAACCAATTGTAAGTATTACCGGGGCAACTTCAGTTTGTCTTGGTTTTTCTACAACTATTTCGCCAACAACAGGGGGTACATGGGTTTCAAGTAATACCAATGTAGCCACGGTTACTAATTCCGGGGTTGTTACAGGAATTGCTCCTGGTACAGCAACCTTTGTGTATACATTGAACGCAACCAATTGTATTTCAAATGCAACGGGTTTAATTACAGTTAATGCGCTTCCAGTTCCCAATGTAACAGGTGGAACTTCTATATGTAATGGAACCACAACAACCTTAAGTCCTACTACAGGAGGTACTTGGGTGAGTTCAAACCCGGGTGTTGCCACGGTTACTGATGATGGCACGGTTACTGGAATAACTCCCGGATCGGCATCTTTTACATTCACTCAAACATCCACTAGTTGCGTTTCACCTCCTTCAGCTGTGGTTACGGTAAATACAAAGCCGATTGCTTCCATCTCCGGTGCTAGTACCATTTGTGAAGGAACCACAACAACACTATCTCCAGCCGTAGGAGGTAGCTGGACATCCAGTTCACCTTTAGTAGCTTCTGTAACGAGCGGAGGAGTTGTAACCGGTCTTGAAGGAGGTAGTGCCACTTTTATTTATAAGCAAACATCAACTGGATGTGATTCTGATCCAACTGCTTCAGTAATAATCAATCCGAAACCAGATATTTTAGTAACAGGTCCAGATAGTATATGCGTAGATGGTAATTCTCAATTATCTCCAACGTCTGGAGGAAGCTGGGCGAGTCTAACGCCCGATATTGCCTCTGTTACCAGTGGAGGATTGATAACTGCATTAAGCGCAGGGAATGCTTATTTCAGATACACAGAATCTTTGACTGGATGTCTATCTGATTCTTCACAACTTATAAAAATAGCCGACAAACCACTGGCCATACTGACCGGCCCAAGTGATATTTGCATTGGGAATACCACTTCCTTGTTTCCAACAAGCGGAGGAACCTGGATATCAAGTAACAATGCCGTGGCCAGTATAACAAACGGTGGAATTGTTACAGGTCTAACGGCAGGACCCGTTACTTTTACCTATATTCAAAATGTTTCGCTATGTCAATCACTTGCTTCGACGCCGATTAATGTAATTGCCCGACCTGATATTCAGGTAGATGGTGATACCATATTGTGCATAGGTGAAACTTCTTCTCTAACTCCATCATTTGGTGGCACATGGACAAGTATTGATCCGTCAGTAGCCGTCATTGATAATGCAGGTATAATTACCGGCCATGATGCAGGTACAACCTCATTCTATTTTATTGATGCAGTGTCAGGCTGTGTTTCCGACACCTCCATCTATTTTTCTATTAATAATTTGCCAACTGTATCTATTGCTGGGGTGGATTCCATTTGTATTGCTGAAAGCACTTCTTTGAATCCTACAACTGGTGGACAATGGGTAAGCTCAGATCCTGCCGTCGCGGTGGTGGATGCTTCAGGAAACGTTACCGGTATTTCTGCAGGAAATGTGGCTTTTGTATTTATTGATGATGTCAACCATTGTTCATCTGAACCAACAGATAGCATAACTATTAAAGGAAAAGAAATTGTGCTTATAGATGGAGACTCCTCTGTTTGTATAGGTTCCGAAACTTTTTTGATACCCAATAATGGAGGTAGCTGGCAAAGTACCAATCCAATAGTTGCAACTGTAGACAACAACGGTTTAGTATCAGCCCTTAGCGAAGGAAGTGTATCTTTTATCTTTACAGATTCAGGAACAGGCTGTAGTTCCGATACAAGTGACGCTGTGATTGTACACGGAAAACCTGTTATTAGTTTAGCAGGTCCTGCTATATATTGTGAAGGAGATTCTACCCAATTGTTACCCAATACAGGAGGTAGTTGGACATCAAGCAATGTTACAATTGCCACCATATCCTCAACTGGCAATGCCTTAGGTATAAATGGGGGTACTGTAAAATTTGTATACACCGATGCTGCTACTGGTTGCGATTCAGATAGTAGTGATTGGGTAGAAGTTATTGACAGGCCAGAAATTTCTATTCAAGGATCTGATGCCGTCTGTGTAGGAACAAATGCTTTTTTACTGCCTGATACTGGAGGCACGTGGCAGAGTACAAATCCTGCTGTTGCCACAATTAATAATGCAGGTACAGTGACTGGTATTATGGCAGGATCGGCTACTTTTGTCTTTACTGAAAGTATACACGGATGTAGTTCATTTGCTTCAGATTCCATTGATTTTTTAGTTAAACCCACGGTGTCTGTCACGGGTTCTTCTGTAATTTGTGAAAATGATTCAACCTATCTTAGTCCATCCACAGGCGGTACATGGACTAGCAGCGATGTAAACATTGCCATAGTAGATAGCAGCGGATTGGTGATAGCACAAACTGGTGGTAATGCACAATTTACCTTCACGTTGAGCAACAGTAGTTGTTCTTCTGATCCGACAGGGGACATCATCATAAATGCTAATCCTGATATCAGTCTTTTGGGTTCGGGAATTTTGTGCTTTGGACAAACAGCTCAAATGATGCCTAATATGGGAGGCACCTGGGTGGGAAGTAATTCTGCTGTGGGTATCATAGATAATAATGGATTGATTCAAACTGCCGGCATAGGTACATTTAAAGTAATTTTTACTTCATCTGCTACCGGATGTAAATCTGATAGCAGTCAATTGATAACCGTATATAGTGTTCCGGTTGTTGCAATTACAGGAAACGATACTTTGTGTCAGGGTGCAACATCAACACTGAGCCCTACTTCGGGAGGTATTTGGACATCGGGGAATGATGCTGTAGCAACCGTGCAAAACAATGGACAAATAACTGCCATTGCCGACGGCTCTGTAAGTTTTATATTTACGAGTGATGTTTCAGGATGTGCATCACTACCAACTTCAATAATTAGAGTTTATGATAATCCAATTGTATCTATTTCTGGTGCTTCTATAATTTGTGAGGATATTACCACTCAACTATTGCCTTCTGTGGGAGGTTTTTGGACATCAAGTCATCCTTCGATTGCTACTATTACAGATGCAGGAGTTGCCACTGGTATTTCAGGAGGCAGTGCCAGGTTTATGTTTACTGAAACTTCTACTGGGTGTACTTCTGACCCTACCAATTGGATTACCGTGTTTGATCAACCTGACATTTCATTGACCGGTCTTAGTCAGATTTGTCTCGGTTCAACAACCCAATTTTTGCCAGGTAGCGGAGGTAGTTGGGTATCATCAGATCCAGGCATTGCTACCATTTCAAACTCAGGTTTAGTCAATAGTATTGCCGAAGGAATTGTGAGGTTTATCTTTACCTCCTCGCTTACAGGCTGTGCTTCTGACTCAAGTATAGAAGTAGTGGTACATCCTATTCCTGTAGCCTCCATTACTGGCAACGATTCATTATGTGTTGGTACCAATACATGGCTTTCTCCAACATTGGGAGGAACCTGGACCAGTTCTAACCCAACGGTTGCAACTGCCAATGAAGAGGGAGTTGTTTTGGGACACAATGCAGGAAATATAAGATTTACATTTACTTCATTTGCTAATTGTGTCTCTAATCAGACGAATCCCATCGAAGTCCTCGATGACCCTGAAATATATATGGTTGGGCAGGACTCCCTTTGTATAAATGAATATGCTCTTGGTTTTCCGGTAAGTGGTGGTACTTGGATAAGTACCAACCCAAGTGTTGCATCTGTTAGTCTCCATGGAGTCATAGTAGCTCATCAACCGGGATTTGCTGATTTTTATTTTATTAGCGACACTACCGGTTGTGCTTCAAGTGAAATTTTGGATGTTGTTGTTAATCCGAGGCCTACGGCATCACTTACCGGTCCCGATATTATATGTATTGGAAGTACCTCCACACTAAGCCCTGTTGTGGGTGGTGTATGGGATAGTACCGATCCTTCAGTTGCAGGCGCCAATAGCAATGGTGTTGTAACTGGTTTGTTAAATGGCTCAACCCGCTTTGTATTTACGGATGCCAATACTGGTTGTTCATCTGATACTACCGATCTACTTACCGTCAATGATGTGCCTGCAGTTGGATTAGATGGCCCGGCAGTATTGTGCGTTGGTGCTACTACACAACTCACCTCAGTGACGGCTGGATCCTGGTTGAGTTCAAACTCTTCCGTTGCCACAGTAACAAGTGAAGGATTGGTGATGGCCGTTAGTCAGGGAACGGTGGACTTTACATTTCACTCTTCAGTATCAGGATGCCCATCCAATTCAATTTCCGGAATTGTGGTCAATGGCAAGCCTACGG
Source organism: uncultured Bacteroidota bacterium (assembly GCA_937872515.1). Lineage (GTDB taxonomy): Bacteria > Bacteroidota > Bacteroidia > Chitinophagales > Saprospiraceae > JADKBO01. The sequence goes on from CALMSX010000073.1 coordinate 51,906, forward strand.
TCAATATTGATCTTGTGGGATCAGCCTGTGTAAATAGTTCAACGCAGTTGCAGGCTTTGGTTTCCGGGGGAAGTTCGCCCTATATTTTTAATTGGGAAGGCCCAAATTCTTATACAGCATCAGCACAATCTGTAAACATTACCTCTAATGGTACTTATAGAGTTACTGTAACTGATGAGAAAGGTTGTGTAGCTGAAAATACTGCCTTTATTCATGAATTATTTGAACCACTCATCATCACATTGCAGCCTGAAGTTTGCGAGGGAACAAGTGTTACTTTGATTGCAAGCGGAACCAACGCTGTATCGTATCAATGGGGCGCTAACGCCGGTAACGCTACTACCCAAGCCGTTTCTGTGCTTCCAACTTTTCCTTCTACAACCTATGTCGTTACTGTTACTAATGATATAGGATGTTCTAACACAGCCGTTTCAACCATACTGGCCAAACAAACTCCCCTTGTTCATATTACAGGTAGCGACTCAATTTGTGTTGGGGGCACTACAACCTTAACACCTTCAGCTGGAGGTTCGTGGTTGACAACCAACGGTGCTGTTGCTTCGATTACATCTTCAGGATTGGTTACGGGTCTTACTCCTGGTACTTCTACTTTTATTTATACTTCTTCAGAAAATGGATGTTCTTCAAGAGCTTCTTTTCCAGTTTATGTGTTGAAACGACCTTATGTTGAAATTACCGGGGATACTTCCCTCTGCTTAGGTGGAAGTTCTACCCTTTTTCCATCGGTTGGTGGTACTTGGACCAGCTCACACCCAACAATTGCAACAGTCTCTAATTCAGGAATCGTTACTGGTATTTCTCCGGGTAATGCAGCATTTACTTTTGTTTCAGATACAACTGCTTGCTCTTCCGTTACAGATTCTATTGATGTCAATCAACACGAAGGGTCAGTTATCAGCGGAGATAATAGTATTTGTGTAGGAGAAACATCATTGCTCTCTGCCTCCAATCCTGGAGGAAGTTGGTCTTCATCAAATGCAACTATAGCTTCTATTAACTCTTCAGGATTAATTAGTGGTATGTCGCCAGGAAGTGCCACAATAACTTATGTAAGGAATACAGGTGCGTGTATAAATTATTCTACTTTTCAGGTGGTTATCAACCCAATTCCATCTACTGCCATTTCAGGAAGCGCAGTAGTTTGCGCAGGTAGCACTACAACTCTTTCACCTGTATCCGGGGGTACCTGGATCAGTAACGATCCATCCATAGCTTCCATTACCAATGGGGGATTGGTGTCAGGCATCCAGGCGGGCAATGTCAGTTTTGTTTTTACCAATACTTCTACTGGCTGTGTATCATCAGCATCAGCTCCAATTACAGTGTTGAGTAAGCCCACTGTTTCTATCATTGGTCCATCAGTTGTTTGTTCTGAAAGCACAACCCAACTTACTCCTGTATCCGGCGGTACATGGGTAAGTTCCAACAGTGCCGTGGCTTCAGTCACCACTGGTGGTGTAGTAACGGGCATCACAGGTGGATCAGCCTCATTTACTTTTACCCAAGCTTCAAATGGTTGTATATCAGATCCAACATTACCTATAACAATACATGCAAAACCCAACCTGTCAATACAGGTAAATGGAAGTCAATGTCTGACTGATAGTACCGCTTTGTTTGCCAATGTGACCAGTGGACTTGCACCTTATAATTATCAATGGATTGGTCCCTCTTTGAGCAGTACTCTTGATTCAATTAATGTGATTGCAGCGGGTCCTTATGAAGTTACAGTTTCAGATCAAAATCTATGTACTTCCTCAGCCACCGTATCCATCTTTGATCCTTATATACCAGCTATTGTTGCATCTAAAACAGATATTTGCGAAGGTGAGTCTGTTCAGCTTACTGTCAATGCCAGCTCTGCCACATCGTATCAATGGAGTGCAAATACAGGGGGTGCAACAACGGCAACACTTTCTATCTATCCTGCAGTACCTGCTACTTTGTATATTGTTACTGTTACCAGTATCAATGGATGTACAGCTACAGCATCGCGCAACATTATTGTTAACGCAAGACCAACAGCAGCCATTTCTGGTCCATCCAATATCTGTTTGGGTCAGGTTACGAATTTAACACCTGGGTCCGGAGGTATATGGTCAAGCAGCAATCCATCAGTTGCCACCGTAAATACCAGCGGGGTCGTTCAAGGTGTGGCTGCAGGTACTGCGAGCTTCACGTTTACCAATGTGAGTACTGGCTGTTCATCAGTACCAACATCACCAGTTACTGTCAACGCCAAACCGGTGGCTAGTATTACAGGGCCCTCAACAATTTGTGTTGGAGCAAGCACCACGCTCCATCCTGAATCTGGGGGTGTTTGGCAAAGTTCTGATATCACAGTTGCAACTATTACCAATTCAGGTGTAGTTACTGCCCACAATGCAGGTGTAGTATATTTTACGTATACATTATCATCTTCCAATTGCTCTTCAGATCCAAGCAGTCCAATTACCATTAATCCAAAACCAGGAATCAGTTATACCGGGCCATTGTCTTTGTGTTTGGGTTCAAATACTTCATTGACACCAACCACAGGAGGAATCTGGATCAGTTCAAATCCGTCAGTGGCAAGCATAAATAACAATGGATTTGTAACTTCTGTAGGTGCAGGAACCACTACTTTTCAGTTTACCCAGACCTCTACAGGATGTTCTTCTGATATCTCACCTACTTTGACCATCAATGGCAAGCCAGTGGTAAGTATAACCGGTGATACTATATTATGTGTGGGAGAGATCAGCCAGGCTTCAGCTTTAGAAGCAGGAACATGGACCTCAAGTAATGTTTCTACTGCAACAATAAATAACAATGGAGTGATCAATGCTTCGGGTCCAGGACTTGTAAGTTTTACCTTTACATCTTCAGCTACGGGATGTAGTTCATTGCCTACCAAAACCATTTTGGTTAATCCCAATCCTACAACCTCTGTTGATGGACCCTCTGCCATTTGTTTGAATGCTACCACCCAGCTAAATCCTGCCTCTGGCGGGGTGTGGACCTCACTTAATCCGCTTGTAGCAGTTGTGAACTCTGCTGGACTAGTAACGGGAATATCTCAGGGACAAACCAACTTTGCCTATACAGATTCTTATACCGGATGTTCTTCTATAGTCGCTCAGCCCATAATAGTGTATGGAAAACCCAATGCTCAGATTACGGGCCCGAAAAATATATGTATTGGAGCCACCACTACACTTCAACCCACTTCAGGCGGATTTTGGATTAGTTCCAACAATAGTGTTGCCACCATCAACGGTGGAGGTATTGCAACAGGGATCAGTGTGGGTTCGGCAAGATTTGTTTTTATTGAATCCATTTCGGGTTGTGTCTCTGACTCCACTGATTGGATCACCGTTAGTATCAAACCCGCCGCTAGCTTAACAGGACCGGGGATTTTATGTATTGATGAAACATCAGCTGCCATTCCTTCTTCAGGAGGTGTTTGGATCAGCAATAACCCAAGTGCTGCACTGATCAACAATGCTGGTATCATCACAGCCGTAGGACAAGGGCAGGCATATTTTTCCTATACCCCAACAGGTGGCTGTCCATCTGATCCGGTGGGTCCTGTGATTGTTAACGGCAAACCTCAGATCACTTCCAATGCTTCAACCAACCTTTGTCCGGGTCAATATATGCAGCTCTCTCCAACAAGCGGAGGGGACTGGTATAGTCACAATCCTTTGGTGGCATCCATCAACAACCATGGACAAGTATCTGTGATTACGACGGGTACAACCAAATTTGTTTTTCGCGACAGTTTAACAGGTTGTTACAGCGATTCGTCTGCCCTGTTTACAGTGCATCCCAGGCCCTTTGTAGCTTTGGTTGGGCCATCCGTTATTTGTGTAGGCAGTACCACTCAATTGTCCCCAACTGTAGGGGGCATTTGGACAACTACCAATGAATTTGTAGCTCCGGTAGGCAACAATGGTGTTGTAACTGGGGTAGGTGCAGGCACAGCGAGTTTTAAATTTATCAACATCACAACCGGTTGTGAATCTAATATACCTTTATCCGTAACCGTAAATCCAAAACCGATTGTTACCTTGCCGCAGGCACAGCTTTGCAAAAACGATACCTTAATGCTTCCGACCCCGGGAGTAGGTACATGGATGAGTCTTAACCCTTCAATTGGCAGTATCAACAGTAATGGAAAGGTGACAGCTTTGAGCCAGGGTATTGCCCGATTTAGATTTACACTGGCTTCTACTGGCTGTGTTTCTGATCCATCGGCTTCATTGTTGGTGAATGATTTGCCCAATACCTCCTTTATTGGACCCAATGAGATTTGTATAGGGATGACAACCCAAGTTCATCCCTCTACAGGTGGAATTTGGGAAAGTGCAGATGAGGATGTAGTATTGGTTGACAATATGGGCGTTGCAACCGGAATTGACATTGGTAATGCTTCATTGTTTTATACAGACACCATCACGGGATGCACCTCCGATGGCAGCCTGATCATCAGTGTTATTTCCCCGGTTTCAGTAGGAGTAAACGGACCCACAGAAATCTGTATTGGTTATGAAACCCAACTGTTTCCAAATATCGGGGGAATATGGACAAGTACCGATTTGGGAATTGCCCTGGTAGATAACAATGGAAAAGTAATAGGTGTAGCACCCGGAAAAGCCACTTTCTCATACACAGAAATAGAAACTGGTTGCATTTCAAGAATGGTATTGGACGCTGTAACTGTCAAAGCATGTTTAGATCCTGACTTTAATGTGGCAGCCAGGAATACGCTGCTCACAGGTAATGTGGCCACCAATGATGAAGTAGTTACAGGTATGACTTATGGTTCTATTGTAACCACACTTAGTAAGCCGCTTGGAAGTAATCCTTTTTTCACAGTGTTGCCCAACGGAGATTACCAGTTTAGCACCACCATGCCGGGAGAATACATCTATCGAATATCGGCTTGTGTGACAAGCGGGAATTTCGATTGTAACTTTTCTGAATTGAATATTAAGGTGATAGATCCCTTTGACTTTAACAGCAAGCCTATCGGCAATGTAGACATAGGTACAACCAATCTTGTGAGCAACACTGAAATGGGAGAGCCCATTGCCATTGATCCCTTGTTCAATGACCGATGTATCAAAGGCACGGGATGTATGTTAGATACCCAATCAGTTAATATCTTGACCAATCCAAAATATGGGGTAGCTACGGTATTGCCCAACGGTTCGATCTATTATATCTCAAACCCTGCATTTAAAGGCCTGGACACCCTCATTTACAGGGCATGCGTTGAAGGGGAACCATACAATTGTTTCAATTCTAAACAGATTATTACAGTCAATGCCATCAATGCAGAAAATAGCACTGTGGCAGCCGATGATATAGCCATTACGGGTAAAAATACTGCTTTTTATACCAATGTTATGATGAATGACAGCGACCCGGAAGGAGAAGCTATCAGTGTCATTCCACAAGGCTCTGCCGGATCACCGGTAGTAACGTCAAAAGGAAGTTACTACATAACAGCAAGTGGTGATCTTTATTTTGAACCCGCGCAAGATTACAAAGGCAGTGTTGATATTATTTACACATTGTGTGACGGACATGCTCCATCATTTTGTGCAAATGCAACCTTACATATTCTTATTTTAGACGATATTTCACTTAAAATCAGGGTTTACCTGGAAGGAGCTCTGCGAGAGAATGGCAATGCTTATTCGCCCCAGGGCAAGCCATTGATGAGAGACAATTTGAGAATCAATCCGGTTACAAATCAGAATCACATTCCGTTAATGGATCCTTATCGCAACCCTATGCCCAATTTTGATCTGTCGTACAGGTATGGGGCCATAACTCAGGGCAATACGGCTTTGTTTGAGACCATTCAGGATTCGGCAACAGTATTTTCAGTCAATGATTACAATGCTGTTATTGATTGGGTATTTATAGAATTGAGATCCAAAGAAGACTCTACCCAGGTTATAGGGGCAAGAGCGGGTTTGCTGCAAAGAGACGGCGACGTGGTAGATGTTGATGGTGTAAGCAACTTGTCATTCCCTGGAGTTTTGACGGATAGTTTATATGTAGTAGTAAGACACAGATCCCATCTTGGTGCTATGTCAATGAAGGTTTCTTATCAACAATTGGTAGATTTCACCTCTCCTGATATGCCCGTGTTTAATTTTGGTACAAGCAGAAATGACGGCAATGATTACACTGGTTTGAGTATGAATGGCAATGTTATCAATGGTCATATGGCACTTTGGGCAGGTGATTTTAATGGGGATGGAAAAATCAAATTTACCAACCCGAATGACGATTTAAATTATTTGTTTTTTGATGTATTCATCCATCCAGAAAACACCTTAGGTAATGCCAATTTTAACTATGCTTACGGTTACTATAGCGGAGATGTCAACATGAATGGAAAAGTAAAATTTGACAACCCCAATGACGATAAAAACCTGTTATATGCTCAAATTTTATTTCACCCATTGAACATTGACTTTTTGTCTAATTTCAATGATTTTATTGAGCAAATACCTTAACGTGCCTATTCTGGACGTGTAAATTATCGCGTTTAATTTAAAAGTTCCCAACGACCATTCTATAAAACATTCATTTACAAGGATATCTACAATCACCCCGAATCTTGCTGTTGGGCACCGGCAAATCCTTACCTCTTTGATCAAATAATTGATAATTAATTATCATTTATATTCAATTTAAAAACAAGTAAATAGACTGGTTTTTAGCCGCTTTGGGCATGATATTTGCTGCCTTTGAGGTGATATAAAACGTTGAATTATAACGAATTTTGAATTAAAAATATTTTATTTTATAAAAGATTGGTATTCAGGCAAATCTGTTATAATTTAATCAAATTGCACAGTATAGAAGTATGATTTTTTATTTTTTTTATTGCTATTTATTAGGGTTTTTGGCTTTTAAAATGTCAATTATTTGGACAAGGAAATTAGTTGAATGTAAAAAATTAGCACTTTTTATAAAAACACTGATTTCGGAAATCCAACTCGATGCTCCTGGAAATGCTTTTTGGAGCTTAAAAAGTTTGTAATTTGATTCGGGATATTAAAAATACCATTCAATTTTGGACAACCATCACCATGGCAATGGGGTGGCTTTTCCTGTTTGTGGGTAAGGTTTCATCCCAAAACCCATTATTGGGTAACCAGGGTTTTCAAATCATTACCGAAGGAAATTTCACCTCCAATGGAAGTCACCACATCCACGGTCCTCTAGCTGTAGGAGGGAATCTTATTATAAGCAATGGAAGTATAGGAGAAGTCAACATGGACCCAGTAGGTACCTATACATTTCCTGGTGATGGTGCGGTTACAACTGGTATGCTCGTTGGAGGAAGTATAACATGGACATCTGGAGAAATCAGAATTCTCAACAACAAATATGTGCATGTTGGTAATAGTACAGGTTCTGCAAGTGGCGACAACGGTACCAATAGTGCCACCCAGGTTTATCCTTTAGGAACTGGGTACAACAATGCAAAAAAGATAACAACCACCATAGACCAAACACCATCTCCGGCTGTTTTTCAAACATCTCCTTTGAATTTTACAACGATGTTTGAAAACTTCAACAACAACTCTTTTGGCTTATCCAATTGTACAGCCAATGTGCAGTTGTACAATAATAGTAATGTTGCCATTTCAGGTAATACGGTGGCTTCCGCTACGGCAGTTAAAATAACTTCTCTGATTGATGGAGTTAACCATTTAAAATTAACCACAACTTCATTAACCAACATTACAGAGTTAAAGTTTGAAGGTACTGGCATTCCAAGTGCAACCAAAATTTTGGTAATAAGTGTAAACTTAACAGGTAACTACACTTGGAACAATTGCAACATGCCGGGTATTTCAGGCAGCAATGGAGCCTATATCATTTGGAATTTTTATGGTTCAACTACCTACAATTTAACACTAGCCAATGCAAGCCTTTTAATTGGGACACTGTTTGCACCTTCCATGAATTTTATAAAAACAGGTACGGGTGATATTGATGGTAATATAGTTGCAAAAACAGCCACTTTGGGTACAGGTGAGGTACACTATTATCCATTTACCAGCAACGCTCCCAACTGTTGTGTCAATGCTACTGTGCCTGGTGTCATCGCTGGAGATCAATCCGGAGCCTGCGGTTTTGACCCTGCGGCAACCACCAGTACTTCTAGTGCATCCGGAGGTAGCGGTACCCTGGAATACGGTTGGGAATACAGTACAGATGGTGGAACTACATGGATTAACATTGCGGGGGCAACATCCACTACATATAATCCTGCCGCTATTTATGTTACCACCAGGTACAGAAGAAAGGCAAGAAGAAGGGGTTGCGATACATGGGTGTATTCCAATGTCATCACAAAAACAGTGACTTCATCAGCTACAGCCAATGCCGGTGCTGATATTTCTCAGTGCTATAGCAGTGCTTTTACCCTCTCAGGAAATACCCCAGCAAGTTCTTCCTATTCATGGAGTGTGGTTTCCGGAACAGTTAAAAATTATAACACCTGGAATGATTCTGAAATAACTGTTAGTATTGCCGCTGGCACCTCTGCTACCTTGAGGTATACAGTAACTTCGGGTAGCTGTATTGCGACGGATGATGTTGTAATCACAAATACTACTGATTGTACACCTATTTGTGAAAATCAGATCAACATCAATGGTGACCTGGAGCAAGAAGGAACAGCCAGTAATTTCAACCTTACCTTCAATTCTACTCCAGCGCTACTCATTCAAAAAAATATCACACCCATCAACTGGTTTGAAAGGTATGGCGGTTCCACTACCAGCACAACTGCTTTTAATGGGGCCTTTTATATTAAAAAAACCGGAACCACCAGTGAACCCCATAGCGGCACTCACATGATTTTTATGAAGGGCTCTGGCATCTGTCTTTCTGCATTGGCCACTAATGCCTATCTTTCATGTGGTAAAACCTATAAATTCAGTGTTTGGGTAGCTGCCTTTACCAACTCTTCAACACAAACGGATTCACCTTTTGCTTTAGAGCATTCTACAAGTGATGGAACAAATACTTTTGCTCCTAGCATTCATTTGATAGCACCGGCCAGCAATTCCTGGAACGACCTCAATTGGCAACGATATGATTTTATATTTACCGTACCTGGAAATGGATATAGCTGGGGGGACTTTTACTTTACAAGTCTGGATACCAATACCGGTATTGTCATTGATGATGTTTGTATTACAGAAATTTATGCAGGATCTTCCGCATTAGCAGGAGCTGATCAATTTGGCTGCAGCAATGTGTTTCGAATGGAAGCAAATACACCTCCATCAGGTTACACCGGTACCTGGTCAGTTGCCAGTGGAACGGCAACCATTAGCAGTCCCAATTCTCCTACTTCACAGGTTACCATTACTTCAGGAAGTTCAGCGGCCCTAACATGGACAGTTAGCGATGGATCGGGCTGTACATCTTCAGATAAAGTTTCGATTGGCTATACTACAGGGGCTGGAATTTCTGTCAACAACGCAAGTATATGTTCGGGGCAATCGGCCACGCTTACTGCAACGGGATGCACATCGTCTCTTACCTGGTCTACAGGGGCTACCACCTCATCCATAACCGTAAGTCCAACAAGTACCACTACCTATCGGGTCACCTGTACTCCTCCTCAAACCGCCAATCTTGTATTGAATGGTGGGTTTGAATCTGCTACCAATTTCCAAAACTGGAGCAATTGGGGTAATTCAGCTGTGACCACAACAGCAGGCGAAGTAAGAACTGGATCAAAAGCTGCAAAAATTAATGCTACTTCGGCATGGGGTGGGTTTGGACAAGATATGGCTGTAACACCCGGACAATTTTATACGCTTTCATTCTGGGCCAAAGGTGTCAATTTATCAAATCCGGAGGTCGGAGTTACCTTTTTTAATTCAGCTTGGACAGAAATTACCACTTCAACTACTGTTGATATTACCTCAAACGTATATGCTAAATACACGATTACGGTATTAGCACCTCCAACTGCTGCCTGGATGCAGTTTTTTGCATCCTCTGATCAAGAGGGAATATTATTGGTGGACGACGTTGAAGTTACCAGATCAACCAGCTGCCAGTCAATTGGTACAGCAACAGTCACTGTGTCAAATGCCACTCTTGCCATGGCTGCCCCTGTTGTGAGTTCTTGTATAGATCATCCCATTCAGGATGTAGCTACAGTCAACGTAGCAGTGAGTTGGTCAAATGCTCCTTCAGGTGATAAAATCAAAGTTACCTTAGACAATAAAATTGAAATCATAGATGTCGCAGCCGGTGCTACATCGCCTACTACAGTAACCTTTATGGTACCTGCAGATGGAACCTTATCTAAAACGATAACTGCTACCTGGTTAAACACGGCAGGATGCTCTGCATCCAGGACTTTTAATGCGCCAAGCCCGTGTTCAAGCAACCCTCTAAATTGCGACATCCTTTACCTATGCGGTTTGGATAAGCCTGCAGATGGTGATGCATGGGATCATGGTTTTATCAACTATTTAGAAAGTGTGAATTCAGGCACAGTAACCGCCATTCTGGTAAAACCGGATGCTTCAGGCATGGGTACTTATAATCCCAATAGCCCAAGTTCTGCTGTTTCCGTTGATTTCAGTATTTATAAAACCATCATTGTATCGCCCACAACACAGGGATCTATGTCAACAGACATGGTAAGTACCCTCAAAGGATTTCCGGGTGGGGTACTCAATATGAATTATGATGTAATAGATGATCTGGGTCAGATCACCGGTGCCGGGGCTGTTTATTGGACATCCGGTGCTTATACAGACAACACCACCTTTATGGAGGTGTACAATTATGACAACATCGCCCCTATTTACAATCTTGTAATGACAGGAGGTAATTTTAAAAGTAACGCTGCCGTAACCCTATGGGGCAATGCAGGTGATGCCAATGCAGGTATCAATGGTATTCGTTTCAGCTATCCTGCACACTCGCTCTCAGGGCTGTCTACCACCCATGGCACCAGGGTTTATCTTGGTTTTCACATGAACGGCTTGTATGCCAATGCTGCCAATGGAGGTGTCATTCCTGCGCCGGCATCTTCTTACTTTCACCCCACTAAACATTTTACGCTAAACGGAAAGATCCAATTAGAAAGAGCTATACTGGAAGCAGTAGGCACTTGTATGGATGAAATATGCGATAATGGTATTGACGATGATGGTGATGGAAGAGAAGATTGTATAGACCCCGATTGTGGTTTGATTACCAATCGTGAGTTTGACAATGGAACTACAGGTTGGCAGCTGTTTGTTCAATCAGGAAATGCAGCTACGCTGACAGCAGATAAAACCAATCAACTGTCTGGTGTAAATTCTGCCAGAGTCAATGTTACAACTACCCAAAGTGGTACAGATTGGCATGTCCAACTGGCTCAAACCGGAAAAACATTGGTGGCAGGTACCAAGTATACTATTACTTTTACCGCCAAAGCCTCTACGGCAAGAACCGGTAGTTTTGCACTTCAATTGGGTGTTTCACCATTTACCAATTATTATAGCCAAACCATCAATCTTACTACTGCTGCAACTACATTTTCATTTGACTATACGCCATCAGCTACTTATTCTAATGTTAGTTTTTTACTCAATTTAGCAAAAGCAACAGGCAATATCTGGATCGACAATGTGCAGATCAAAAACAGGTGTGAGGTCTGTACCAATGGCATCGATGATGATGGTGATGGACTGGGTGACGCAGAAGATGATGACTGTCCTTGTGATGAAATCGTGGTTACAACTATAGCTGGACATCAGGCCCAGTTTTTAGGTGTAACTTATTCCAATGAAGGTGGACAATGCAGATCAACATGGACATATAGAGTTAAAGATGGTCCAATGAGTCATGATATAAGTCATGCAAATTTTGGAAGTTTAACATGTCAGACTTGCATGGATAGCGCGAGTGATTTTGTTTTTGCTATTGGAGGAATACCTGAATTTGGAACAGATCCGACAACTGGCTATTGTGGAATAAAGTATGATGAAGGTTTTAATAATAATGAAGAAAAAATTTATACATTCCAACTTGCAGGATCCTACAAATTGGGAAAAATTACTTTTGTAGCGAAAGCAGGCAATGGTTTTGAAACAGGAATCATTTGCGGACCAGTTTGTGCAGCGCCAGAATGTGATAATTATGAGGTGTGTCAAGCCAATACTTGGTCACCCGCCAGTTGCAATTGCACCAATGCAATTGCTGGAGATGCCATGATTTGTTTGGGAGAAAGTACTTCTCTTACCGCTTCCGGAGGAGGTACCTACCTTTGGAGTACCGGAGCCACTACTGCATCCATAACAGTGAGTCCTGCCATAACTACTACTTATATAGTTACTGTCACAGCCAGCGGTGGTTGTGTATCAACAGCAAGAGCAACAGTGACAGTAAATACTCCTCCGGTTGCTTCTATTAGTGGAGCAAGTACAGTTTGTTTAGGTTCAGCTATAACTTTGACTGCTTCAGGTGGTACTCAGTATTTGTGGAGTAACGGTTCAACTACGGCATCCATCAACGTTTCTCCAAGTGCAAATATAACATATCAGGTTACTGTAACCAATATTTCAGGTTGTACGGCAACTAGTAATAAAACAATTTCAGTGTTAACACCTCCTACAGCATCCATTTCAGGAACCAATACTATTTGTGCAGGACAAAGTACAGTATTGACAGCGACCGGAGGAAGTTCTTATTTATGGAGTACTGGAGCAACTACTGCTTCCATCACTGTAAGCCCGGCTACAACTACCACCAATACAGTAACGGTCACAGGTTCCAATGCTTGTACATCTACAGCAAGTAGAACCGTTACGGTCAATCCTAAACCAACAGTATCTTATATAGGTTCTTCTATTTTGTGTATTGGAGACAACACCACCTTGTCACCTTCTTCCGGAGGTACCTGGACCAGTAGTAACAATGCCATTGCCACAGTAAGCAATGCAGGCGTTGTTACAGCAGTTGCTGCAGGTTCCGTGAATTTTACATTTACATCAACTGCTACTGGTTGTGCATCCAATCCAACCGGAAATGCTACCATCGAGGTAAAACCTGTGGTTTCAATTACAGGAGATAATACCATTTGTGTTGGAGGAACAACCACCTTGTCTCCGGCAACTGGAGGTACATGGGTTTCTAACAACGCTTCAGTAGCCACTGTTTCCAATGCAGGCATCGTAACAGGGGTGGCAGCAGGTACTTCTACCTTCAGATTTACACAAACTTCCAATAATTGTTCGTCACTGCCTACCTCATCAGTAACAGTGGTAGCTGATCCAAGCCCTTCAGTGAGTGGTGGAGATGTTACTATTTGTACAGGGGGTACCACCTTATTAACTTCTGCCGTGAGCGGAGGAACAGGTACTACATCCTATCAATGGCAAAGTTCTTCAAATGGCACCATTTGGGCCAATATTTCAGGAGCAACCAATGCTACCTATACTACATCAGCACTTATATCATCTACCTATTACAGAGTAAGCATAACGCAAACAGGGCAGGGCTGTAATTCAACTGCTTCGGCTTCTTCTTTGATAACAGTTGTTCCTGACCCGGGAATTACTGTGACAGGTGGAGGCATTGGAGTTTGTAATGGTAACACAGCAATCCTCAACAGCACTGTAACAGGTGGTACAGGATCAGCTTCCTACCAATGGCAAAGCAGTGTAAACAATAGTACATGGACCAATATTTCTGGAGCTACTTCCAGTACTTATACCACTCCTCCTATGACTGCTGCAAGATACTATCGTGTGGCACTTACTATGACCGGCGTTGGCTGTGGTGCCATTAATTCTACCAGTACACAAATAACGGTTAATCCTATTCCTGCCATTTCTTTGAGCGGAGAAACCACCATTTGTTATGGTGGCTCAACAAGCCTTACAGCAAGTGGATCAGGGGGATCACCTGGGTACAATTTTAACTGGAGTTCAGGCTTAGGTGCCGGTAATGTAAAAGTAGTGGCGCCCTCTGTTAATACTACATATACAATAACCATTACAGATGCAGGTGGCTGTACCAATACTTCCAATGTTAATATTGTTGTTGAAGATTGTTGTACTCCGCCTCCGGTTGATGCAATTTGTACGCCAGCTGCCAGTTACAATGTAAATGTTGTTGCTACAGGAATTAAGACTTTTGAAAGTCTTACCGGCATGGTACCTTCCAATATTACCAATAAAATCAAAATTACCGGTAGTGGTACCGTAGTAGTAAACCATAGTGATATTGTATTAAATAGCAGTACAGCGGTTTTACATATTGACGGTCCTACCTTAATTGTTTTAGGAAAAATCAGGGTCGAGGCTGCAGGGGCGCGATTTATTCAAACTTCGGGTGCACTACGCACTGTAAGAGATGTTACACAATTAGCAAATACAGGAGTTTGTATCTCCAATACGTCTATTGAAATTGGAGAAGAAGCCGCTGGCAGTGAGTTTTATGGACAAGCTGCTTGTTCTGCTGCTAGTTTTCAGAATGCAGGCGGTTATAGATATCTTTCAAATGTCTGCCTCAACGTTACGCAGGACTTTGTTCTAACAAATACTGGCACTGGCTTAGGTACTAATGGAGTAGATTTGATCATGAACTCTTGTATTGAAGTAGGTGACAAAGGCACAACACATTCAACCTCCAACGCTTTGAACACAAAAGATGCTGAAGACGGAGGCCAATGGCAAACGAGCAGCAATCAAAATATATATGGAACTACAATCGTTCTGGCAAATGGAAATTTCCAACACAATACCAGAACCATGACATTGTGCGATGTCAAAGTAAAAATTAATGATTCAGGTAGCTTTACCAATGCCGGCACTATGGAAGGTTTTGAACTTTGTGTTGCTGTCGATGATGTATTTGAAAACACAGGCACATGGAGTCTTCCAGGGGTAAGCTGGTTTTCAAAGTCACTAAATCTAACCAATGTACCCGGTGTGGGGGCAGAAGAAAATGAAGCCACCATACTTACGCAGTGTTTCAGCAGTTGTAATTGTACTGTAAATACCTGCGACGATTTTGTTGGAGGAATTTCAGGAGACGATGTAATCTGCATCGGTGAAAGCACGGGCTTAATTGCCTCAGGTGGTACGCATTATTTATGGGAGACAGGAAGTACGGCTACCAATATTGTGATCACTCCACTTACTTCATCCTGGCACGGAGTTTATATTGAAAACGATGATAGGTGTTTCAGATATGATTCTATCTTTATTATAGTAAACCCATTGCCAACAGCCTATGCTGGTGATAATCAGGAAATTTGTGAAGGTAGCTCTGCAATGTTAAGCGCCATAGGCATTGGCGGCTCAACACCTTATTCTTACATCTGGGAGAATGGTTCAACTTCGGGTACAAGAACAGAATCACCTCTTACCAACACTACTTATTCCGTAACGGTTACAGATGGTAATGGATGCTCTAATACAGATAACGTCAATGTCGTTGTTAATGCTTTGCCAACAGCCAATGCCGGATCAGACAATGAAATTTGTTATTCTTCAAGTACTACCCTTTCTGCATCCGGATCTGGGGGTAGTGGGCCCTATAATTATTTATGGAGTACTGGCTCTACCTTGCCTTCAATTTCAGTGTCTCCTTCTGGCACACAGACATATCTTCTGACAGTAACGGATTCAAAAGGGTGTACCAAAACGGATGATATTACAATCACTGTTAATTCCTTACCAGATGCCAATGCAGGTGCAGACCAACAAATTTGTCGCGGTGAAAGTATTATTTTAAATGCAGCTGCAAGCGGAGGATCTGGAGTGTATAATTATAACTGGAGCAATGGTCAAAGTCTTGCATCTATCACCGTTCATCCATTGATAGGTACTACCTATACACTTACGGTTACAGATTCAAAGGGCTGTACCAAAACGGATCAAATAACGGTAATCGTCAACAATTTACCGGACGCCGATGCAGGCCTGGATACCATGCTTTGTGTTGGTAATTCAGCAATTCTAAATGCCAGTGGATCGGGTGGTAGCATGCCTTACAATTATGTCTGGAACAATGGAGTTCTGACATCTGCAAATGATGTTATGCCGGTTGTAACCACCAAATATTATGTTACAGTTACAGATAACAATGGTTGTGCAGACCAGGATTCTGTCAATGTAGTTGTCAATCCAATACCCAATGCAGGTCCTGATCCCGCACCCCAAAACTGTTATTCAATAGCCCAAATAATAATGAGTGCCACGGGCACAGGTACCTGGTCCATTGGAGCCGAAAGTGCAGGTACTGCAGATATCGGATCACCCAACAATCCAAATACGGATGTCTATAATTTCAGTGTACTCGGTTATTATGACTTAGTTTGGACAAGTAGTGGGGGATGTAGAGATACCGCTGTCATTTTTGTAAACGACGCCTGTACATGTCCCATTGCAGATAATTTAATTGATGCACCTGCAACGGTCATTTATTGTGGATCAACCGGTAATCTTGTATTATCTGGATACGCTGCTTATCCTGCTTCTGGTACCTACCAGTGGGAGTATAGTTTTAACAATGGCATTTTTGCAAGTGCCCCGGGTATAAGTAATGCAAAAGATTATACCACTCAAAATCTGGGTCTGGGTACCCATAAATTCAGAAGAAGATTTACTACAACCACAGGAGTAATTTGTTCAACTTTAAGTAATACAATTGCCCTGGTGGTGAGAGAGGTACCTTCAGTTACCAATCCTTCCCTTAGCGCTATATGTGCAGGTCGAAATGCTACAGTTACTCCAAGCAGTGGTGGTACCTGGACCAGTTCCAATCCTGCTGTTGCAACCATAACAAATTCAGGGGTTATAACGGGTATCTCAGGTGGTACTGCTACCTTTACGTTTACCAATAGTGTTTCTGGCTGCATTTCATCGCCAACATCTTCTATTGCGGTAAATGATAAACCTACAATTAATCTTACAGGCAGTGGTGCAATCTGTGTTGGTAGCTTGTCAAGTTTAACGCCTTCAAGTGGCGGTACATGGACAAGTAGCAACCCTGCTATCGCATCTATCAATAGTTCTGGTATTGTAACCGGTCTTAGCCAGGGTCAAGCAACGTTCACTTATACTTCTGTTTCTACAGGCTGTGTATCTCTGGTTAGCACACCAATAACTGTGAGGAGTGTTCCCCATGTTGTTATTGATTTTAATGGCTCGATTTGTATCACTGATACCTCAGAACTGATGGCCAATGTAACTTCGGGTACTCCACCATATATCTATGCATGGACGGGACCCTCTTTGGCAGAAGATACCCCTCATATTGATATCGCTTTAAGTGGAAATTATAATGTTACAGTCTCTGATCAAAATGCCTGTTCTGCTGTTGCTACTGCATTTGTATACGAAAGATTTGACCCCATCATAGTTTCTTTGGAAACCAGTGTTTGTGAAGGCAATGCTTTAGGCTTAAATGCCGTTGCCAACGGAGCTACTTCTTATTTATGGAGTGAGAATGCAGGCAGTTCTACTGATCCTTATGTTGAAGTGTATGCCTCTCCACCCAGTACTACCTACCATGTAAGAGTTACCAATACACATGGTTGCTCGGCAACAGCTACCGCTGTAATCAATGTAATTCCTAAACCAGAAATTGAAATTACGGGTTCTACCTCTATTTGCATTGGTGCCAATTCGTATTTGGCCCCCATTTCTGGGGGAGCATGGGTCACCGGCTCGCCAGGTGTGGCGTCTGTGGGCAATGATGGTGTGATAACCGGCTTGGCTGGAGGAGCAGTAAAATTTGTTTATATTGATTCAATTACAGGCTGTAAATCTGATTCTTCCGCTGCCATAATTGTGGGTAATAAACCCATCATCACACGCACTGGTCCTGCAGAAATTTGTGTAGGTTCTACCACTACTTTTATTCCTTCCTCCGGAGGTGTATGGGTAAGCAGTAATCCCGCTGTTGCAAGCATTAGCAATAATGGTACCGTGACAGGTGTCTCTCAGGGAACAGCTTCATTTACCTTTGAGGTAGGAGGTACCAATTGTATCTCACTACCTTCAGATCCTATTACTGTTCATCCGTTACCTGAAATTGAAATATTAGGCAATGAAATCCTCTGTATGGGTGAGAACTCACTTTTAAGTCCCAATGCAGGTGGATCTTGGACAAGTAGTAATGCAGGTATTGCTTCGATTTCACCAACCGGTGTAGTTTCAACAATAGGTGCGGGCAAGGCCAGTTTTACTTTTACTCAAACATCAACAGGCTGCAGGTCTCTACCTTCTGATAGTTTAACCGTATATGCCAAACCAATTATTACCATCACTGGGGATAGTTTACTTTGCGTTGGAGAAATATCAGGCATGTATACCAATGAACCAGGTGTATGGACAAGCAATAATCCTTTGGCAGCCTCCATTTCATCGACAGGTGTTGTAACCGCCTTAGAACAGGGCCAGACTTCATTTGTATTAACTTCAAGTATTTCTGGTTGTCCTTCTAACCCATCAAGACCCTTCCTGGTCAATCCTCTACCTGTTGTGGTTCTTTCAGGGGCAGATCAAATTTGTATTGGTTCAACTACCCAATTATTTCCAATCAGTGGAGGTACTTGGACGTCTTCTGATTCGTTAATTGCCGAAGTCACCAATGCCGGTGTAGTCACGGGAGTTAACATTGGTATTGCTGAATTTATGTTTAGAGACGAGGTTTCCGGATGTACAGCTTCTTTGGATGCACCCGTTACTATTTATGACAAACCAGCAATTAATATTTCTGGTCCAACAACCATATGTGCCGGTGACACTACTTATTTACTCCCTGCAGTGGGAGGTTACTGGCAAAGTACACAACCCGAAATTGCAACGGTAACCAACGATGGATTGGTAATTGGTGTTGAAAACGGAGAAGCAAGATTTGTATATACAGAAGGAACCTCTGGTTGTATTTCGGATACCAGTCTAGGTGTCTATATTTTAGGTCGCCCTCAAGTTTCTATCGACGGACCTCAAACGGTTTGTGTGGGTGAAACAACCAGTTTGTTACCTGAATTCGGAGGTTTTTGGACCTCTCTGAACCCGGACATCGCCGAGGTTTCTATTGATGGTGAAGTCACCACTTTGTCCCAAGGTCTTGCAAAATTTGTGTACCAGGAAATTGGAGGCTGTGAATCACTACCTACCGAAAATGTGGTAGTCAATGCGATTCCAGACATTACTTTTGCAGGCCCCACTTCTCTGTGTCCTGGTGAAAGTTCTCTCATAGTACCCACTAGCGGAGGTACCTGGGTTTCTACCAACCCTGCTGTTGCAACCATCGATAACAACGGTTTAATTTCTTCAGTAGGATATGGTGTTGCCAGTTTTTATTATACAGAGACATCTACGGGATGTGTTTCTGATGTATCTGGTGATTTGTTTATCTACAATGCTCCGTTTGTTACACTAACAGGTTCATCCCATATTTGTGTGGGTACTACAACTTCTGTTTCCCCAACAGTTGGAGGCGTTTGGGTAAGCAGCAACCCTGCTATTGCTACTGTGAGCAACATAGGTCAGGTTACCGGTATTTCTGCGGGTACGGTCCAATTATACTTTACCAATGCAAGTACAGGTTGTACCTCAACCCAACCAATAGAAATTTTGGTTAATCCAAAACCCACCATATCATTGATACAAACTTCAATGTGTAGTGGAGATACGATGAGTCTTGAGGCATCTGAACCCGGAATATGGATAAGTATGTCTCCCAATTCTGCATCCATAGTCAATGGAGATTCTGTTTTGGGAAAAAATCCGGGAGTAGCTTATTTTACATTTAAGAGTTCAGCCACAGGATGTATTTCTACTTATTCACCACCACTTTTTGTCAACCCTAAACCCTATGCTCAGATCATTGGGCCACAGGAAATTTGTGAAGGCGCCAA
The DNA here is from genome assembly GCA_937872515.1 of uncultured Bacteroidota bacterium. Lineage (GTDB taxonomy): Bacteria > Bacteroidota > Bacteroidia > Chitinophagales > Saprospiraceae > JADKBO01. The sequence goes on from CALMSX010000073.1 coordinate 71,848, forward strand.
CACAACCCTTGTACCTTCTGTAGGGGGTGTTTGGGCATCATCTGATGAAGAAGTAGCCATTGTCAACAGTCAGGGCATCGTTACAGCACTCAAAGAAGGCCAGGCTTCTTTCACATTTACAGAATCCAGTACGGGGTGTACTTCTCTTCAAAATGAAACATCCATTTATGTTACCCAAGGCCTGACAGTCTCCATCGAGGGATTTCAGGAGATATGTATGGGATATAGCACCCAGTTGTCAGCCAATTCAGAAGGAACCTGGCAAACAACAGACAATGACATTGCCATCGTAGACAACGATGGTTTGGTTACCGGTATGGCGCCCGGAAAAGTTAGCTTCACCTTCACAGAAGTTGGTACAGGCTGTAAAGCAAGCCTTCCTTCTGATGCCATCCTGGTTGTCAATTGTATTGACCCGGATTTTAATGTAACCACTAAAAATGTTACAGTTAGCGGTAGCGTGGCCACCAATGACAATGTACCTTTGTCAGCCATCTATGGTACCGGATATGTCAATAGGTCAAAACCAGAAGGAAGTATAGCTGAATTCACGATTGCAGAAAATGGGCAGTATCAATTTGTTGCTAATATGCAAGGAAAGTATGTTTATTATATTCCTGTATGTATTCCCCCTACCGCATATGGATGTTCGGGCGCAGAACTCACTATCACTGTACTTGACATTTCAAATTCTATTCAATCAGCAGTTGCCAATATTGATTTTGCTACCAACACGGTTGACAGCCCCATAAATATAAAAATTGCCGAAAATGACAAGTGCGTTAGCGGATATCCTTGCGGGGTTGATATTTCAACACTAGAAATAATCGATGGCCCTAACTATGGCAGTTACTTTATCAATACAGATGGCAGTCTCTCTTATACGCCAGATTCGGGTCATGTAGGCCTGGATACCATAGTATATGAAATTTGCCTGATGGACGATGTTGCTCATTGCACACAGTCACAAGTAGTGATTGTATCCAATTCTGCTACTGCTGTTAACTCAACAGTGGCAACAGACGACTTTTTCTCAGTTTGGCAGGGTGATACCTTAAGTCAAAGTGTTGTTTTGAACGATACTGACCCGGAAGGTGATGATTTTGCTGTGGTACCATTAGGCAGTGAATCCAGTTGGATTTCAGTTTCAGAGGGCCAGTATTATCTGGAATCCACTGGCATATTACACTTTATTCCGAATTCTACTTTTAAAGGACCGGTAGATATTGTTTATACCATCTGTGATACCAATGATAGTATTTACTGCACCAATGCAACCGCCCATATTTTAGTATTGGAGCCAATGAGTCTTAGAATCAGGGTATACCTGGAGGGCGCTTTGATCGATAACAGCAATGCTTTGTCCCTTATTGGTCGTCCGTTAATGAGAGATGACCTCCGGCGTGGGCCAGAAACAGGCAAGTGTGCGATCCCGGTAAAGGATCCATATAAATTTGCTTCAGAATTTGTGGATGTTACGCAGTATTACGAATTTATGTTGCCGGGTTCATTGCCACAGTATGACTCTATTCCTGATACGGCTTCTGTTTTTTCCGTAACCGGAGATGATGCCATAGTTGATTGGATTTTTGTTGAAATCCGAAGTAAAGACAATCCTACCTTGACCATAGCCACCAGATCGGGTCTATTGCAAAGAGACGGTGACATCGTAGATCTGGATGGAGCCAGCCCATTGGGCTTTGCCGGCTTAAATGTGGATAGCTTCTATGTTGTAGTCCGACATCGTAGCCACCTGGGTGCCATGTCCAGAGTTGTTTCCAGAAATCAACTGGTTGATTTTACATCTACCTCTACACCACTTTTTGACTTTGGAACAACCAAAAACATAGGGTACGACTACACCAATCAAGCCACTAATAATGGTGTTAAAAATGGGTATAGGGCACTCTGGGCAGGAGACTTTAATGGCGATGGTAAACTCAAATTTACCAACCCAAGTGATGACATCAATGTCTTGTATTTTGATATTTTGTTCCATCCGGGTAATCCCAATGCCAATGCCAATTACAATTTTGGATTCGGATATTATCAGGGTGATGTGAATATGAATGGCAAGATCAAATTTGACAATCCTAATGATGATAAAAATCTGCTCTATGCGCAGATATTATTCTATAAATTGAACGATGATTTCATTTCGAACTTCAATTTCTTCATTCAGCAGGTTCCGTAAGAACCCCTACGTCTGAATATTTTTCTTTAAAAAATATTTTCATAGTGATTGGGCAATCTCCTTTTTGTCCAATCATTTATTCTTTTAGGTCCTCACATGACTGAATTTTGTGTTTTCACAATTATACATTATTATATTATATGTTTTGATAATGGCTATAAATCAATGTATTATGTGTATAATGTAAAATTTTAAAAATTCATTTTTCTTCTTCTGTCACAATTTTTACATTTCATTATATATATAGCAATGTGCTTAGGGGGGAGCCCATTTTAGCTGTCCCTATCATGTACAAAAGATAAAAGTCATAGGCTTGCCTATTGATTTATATGTTTTGTGCACGGTTCGAAAGAACCACCAAAACTTACTAAAAGCACAATATTTTGGAACAACTTACTCGCGTATGTGGTTATGCCACATCATGGAAAAAATCAATAGTCTTTTCTCTGACTATGCTTACCCTGGGAATTTTGAGTTCTCAAAATCCTATTGATGGAAACCAGGGCTTTCAAATTATCACAGAAGGTAACTTTACTTCAACAGGAGGCCATCACATTCATGGACCGCTGGCTATTGGTGGCAATTTGATTATCAATAACACGGCTACGGGTGAAATCAATATGGACAATACTGGTTCATATGTTTTCCCGGGAGATGGAAGCACCTCGACCGGATTGATGGTTGCAGGCAACGTTACCTGGACAGCTGGTAACCTAAAAGTGCTGAGCAATAAGTACATCCACATTGGGAGTAGTTCTGGATCCAACTCTGGAGATAATGGCAACAATAGCAACACGCAGGTTTATCCCTCAGGCTCATCATACAACAATTCAAAGAGGATAGAAGGTACCATTGATCAAACTCCCAATCCGGCAGTTTTCCAAAGCTCACCCTTTGCTTTTGCTAATTTGTTTGACACGTACAGAAACAATTCATTTGGTTTATCCAATTGCACAGGGAATGTTCAGCTTTATAATTCCAGTGGCGCTGCTATTTCAGGTAATACCGTTTCATCAGCTCAAAATGTAAAAATTACTTCTTTGGCCAACGGTGTCAACCACCTGAAGCTTTCAACCACTTCGCTTAACAATATCACTGAATTAAAATTTGAAGGCACAGGCATTCCCAGTGCTACAAAAATTTTAGTTATTACGGTTAACCTGACCGCCAATTTTACCTGGAACAACAGAAATATGCCCGGTATTTCTAACGCATCTGCACCTTACATTTTGTGGAACTTTTATGGTTCAACTTCTTATAACTTAACTATCAATACTTCGAGCCTAATCTACGGAACAATTTTTGCACCTTCCATGAACCTGATCAAAACAGGAACAGGTGACATAGATGGCAACTTAATTGCTAAAACCGCATCTCTTGGTTTAGGTGAAATTCACTTTTTCCCATTTGCTGCCAGCGTACCCAATTGTTGTTCTAATGTCACCACAGCCGGTACTATTGCAGGTAACGAATCTGGTTCATGTGGTTTTGACCCAGCTGCTACAACAAGTTCTGTAAGCGCCTCCGGAGGCAGCGGCACCCTTGAGTACAGATGGGAGCAATCAACCGACAATTGGGTTACGTTCAGTGAAATTAGTGGTGCTAATTCTACAACTTACAATCCTGGTGTAATTTACGCTACAACTCAATATCGACGTAAGGCAAGAAGAAGAGGATGTGATACCTGGTCTTATTCAAATGCCATCACAAAAACCATATCCAACATGCCTGTGGCCAATGCCGGTGCAGATATTACACAGTGTGAAAATGGAGCTTTTGAAATTACAGGCAATACGCCTACTACGGGCCAAACTTCTTCATGGACTGTTGTAAGCGGTACTGTTTACAACAATACAAGCTGGTCAGATCCGGCAATTACAGTAGCCTTACCAGCTGGCAATACAGCCACCCTAAGGTATTCTGTGGTCAATGGTTTGTGTACTTCAACCGATGACATAGTGCTTACCAATAATACCGGATGTAGCACAACTTGTGTCAATCCTATCAATGGAAACGGTGATTTGGAAACGGAAGGCAACGCAACCAACTTTAACCTCACCTTCAATTCCACTCCTGCCTTACTAATTACATCAACTATTGCCCCAAGCTATTGGTCAGAAAGATATGGAGGCAATCCTACCAATACTACTTCTTTTTATGGTGCGTTTTATATGAAAAAAACAGGTGCGTCTGGAGACCCAAAAAGTGGCACCCACATGATATACCTGAATGGAGGAAGTTTTTGTTTATCTGCTTTGGGTTTAAGTGCCAACCTTCAATGTGGAAAAACCTATAAATTTACCGCATGGATAGCCGCTTACACCAATGGAGCTACTCAATATGATTCCCCTTTCGCACTTGAACATGCTGCTTCATCTTCATCCACCAACACAACTAAAGTAATGGATCTTCTGGCACCTAAAAGTGCTTCGTGGAACGACTTGAATTGGCAGCGATATGAATTTACTGTCACCATTCCATCCAATGGCTTTACCTGGGGCGATTTTTATTTTACAAGCCAAGATGCTACCAAGGGCATTGTCATTGATGATGTTTGTATTACAGAAGTTAACAAAGGGTCAACAGCCGTTGCTGGTCTTGATCAGTTTGGCTGTACCAATACTTTTGTTTTAGGTGCTACAGCTGCAGCTTCAGGATATACAGGTACATGGTCTGTAAATAGCGGAAGTGCTACCATTTCCAGTACTTCATCTGTTTCTCCTACTGTTACAATTACTTCTGGCAGTGCGGCTTCATTCAAATGGACTGTAACAAATGGCTCATGTACATCAACGGATTTGGTCAATGTGGGTTATGCTTCTGGAACTCCCGTAGCAGTTAACAATGCTACTGTTTGTGCCGGAGGTAGTGCAACACTGACAGCCACAGGTTGTTCTTCCAGCTTGGCCTGGTCCAATGGAGCTACAACATCTTCCATTACTGTTACTCCAGGGTCTACTACAACATATACCGTAACTTGTACGCCTTCACAATCCTCTAACCTGGTTTTAAACAACGGTTTTGAATCCACCACCAATTTTCAAAATTGGTCTAACTGGGGCAACGCTGCCGTGACCACAACAGCGGGTGAATTCAGATCAGGTACCAAAGGTGCTAAAATCAATGGTACTTCTGCATGGGGTGGTTTTGGGCAAGATATTGCCGTTACCCCAGGACAATACGTGACCATTTCGTTTTGGGCCAAATCAAGCAATCCAGCATCGAATCCAATGGTGGGTTATAATTTTTTCAATTCTTCGTGGACAGAACTGGCTACCTATCATTCAGCCGTAGTTACAAACGGATCTTTCACAAAATATACTTTTACGGCAGTAGCACCACCAAATGCGGCATGGTTGCAGATTGGTGCCTCAACTAATGAAAAGGGATTACTATTTGTTGATGATGTAGAGGTTGTAAGATCCACCGGATGTGTTTCCACTGCTAGTGGCACTGTAACTGTATCTAATGCTACGCTTGCCATGGGAACTCCTGTTGTTAGTGGTTGTATTGATCACCCTATTCAGGATGTAGCCACCGTTACGGTTCCAATTACTTGGACCAACGCTCCTTCAGGTGATAGAATCAGGGTCACACTGGGAGAAAAAATTGAAGTGATTGATGTGGCCGGTGGTGCTACATCTCCTCAAAATATTGTTTTTATGGTACCTGCCAATGGTGCCACTTCAAGATCTATAACTGCAACCTGGATTAATACTTCAGGATGCTCCGCTTCAAAAACTTTTAATGCTCCGGTAGCATGTACTTCAAATACCTTTAATTGTGACGTCCTTTACCTTTGTGGTCTCGACAAGCCGGCTGACGGTGATGCCTATGATCACGGTTTTATCAACTACCTCTCAGAGGTAAATGGAGGAACGGTTACCCCCGTTTTAGTAAAACCGGATGCAAGTGGTTATGGAACCTATGACCCCAACACCAATGTTGCCATGACGGTCAATTTCTCTAACTATAAAACGATCATTGTTTCCCCTACAACGGAAGGATATATATCTTCTGATCTTAAAAATTTCTTGAAAAACTATACAGGAGGTTTGCTCAACATGAACTATGAAATGTTGGACGACCTGGGCATGATTACAGGTACTGGAGGTACTTCCTGGTCAACAAGTGCCTATATTGACAATAGCACCCTTGCTGAAATCTATAATTATGACAACTACGGAGCCATCAGCAGCAATGTGATGACAACTGGTAATTATTTGTCAAATGCTTCTCCTGTTTTATGGGCAAGCGCCGGAAATGCCAATAGCGGCATCAACGGCATTGGCTTCAATTATGAAGCACATGAATTGAGTGGTGCCATCTCAACTACTCACGGTGCAAGGGTATTTTTGGGTTACCATATGAATGGTTTTTATGCCAATAGCAGCAATGGTGGAGCCTTACCCGCACCGGCTACTTCTTATTTTCATCCTACCAAACACTTAACCCAAACAGGTAAAATTTTACTCGAAAGGGCCATCCTTGAAGCCGTAGGTGGTTGCCAGGATGAGATTTGCAGCAATGGTATCGATGATGACGGTGATGGACTGGAAGATTGTAGCGATCCGGATTGCGGTCTCATTACCAACCGTGAATTTGACAATGGAACTACAGGTTGGGCGTTAAATATACAATCAGGTAATGCAGCTACTCTTTCCATCGATAAAAATAATATTATTTCAGGTTTAAACTCCGCTAAAGTTGTTGTTACAACAACGCAAAATGGTACAGATTGGCATGTTCAATTGGCTCAAAATGGCAAATCATTGATGGCGGGTTCTAAATATACCATTACTTTTTGGGCTAAGGCAAGTACATCAAGAACTGCTTCTGTAGCCCTGCAATTAGGAGCATCTCCTTATACAACTTACTTTTCTCAAAGTTTCACCATCGGTACTGGTTATGCTTTGTATTCTTATGCTTTTACACCCACCTCTGCGCTATCCAATGTTTCCTTTATTTTAAATTTGGCAAAAGCAACGGGCACTATTTACATTGATAATGTTCAGATCAAAGAAAGATGCGAAATCTGTAATAATGGTTTAGACGATGATGGAGATGGCTTGACAGATGCCCTTGATACAGACTGTAATTCTTGTGAATTTGTTGGCCAGAACCTGGTAACCAACGGCGAATTTGAAGCGGGTAATTCTGGTTTTGTTTCTGACTATGTTTATACCAATCCAGCTGCTATGTGCGGAACATGGGGAATTTATAGTGTAGTAAACAGAATTACAGAAGTAGGGGCCCCTCTTGGATGTAATAATTCAATTTGGTCAGTTGCTGATAGAAATGGAGCAGGTGGTAAGTTTATGCTTATTGACCCAAGTGCTGCCACAGGTGTCAATGACAGGATATGGTCTCAAACGGTAAGTGTTTGTCCTAACACCGATTATGTGTTTTCTGTGTGGACCAAAAATGTTTATTATTCTGAAGCTGCTGGTTATTCAGGAGTGGATCCCAACTTCCAGTTTGCCATTAACGGAATAGCTTTACCTGGAGCCAACTTTATTATGCCACGTCAAGCTAAGGCAGATTCAACCAAATGGATTAAAGTACAAGGTACCTGGAATTCCGGCTCTGCAACCACAGCCAATTTAAGAATCGCAAATATGATTCCTGGCAACTATGGCAACGATCTTGCCATAGATGGAATCTATTTTGGACTTTGTGGTAAAACAGTATCTATCACAACCCCTGTAACCACTTTTTGCGAAGGCACCAATACCAGCATCCAGGCCAATCTGGAAACACTCAACTCTAACTGGTCGTTCTATGAATGGTTAAAAGACGGTGTTGTCGTAGCTTCTGGCACCTCCGCCACTTCTTATTTGGCAACAGCCGCCGGAACTTATACCCTCAGGGCTTATAATACACCCAACAATTCTGGTTGTCCGCAAGCCAGCAATTCTATTACGCTTGCCACGACACCCAGACCGGTTATTGGAACGCTTAGTTCATCCACGCTTTGTATTGGCGGTACTGCATCCATCACACCATCAACCGGAGGAACCTGGACTTCAAGCAATCCGGCTGTTGCAACCATTACCAACGCGGGTGCTGTAACTGCAGTAAGCGCAGGTACAGCTAGCTTTACTTTTACACAAACATCTAACGGATGTTTATCATTACCATCTGCTACTTTGACAGTTGTTGCAGACCCAACTGTTAGTGTAACAGGCGCAGGCATTACCATTTGTACAGGCGGTACGGTTACCCTCGGAAGTTCAATTTCAGGAGGCACCGGTGCTACTACTTATATTTGGCAAAATTCAAGCAACAACAGTACATGGACTACCATTTCCGGTGCAACTGCTGCAACTTATACAACGCCGGTTTTGACCGCAAATATGTATTACAGAGTTTCTATAACCCAGGTAGCCTCTGGTTGTGGTTCTGCCACTTCTGGATCCGATTTGGTTACAGTTGTAGCAGATCCTGTTGTTACCATTACGGGTGGAGCACTTACAATTTGTGAGGGCAATACAGTTACTCTAGGCAGCACCCTGAGTGGTGGCACAGGTACTTCAACCTACCAATGGCAAAGCAGCACGGATAATATTACATATACCAATATTAGTGGTGCAACCTTATCTACCTATACGACACCTGTACTAACTTCTTCAAGATATTACAAGGTTTCAGTTACTCAGACTGGTCTTGGCTGCGGAACCGCTACCTCAGCTAGTAGTTTGATTTCGGTCAATCCTAAACCGGTGGCCACAATTGTTGGGGCCTCTACCATTTGCGCAGGTTCTACCACCTCACTTTCGCCAACAACTGGTGGTACTTGGGCATCCAGCGCTCCTGCCATAGCAACCATCACCAATAGTGGTATTGTAACCGGTGTATCTTCAGGTACGGCTAATTTTACATTTACCAATACTACCACAGGTTGTGTTTCAAATGCCTCTGCTTCTATCACTGTAAACGGACGACCAGTGGTATCTGTAACAGGACCTACCACCATTTGTACCGGTAGTACCACTACATTGTCACCTTCAACTGGAGGTACCTGGTCTTCATCAAATGCAACCATCGCAACCGTTACCAATACGGGTGTTGTGACGGGAATGGCGTCAGGTAGTGTAACTTTTACTTTTACGCAAACTTCTAATGGATGTACTTCTAACCCCACAACTGCAATTACGGTGGGAGCAGGCTTATCTTCCGGTATCAATTACAATGGTTCTGTATGTTTGACCAACAATTCACAACTCACTGCCACCAAAACAGGAGGTACGGCTCCATTTGTTTATACTTGGAGTGGACCTTCAGGATTTACTGCCAATACACAAACGGCTAGTATTACACAAAGTGGTAATTATTACCTTACCATTACCGATGGGTCAGGCTGTCAATCAACCGCAAATGGCTTTGTTCATGTTAAATTTGAACCTTTGGTAGTTGCTGTTCAAACCACAGTGTGCGAAGGTCAATCCGTTAATCTTTCAGCCAGTGGTACCAATGCAGCATCTTATGTATGGAGTGCCAATGCCGGCAATGCCAATTCTTCTACCGTGAATGTTTTCCCGACACTACCTTCCTCTACTTATAATGTAACGGTTACCAACAATGTGGGATGTACCGGTACAGCTTCATCCACCATCAGTGTCAATGCCAAGCCTACTGTAAGTATAACAGGCTCCAATACGCTGTGTGTAGGATCTACTTCTCAATTGTCACCTTCTAGCGGAGGCAGCTGGGCCGTTTCTGACGGATCAAAAGCAACCGTGACCAACAGTGGACTGGTCACAGCGATTGCTGCAGGCACTGTAAACTTTACTTTTACATCTACCGCAACAGGCTGCGCATCAAATGCCACCAATAATATAACCATCAATGCCAGACCCAATGCCGGACCCGATCCCGCTTCATTGGACTGTTTTGAAAGCGATGCAGCTACTATGGCTGCCACCGGAACCGGTACATGGACCCTGGGTGCTGGTAGTGCAGGTACCGTCACAATTGTGAACCCAACCAGTCCAACTTCTACGGTTAATAAATTTTCAAACTTTGGAAGCTACTACCTGGTTTGGACCAATGCAGCCGGCTGTACGGATACTGCCAAAATCATGGTCAACGATGCCTGCGATTGCGTAATTTCCAACAATAGCATTACCTCACCGGCTACTACTAATTTCTGTATAAATACAGGTATCCTCACCATCAACGGATCCTCTCCTAATCCGGCTTCAGGAATTTTTCAATGGATGTACTCACTCAATGGTGCGGCGTACGCCAATGCACCCGGCATCAGCAACCTGCAAAGTTACGTTACACTTTCTCTCGGTGTCGGTACCCATAAATTTAAAAGACTTTATACAAAACTAACAGGTAAAGTTTGTGGACTGGAAAGCAACGAAGTTACCATTGTGGTCAACAGTAAGCCAACCATTACACAACCCGTATCGTCCAATTTATGTGTAGGTTCAACTACTACAATTACCCCAACTTCAGGGGGTTCCTGGACCAGTTCAGCACCCGGTGTAGCCAGCATCAACAATGCAGGCCTCATAACGGGTATATCGGCAGGAACGGCTACTTTTACCTTTACCAATTCTACTACAGGTTGTGCTTCCGATGCCAGTTCATCTGTTACAGTCAATGCCAAACCAGTGGTTTCTGCTGCTTCTAACAATGTTTGTATGGGCAGTACTTTAAACTTGAGTCCAACCTCAGGTGGTAGCTGGGCTTCTTCTAATTTGTCAATTGCTGCGGTCTCTAGTGGAGGATTAGTTTCCCCTGTAGCAGTGGGTACTGTAAACTTCACATTTACTGCAGCAGTGACAGGATGTAGCGCCACACTGGCCGCTCCAATCAACGTTCGTGGCTTACCTGCTCTTTCAATAGATTACAATGGTTCCATTTGTCTGACAGATACTTCAAAATTAAAAGCGCTGGTAACAGGCGGCAACGCTCCTTTTACCTACAGTTGGACAGGGCCATCTTCATTTTCAGCCAACCAAGCCATTGTGCCTATTACTTTAAATGGTAATTATTATGTTACGGTAACCGACCAATACCTTTGTCAGGCTACAACCTCTGGCTTTGTTTACGAAAAATATGAGCCACTGATTGTATCTCTTCAATCCAATATCTGTGAAGGACAAAGCATGGACCTTATGGTTAATGCCAGCTCTGCCGTCACTTACCAATGGAGTGCAAACGCAGGCAATGCCATTTCTCAAACTGTAACAGTTTACCCGGTAGCGCCCAGCTCATTGTATAAAGTTACAGTCACCAACTTAAACGGTTGCTCTGCAGTAGCATCTGCGAATATCAATGTTACTGCCAAACCTGTTGTGTCCATCACCGGGGCTTCCAGTCTTTGTATCGGAAGTACCAGCACCCTTTCACCTTCAACAGGAGGTATTTGGTCAAGTACCAACCCATCGGTTGCATCGGTTACCAATACGGGCCTGGTTACTGGACTTTCAACCGGTACTGCGCTCTTTATCTTTACCCAAACATCCAATGGCTGCGTCTCTGATCCCAGCTCTCCTATTATCGTAGATACCAGACCGGTTATCAACCTAAATGGGTCTACCAATATGTGTATTGGAGATCAAAGAACCATTTCTCCCGCTTTTGGTGGAACTTGGGTGAGTTCAAATCCTTCGGTGATCTCAATAACCAATCAAGGTGTAATTACTGCTTTAGCAGCAGGCAGTGCTACCTTTACATTTACACTGTCAGGATCCAATTGTGCTTCTGATGCTTCTGCACCAGTAAGCGTAAACATTAAGCCATCCACTGTTTTAACAGGTTCTTCTTCTCTTTGTGTAGGAGACGAAACTACCTTAAGCCCTTCAATGGGTGGAACCTGGGTGAGTTCAAACCCCGCTATTGCTACCATTGAAAATAGTGGTGCTGTAGCTGCTATCTCAGAAGGAACAGCTACATTTATTTTTACAGATGCTGCAAGCGGCTGCAGTTCTTTACCATCTGAACCAGTAACAGTTAATTCCAAACCCACTATCACTGTAAACGACAATGTAATTTGTGTAGGAGAAACACTGCAGTTAATAGGTTCAGAACTCGGATTTTGGTCTTCTGTCAATACCAATACTGCCTTGGTTAGCAATTCGGGCCTGGTTACAGGTCTGGGACCAGGGCAAACAGCCTTTGTCCTTACCTCACAAAGCTCAGGATGTGTGTCTAATCCTTCTGCCCTGGTTACAGTCAATGCCATTCCTACCATAGTGTTCTCTGGTCCTACTTCTGTTTGCGTGAATGGTACTTCTTCACTCTCACCTACCTCAGGTGGTATCTGGGTAAGTTCTAATCCGGCAGTAGCAAGTATTACCAATACAGGTTTGGTTACCGGTCACGCGGTTGGACAAACCACATTTAGATTCACTTCTTCTGTTACCGGTTGTGCATCACAACCAACTAACCCCTTCCTGGTTTATAACAAACCGGTTACTCAGATAGCAGGTGGTGCCACTCTATGTACAGGCGCTACTACCAATCTTTTACCTTCTACAGGAGGTGTGTGGCAAAGTACCAACCCATCTGTGGCCATGGTTACCAATGGGGGTATAGTTACGGCACTTTCATCTGGTTCTGCCCAGTTTATTTTTACAGAATCAGGAACAGGTTGTATTTCAGATCCAAGTACGGCAGTGACAGTCTTAATCAAACCGACGGTTCAGATTACCGGTAGTAACGCCATCTGTGCGGGTTCTACAACAACCTTGTCTCCTACTTCAGGAGGTTCTTGGCAGTCTAATCACCCTGCAATTGCAAGTGTTACCAATGCAGGTGTTGTTACAGGATTAACACAGGGCGTGGCTACCTTTACCTTCGTTTTAAACGGGGGCTGTGCTTCTGACCCAACACCTTTTATCACGGTTAATGGCAAGCCTCAGATTAGCTTTTCAGGCCCAACAGCTGTATGTAGCGGAAGTCAAAGTCAGATTCAACCTACTTCAGGTGGTACCTGGCAAAGTTCTAATCCGGCTATAGCAACTATTACCAACTCCGGTTTGATAACCACGCTTACGTCTGGTTCTGTCAAATTTATTTATACTGAATCAGTTTCTGGTTGCAAATCTGACTCTTCAAGCGCTCTTTTGATAAACCCATCTCCATTTATTTCCCTACCAGGTTCTAATCAGCTTTGTGTGGGCAATGCAGCTACGGTATTCCCTACCGTTGGTGGTATTTGGATTAGCTCCAATGGAGCCGTGGCCTCTGTGACCAATGCTGGATCTGTAACAGGAATAGCACCCGGCACAGCCCATTTGAAATTTACAAACCTTACAACGGGTTGTACGTCAAAAGACAGTATTACGATCGTAGTGCTTTCTAAGCCGGTTGTTACTTTACCACAATCTACTCTGTGTGTTGGCAGCACCATGGACCTTACAGCTCCGGCCGCTGGTACATGGACAAGCTTAAATCCTACCATCGCATCTGTAACCGCAACAGGCACGGTGACAGGTATGAGCCAGGGCTTGGCCAGATTTACTTTTAAAAACAATGCAACAGGTTGTACCTCTAACCCTTCAAGCGGCCTTGTGGTAAATGCCAGTCCTTTTGTTTCTCTCGCGGGCCCTTCTGAAATATGTGTAGGCAATCAAACTCTTTTGATTCCTTCCACTGGTGGAACCTGGACCTCTTTACAGCCGGATATTGCTGATGTAAACAATGAAGGCATTGTCACAAGTTTGTCAGCAGGTGAGGCATATTTTGTATTCACAGACGATGCCACCGGATGTAATTCCGATAGCACCTTGTCTGTTTCTGTTAGCCCTGCACTGATTGCAGAAGTATTGGGTGATAGTGTAATTTGTATGGGTTATCAAACCCGACTTTCACCTATAGGTGGAGGTGTGTGGACAAGCACAAATCCAAAAGTAGCCATGGTCGATAACAATGGTTATGTAACAGGACTTGCTCCCGGAAAATCGGGTTTTGTCTTTACCGAAAACGGTACCGGTTGTACGGCTACCTTGCCAGATGATGCAATTGCTGTTAAACCATGTATCGATCCTGACTTCAATGTTACTTTTGTAAATGTTACGGTTTCTGGTAGCGTACGTACCAACGATGAAGTACCTGCTCAGACAACTTATAGCAATATGTTCCAGTTAATTAAAAAACCGGCCGGATCTTTGCCAACTCTTGCGGTGAATGCCAATGGTAGCTATACTTTTGTAGCCAACATGCCGGGTGTTTATCAGTACAAAGTTCCGGTTTGTATTCCACCTGCCTACAGCGCATGCCCAACGGCTGACCTTGTGATTACAGTAGTGGATGGAGCTACCTTGCCAAAGACCGCTGTTATCAATACTGACGTGGTGCACAGCATGACCTGTGGTTCTGGTTCGGGTGCTGCCATTATACCCAACTTATTGAGCAATGACCAATGTATTTCTACTGAATCATGTATTGTCAATGGTACTACCGTTGCCATTACCAAAAATCCAAGTAATGGTGTTGGTGCAGTTGATGCGCTTGGAAATGTAAACTACACACCTACCACCCTCATGATCGGACTTGATACCTTCAAATATGAGGTGTGCCTGGAAGAAAATCTGGGTTGCAGAGATGCCATGGTTTTAGTAACGGTTCACGATTCAACCTCACTCAATACAACCAATGCTGCGGACGATTTCTATCCACTGCAAAAGGGAGCTACGTTAACTGCCAATGTTAAAATGAATGATACAGATGCCCAGGGTGATAGTCAATCGGTAAACCCACAGGGAAGTAGTGCTTCTCCTGTTGTAATTTCTCAGGGTAGCTACTACATTGCTTCTAATGGAGACCTGGTCTTCACACCTGCAGCTAACTTTTCAGGGCCACTTGACATTGTTTATACGGTATGTGATAACGATGCAGATCAGGCTTGTGCCAGCGCTACCGCTCACATCCTGGTGGTTGAACCTCTAACCCTAAGAGTTAGGGTCTACCTCGAAGCAGCATTATCAAACAACAACAATGAAACCTCGTCAACAGGAAGACCTTTGATGAGGGACAACCTGAGGGTGAATCCTTTCACAGGCGCCAACAACATCCCGGTAAAGGATCCATATAGCTTTGCTACTTCTAATGTAGATGTAACCGGTAACTTTACCCACGTTGGAGTAGGTGCGCAAGCAAATCTAAGCGCAATTGCCGATTCAGCAACCGTATTTGGTGTTACTGGCGAAAACGCAATCGTTGACTGGGTTTTTGTAGAACTTAGATCCAAGACAGATTCTACCTTGGTTATGGCTACCCGTTCAGGTTTATTGCAGCGCGATGGTGATGTGGTAGACATGGATGGTAGTTCAGCCCTTGCTTTTGGAGGAGTAAGCGCAGATAGTTTCTACGTTGTGGTCAGACATCGTTTACATTTGGGAGTAATGTCTAAAATCGTAAGCAGGAGCAGTTTAGTTGACTTTACCGTACCAACTACCCCGGTATTTGACTTTGGAGCTTCCAGAGGTCCTGCCTTCAACTACACCGGTCTGGCACAAAACAGTGAGGTAAAATTCGGATACAGAGCTCTTTGGGCAGGCGATTTCAACGCAGATGGCAAACTTAAGTTTACCAACCCTGCAGATGATTTGAACTACCTGTTCTTCGACATCCTGGTACATCCTGATAATACCAATGGCAATGCCAATTACAATTTTGCCTATGGCTACTACCAGGGCGACATCAATATGGATGGTAAAATCAAGTTCGATAACCCGGATGACGACAAAAACTTGCTTTACGCCCAGATTTTATTCTACCCTTTAAATACTGAGTACCTGTCAAACTTTGACTTCTTTGTCCAGCAGGTACCTTAACGATAAAACTTACAGCACATACTTATATCGCCATCGCACTCAGCAGGAGAGCGGTGGCGATTTTTTATTGTAGGGGTACAATATTAAAATGGTATTTATCTATCCTGTTTTCTTTGGTTTCTTAAATAATATGCACCGAATTATTACAATAATTGGGTTTAAAATATTCAAACTTTATACAAAAGGTAAAAAAAATGCCGCACTTGTTAAAACAAATATAATTTTTTTTACTTTTTTAGAAAAATTAACGATAAGTAAAGATTGTACTTGCATTAATTGTGATTATAGTATATATTTGTAGAGAACTTAAAAGCATGGGAAATTATCTTAATTTTTCACTTACAGCTAGTCGGTTGTGGTAATAATACTATTTGTCATTTAAGGTTAAAATAGTGTAGTTACCTCTTTGGTCCTTGCTTTGTTCAAATTTCTGCTTTGACTTTATTCTTATAGTTGTCGTAGGTTAGGTTTGATTTTTCATGCTTTGGCAATCCAGTGAGTATGAATGTAAAGAATTACACTATAGCAGTGTGTGTAAAGTGCATTTTACTTTGCGCATGTATCTTAGAAAAAGCTCAAACGGCTCAAGCGGCCATAGCCTCCTCTTTCTCATCCCCTGATTTGCCCGTCTCAAATGGATCGTTTTCCATCCCAGTCCTATCTTGCAATACCCAGTATCCATGGAAACTTCCTGAATTTGACAACCTCACAGCCCAAGTTAACGATGGGGTAGGAAGCCTTATCCCGCTTTGCATTGGTAGCGTCAACAATATCGGTAACCTGATTGACAATTCTGTGTCCAACACCACCACGATCAGCATTACCGGTATCAACTGTGATGCCCAAATAGGGGTACGCGATAATGATGTGGGAGACACCTACACCGCAGGTACATATGCTGGCTATAGAATTGGTACTACCGGTTTGATAGGTGTTACCATCGCATCTGCTGTTACCATTAGTACATACAACAATGGAGTTTTGGCTGAGTCCGCAGTCATTACCAATTCTTCCCTGGCCATCAGTTCTTTTGCCATTCAAAGTGACGGTACCGCTGTTGTTGGTTTTATAACCACTCTCCCTTTTGATGAAATCAGAATTCGATACCAGGCCCTGGTTTCAGTGTTATTTACAGCTACTATTTACCACCCCGTCATTAAATCTTATTGTGCAGGGCCAATACCATCTTGCAATGCGTCCACCTCAATGGTAGCACCCGCTTTTCCTGCTGAAATAGATGACTCAGGTGTTTCAGGATTGGGTCTGGGGGGCATTTCAAATGAATGGGCCCTGGTAGACAGCTCTTTAACCAATTCAGCAACGGTTAACTTTCCTCTGGCCATTCTTGCCTCCGCTTATGTTTCTGTGCAGGATCAACTTTCTACTTTTCCTGCCGGCTATTTTGCCGGTTTTGAAGTAGCCTTCCCCTCTGTTTTATCGGTCAATGTGGCTCAATATACGACCATAACAACCTATCTCAATGAGGTCCAACAAGAATCGTTTTCTTCTTCTGATTTACTAATTTCAACCCCCTTTTTAAACAATGCCTCAAAAATAATTACCGGCTTTGTCACCAACCTCCCTTTCGACGAAATACGTATTCAGATCAATCAGCCTTTAAGCGTCAATTTAGGAGCCATCCAATTATACAGGCCGGTCATTAAAAGATATTGCGAAGGGCCAGCGTTAGATTGTAATACCCATACTACGTATATACAACCCGATTTTCCGGTTGATCTCAATGCAGCCGGCACAGGTCTGACTGGCTTGGCTTGTGTCGCGTGCGAAATAATTAATCCTACTGCCATCATAAATGATGACACTTCTGATTTTACTGAAATTGACTTACTGGCAGCCGTTGGTACCACTGCCAGCCTTTCTTTCCAAAAAATGCTCTCACCGTGGTCTGATTCTATCTTCGTCGGTTTTGACCTTGTCAATGAAAACATTCTGGATGTAGATATTTTAGACGCTATCCAGATTTGTACCTATGAGAATGGACTCTTAAAAGAATGTAAATCGGGATCATCAGGTCTGATTCAAATTCAAGCCGATCTTTGGACCGGAACGGAAAGGAGGTCTATAGGCTTTGTTACTCAGCAGTCATTTGATCAACTTACCCTTTCCCTCTTCAACACAGTTTCTGTTTCATTGGGTGCAACTAAAATTTATGCCCTCCTGGTAGACTCTCTTTGTAAACCAAGTCTGGCTTGCGACTCCACGTTTTATCTCAATAGACCCGAATTTCCTGCTTTGATTAATGGCTTCAGAACCGGAATAAGTGGCGTGGCTTGTGTTTTATGTGAAGTTGGAGATCCTGAAAATGTTGTTTCTCAAAGTACAACTGATTTTGCCCAGATCACCGTTGCTGCAGGAGTAGCATCTACCGGGACCATTGCGGTCCAGGATGGTCTCACTACCTATCCTCTTGGATGTTCAGTTGGTTTTGCCATCGAAGACATGGGGGGATTGATCAAACTTGATTTACTCGAGTCAATCACGATCTGTACTTATCTGGATGGCGCATTGAGAGAATGTAAGTCTGGTTCCGACCTCATTGATTTAACCCTGATCATTAATTTGTTTGGCCTTGGTCCTGGAAAATACAATATCGGCTTTCAAACTTCAATGACTTTTGATGAAATTTCAATTTCTGTGGGCTCACTTGCGTCTGTCATCAACTCCATTAGGGTCTACGGCGCCTTTGTAGATACCAGGGGAGGGGTAATCAATGGCAGTACCTGCTGTATTTACCCAAACACCGTAAGTTATGGTACTTATTGTGAGGGACAGCTGCTTGTCCTGTCCAGCCCTGCTGCAGGATATTGGACCAGTTCTGATCTTTCTGTGGCCATGATTTCAGGCGGCAACACGGCTGAATTTATAGATAGTGGCAGTGTCGTTTTTTCTTTTTACAACAATGCCAATATGTGTCTCGAGAGCCTTACCTCAGAAATTGCGGTAAATGGCCGTCCCATAATTGGCATTCCAGGAGCAGCACAAATTTGTGTTGGTGAAAATACCTCTATCAGTCCATCAACCGGCGGAAGCTGGACCAGCACCAATGCATCAGTTGCTTCCATTACTGATGAGGGTGTCATCACAGGCATCAATGCAGGGTCATGCACCTTTGTATTTACCAGCCAGTCTACCGGCTGTAGTTCAAATCCTTCAACTGTGCTTACAGTCAATGCCCTGCCAATTGCCACTTATCCACTTTCGGCTTATGTATGCATGTATACTACAGCCCAATTGAGCCCGGTATCAGGCGGAAGCTGGACCTCAAGCAATCCTGGCATTGCCTCCATTTCTAATGCCGGTGTTGTTCAACCCATCAGCCAGGGTCAGGTACAATTTACTTTTACCAACGCTCTCACAGGTTGCCAATCCGCTCCGGGTCCGGTTATGCAAATGGTAAACAGACCGGAACCCATCCTCCCCGCTGATCTTACTATTTGTCAGGGGGCTAATCTTTCCTTGACATCTGATTCTGTCGGGTTTTGGTATTCCACCCAAGCCCACATAGCAACAATTGATACAACCACAGGCACGGTTACCGGTGTGTCGGTCGGTCGAAGTTATTTCTACCTAATATCCAACCAGACCCAGTGCTCATCCGACACATCTCTTTACCTCGATGTGATCCCCTTGCCATCAGTTTCTCTTGCCGGTCCTGCTGTATTGTGCCAGGGTTTTACAAGCACTTTGACCACTCTTTCTGCCGGAACCTGGTCTTCACTCAATGATCAGATTGCGTCAATAGATTCACTCGGAAAAATTACAGCCCTGGCTCCAGGAAAGGTCGGTTTTGTTTTTAAAGATGGGCTCACTGGCTGTGAAGCCAAAACCCCTGATGAATTGATAACCGTGCAGCATTGCTTGGACCCCGACTTCAATGTGGGATTCAAAGGACTGACTCTTTCCGGCAATTTGGCTACCAATGATGAAGTTTCTGGAGCTGTTTATTCCAATTCATCAATCCTTATCAGCAAACCGCCTTCGTCTGCAGCCATTTTAACCATCCAGCCCTCTGGAGCCTATTCATTTGTGGGTGATGAAGCGGGCAGATATGTATTTCAGGTGCCGGTTTGTCTGTCAACCACCCCAGTCTCCTGTATGAATATCGAATTGACCATCCACCTGGTGGAAAGATATGGCAGTGCTACTTTTCCGATAGTCAACACAGATATGATAACCGTCTTTAATCGTGGACTTTCTGGAGGATGGACATTGATTCCTCATCAAACCAATGATAAATGTGTTACCAATGATGATTGCTCCCTTCCGGCATCTTCATTCACTGTAGCAGGCCCTCCGACAATTGGAATCCCTCAGCTCCAGGGCAACGACAGTCTTTACTACTCGCCTACAAGTCATTTACTTGGAATGGATACCATTCTATATCAATACTGCAGCAGTTCCAATCTACTTTCCTGCGATTCAGCAAAAATAATAATCACGGTTGCAGACACCAGTGCAGAGAACACGGTTGTTGCGGTAGATGATTTTTTTACCACACGTTCTGATTCCACTTTAATAGTGTCATTGACTGCCAACGACAGTGATCCGGAAGGCCATTCTTTTTTTACCGTGGTGGCAGGCAGTGAGGCGTCACCGGTAGTGC
Source organism: uncultured Bacteroidota bacterium (assembly GCA_937872515.1). GTDB lineage: Bacteria > Bacteroidota > Bacteroidia > Chitinophagales > Saprospiraceae > JADKBO01. The sequence continues at coordinate 92,462 of CALMSX010000073.1, forward strand.
TTCCCCAGGGGCGTTATTATATCAATAGCGGGGGCACCCTTACCTTTATTCCTACGGCAAGTTTTAGTGGTGCGCTTGATATAATTTATACCATTTGTGATACAGGTAGCTCTCCGGCTTGTGCCAAGGCCACTGCCCATTTGCTTGTTTTCAGAGATCTCAAAATAAGATTAAAGGTTTATTTGGAAGGAGCCCTTATCAATTCTTCTGGAAATTCTGCCGCTGGTAAACCATTGATGAGGGATAATTTGCGCAACCAGCCCATTACCGGTTTAAATTATTTACCAACCATCGATCCTTACCATTTTGCATTGGACTTTATGGATCACCGCGAAAATTTTAACCACGTTTGGCCGGGCACCATGCTAAGATATTGCAACATACCCAACAGTGCTGCTGTAATGTCTGTTACAGGGGATAATGCCATTGTAGACTGGGTATTTGTCGAATTGCGAAACAAAAACAACCCACTCGACATCCTGGCCACAAGATCAGCCCTTTTGCAGAGAGATGGAGATGTGGTTGACCTCAATGGCACAGGACCCCTCGCTTTCAGAGGTCTGCAGTTGGATAGCTGTTTTGTTGCTGTCAAGCATCGTTCTCACCTGGGTGTAATGTCAAAAAAAATAAATACCAATGCACTGACAGATTTTACTTCGATGGTCACTCAGGTATTTGACTTTGGCACCTCCCTTGAAAATGGCTATGACTATACCAACCTGGCCATGAACCCTAGCACAAAGCTGGGATATAGGGCACTTTGGGCCGGTGATTTTGTCAAAAATGGAAAAATAAAATTTACAAACCCGAGTGACGATCTTAACGCCTTATTTTTTGATGTATTAAGCCACCCACAAAATTCTACCGGAAATGCCAACTTTGACCATGCTTATGGCTATTACCAGGGCGATTACAACATGGATGGTAAAAATAAATTTGATAACCCTTTTGACGACAAAAACCTGGTGTATGCCCAAATTTTGTTTTATCCACTCAACAATGAGTTTTTATCCAATTTTGATTTTTTTATAGAACAAATACCGAAATAAAATAACGTAAAAGAAAAACAATGATCCATACCTGAACTAGATTCATGAGAAGTTGGTCATTTTTTGAATGCCTTCATCATCATCTTCCTTTTTTCATCCGCTCTGCAATCACGTAGGTTGGGTATAACTCTTTTTGGCATTTAGGAAAATGACAAAAATTCTACAAAATATTTGTTAAAACAAATAAGAAATGTCAAATAACTTACAAATAGATATAAAATAATGTATAAAGCAAATAAAGACGAATTAAATTAAGGGAAATGTCAATTTAAAGTGTCAGGTATTTAACCAGGTAATAGTATAAAGCAGCCAGAGACTGCTATTTGAGAATGTAAACCAAAATACCTGCACAATGTATTTACCTATTACTTTACCGTCGTTTTTATCAACGCCGCAACATTGGATGCAAAAATCTTTTGTTTTAGGGTTGATCGCCTTGTCCACCAGCTGCCTTCATGCTGGATCGGAACCTGCCAGACTTTTTAAAGTCGCTGCCTCAGAACCCCCTTTGAACTCACTGAACACTTCGTTGACTTGTAATGCATTTACACCCATTAGTAGTCAACACTTCTCTTCACTTTCTGCTCAGATCGTTGATAATGTTCCGAGTGTTTTGCCTCTCTGCATAGGTGGGGTTACGGGAATTAACAATCTTACAGATGCTGATGAGAATAATTTCACCAATATCAACCTGACCGGCTTGGGGTGTGATGCCACTTTGGCTAGCAAATCTACAGCAAGCTCTTCATCCTTTGATGCTGGCACCTTTGCCGGCTTTAGGGTAGGTTCCCAGGGATTATTGGGTGCTGTAATTGCATCAGAAATGATTGTTTCAACCTATTTAAACAACAGCCTTCAGGAAAGCAGGGTAGTGGTTTCGTCAACAGTTGCTTTAGACCTCAGCCTGATTTCAGATGATGGCACCATAGTTTTGGGTTTCACCACAACGCTGCCCTTTAATGAAGTACGAATCCGGGTAAAATCACTGGTATCTGTTTTAAATAATGTACAGATCTACCACGCAGTAGCCAAGCAGTATTGTGAGGGTCCTCCCTTGACCTGCAATTCAGAAACAAGGTGGATCCAACCCCTATACCCTGTTTCTGTCGAAAAAGTTGAGGTAACAGGCATTGCCGTGGGGGGTATAGACAATGTAAACCATTTATTAGATGCCAATGCCCAAAATTTTGCATCGTTTGAATTTCCGGTTGCAGCCTTGGCAACACTCTCCCTTTCTGTAAAAGATCAATTGATTGATTATGATGCGTCAACCTTTGCCGGCTTCAAAATGACATCGGGTAATTTAAGCACGCTTGAAATTTTAAATTATTTTTCCATTCAAACCTTCCTGAATGGCAGTTATCAGGAAACTGCTTTAACCGATGATCTCAGAGTGGTCAATGCCGATCTGATCAATGGAGGTGATGTGGTCACCGGCTTTGTTTCCAACCTTCCATTTGATGAAATCAGGCTGGTAATCAGCCAGCCACTTTCTGTAAATCTGGGTAGTATTCATGTATATTATCCGATTGTCAAAACGTATTGCCAGGGACCTGTGGCGGAGTGCAATACTTTTACGCAATGGCAACAACCCATTTATCCAGTTGAAGTTAATTACCTGGATTCTGGAATCAATAGCCTGGCCTGCGTTAATTGTACTTTTTCAGATCCGACTCATCTGATTGACAATGATACAGAAAATTTTATGACCATAGATTTATTGACCACAGCTGCCAATGCAGCCAAAGTCAGTGTTCAAAATGTAGTTGATCAGTTTGAAGGACCTGCCTTTGTTGGTTTTGAAATTCAAAACAGCAACCTTATAAATTCAGATGTTTTATCCGCGATCCAAATATGCACCTATCTGGATGGACAGGAGGTAGATTGTAAATCGGGTGCTGAATCACTGGCTGTGGTGAATTCTTCTTTGTTGCAGACCACCGGATTTAAAACCATAGGCTTTGTTGCTGACCAAAATTTTGATGAAGTACAATTATTACTTAACAATTTGGTCAATGTTCAATTAGGTACTGTAAAAGTCAAATCTTTTGTTTACAACAAACTGTGCGATGTTACTTTGCAATGCGATACCGTATACAATTTGAATCAACCAGATTTTCCGGTGGTTATCAATGGTTTAAAAACAGGTACTTCCGGACTGGCTTGTGCGTTGTGTGATGTGCAAAATGAAATGAACGTCATCTCCACATCACCTGATGATTACGCCACCTTGTTGGTGCCGGTTGGTGCACTGGGTGGGGTAAAATTATCCGTTCAGGATGGAATTAAAACATATCCAAAAGGGAGTACAGCCGGCTTTGTAATCAGGGATATGAATGCCCTCGTATTAGCTGACCTGCTGGAAAGTGTTACCATCTGCACCTATAAAGACAATACCTTAAATGAATGCAAAACAGGTACTGATCTCATTGACCTTTCCCTCATTTTAAACCTTTTCCCGTCAGAGAGTAATAAGACGACCATTGGTTTTGTAACCACCAAGGATTTTGACGAAATCCAAATAACAGTTAATGCGCTCACTTCTGTTATCAATCAATTAAGGATATTTGGAGCATTTTTAGACACCCGTGGAGCTGATAGCGAAGATTTTTTCTGTTGTCCGCGGGCTGCAAAGGTCACGCTTTATAATCAATGTGTTGGCAACACCTTCGTCTTACCTGCTTTCTCCAATGGTACTTGGTCTGCAGCCGGCACAGCCAACATTTCTCTTAATCCCAATGGAGAGCTCAGCTTTCTGTCTTCCGGTAATGCTACTTTTTATTTCACGGATTCCACCACCTTTTGTATTTCTTATTCCACCAATACAATTCAAATTTTTGACAATCCAGCCATCTCTTCTTCCGGTGTTTTTGATATCTGTTTGTCCAATGCCATTCAATTGTCTTCAAACTCACAGTCGGGACAATGGTCGTCTTCCAATGCTGACATAGCCTGGGTAGATGCCAATGGTCGGGCACATGGCATTGCCCCGGGAAAAGTTAGTTTTGCTTTTACCGATAATCAAAGTCAATGCAGTAGCTTTTTCGACTTTCAGGCATTTGAAGTTTATTCCTGCATAGATCCTGATTTTAATGTTACCTTTTCTGGAGTACAACTGGCAGGAAATGCAGCTACCAATGACGATGCTATAGGTTCAACGATTTTTAACCCACAGCCTGTGTTGATCAAAGCACCCATTGGTGCCCAAAGTCAGATAACCATTCATCCCAATGGAAGCTATCAATTTCTAACCAATAAGGTAGGGCAATACATTTATATGCTGAATGTTTGTCCGGCAAATCAGGTGTTGTGTCAAAGCTCTATGCTAAACATCCATGTAGTGGAAGCCTATGGATACGATCAGTCTGTGGTATCCAATGTTGATTTTATTTCGGTCTATCAGGGCGACAGCCTGCTGATACCCGGTGAAGGAGGTCTGTTGGGTGCAAATGACAGATGTGTTTCGCATTCAGATTGTTTGTTGGATTACGAGGTTTTGTCAGTGGTGAACAACACAACCAAAACTTCTATTGCCTTGGATCCATCTTTTTTCTTTCTCAAACCCAATTCCGGCGAGTTGGGTTTGGATTCTTTTACTTATCTCATTTGCAATGAAGCCAATGCCTCTCTTTGCCATGAATCTCCTGTCTTCATAACCATAAAACATCCCAGCGCGTCTAACTCCATTGTAGCAGTCGATGATTTTAAAGCATTGTACAGCAATGAAAAGATATCTTTGAATGTGCTCTCCAATGACAGCGATCCCGAGAGTGACAGCATTTTTATCCAGGTCACAGGATCGCCGGAAACCCCGGTTGTTATCGATCAGGGTACATATTTTATATCTGCAGATGGCATTTTGCACTTTCAACCGGCCGTCAATTATACCGGGCCTGTTGATATCATCTACACCCTTTGCGACAACCATGTCGAGCCGGCATGTACCAGGGCCACCGTTCATTTATTGGTTATGGATCCGGGTCACATCGAAATCCGCTGTTACCTGGAAGGTGCCCTCATGAACAACAACAATAAAATTTCGGTTCTGGGCAAACCACTGATGAGAGATGAATTGCGGAAAAATGCTTTCAACGGACAAAATTGTTTGCCCGTTTCAGATCCTTATCAAAGGCCTACTACTTACACCGATGTCACTTCTTTTTACCAGCCTGCTTTGCCAGGTACCCTGTCAAAGTTTGTTTCCATACCAGACCCGCAACTGACTTTTGCGGACAGGGGAGATAATTCAATAGTAGATTGGGTGTTTATCGAATTGCGCTCTGTCTTTGACTCTACCCATGTTTTTGCTACCCGATCCGGCCTGCTCCAAAGAGATGCCGACGTGGTCGACCTGGATGGTCAGAGTCCTCTTTCTTTTAGAGGTATTAAATTGGATAGTTTTTTTGTGGCTGTAAGACACAGATCTCACCTGGGAGTGATGTCGCTAAAACAATACCGAAATCAGTTGGTTGATTTTACCGACCCTGCCCTGCCTGTTTTTGATTTTGGGGTAAGATTGAATGGTATTTACGACTTTGCCGGCAAAGCCCAAAACACCAAGGTAAAAACCAATTATCGGGCCTTATGGGCAGGTGACTTTGATGGCGATGGTAAAATTAAATTTGTCAACCCTTCTGACGATACCAATCAACTTTATTTTGACATATTAAGTCATCCGGAGAATTTATCTGGCAATGCAAATTATGATTTTGCATTTGGATATTATCAGGGAGACTATGACATGAATGGTAAAATCAAGTTTGGCAATCCATCTGATGATAAAAATTTCCTGCAGGCCCAGATCCTCTTTTATGGTCTGAATGCCCATTATTTGACCAACTTCGATTATTTCATTCAGCAAATACCATGAATTGTGGCCGGTATCGTATCATTGAATTCCAATTGCTTACCATACCTATCTGTCAACATGGAAGCCTTGAAAATGCCTGAATTTTGTACAAAATCCTACATTTTTAAAAAAAACTGCTTCCAGGCATCAGGGTATAACAGTTTGGCAACTGTCTATTTCTTGATTTGAATATCGGCACAGATTTTGCACTGAGTGATATGACATTAAACAAATATTTAATATTAAAACCTAAAATGTTAATTTCCAATGGCTTGTAACATAAAATTAACTTCGATAGCCAAGGTGACAGCCCTACTACTGTGCTTGAATTCACCCATGATGGCCCAAATAAAAAAGGTAAATTTCCAATTGAAATTTAACCCTCAGTCGTCTTTATACGATTGTTACCTGCACATCGCAGAAGGTAATGCTTTTACCAAAAAAGAAAGAATCCAGTTCAATGCCCAGGTTTCTTTTGTTCTTCCGGCTGAAGCTGAAATGAACATCATCGAAACACACATGCCATTGAAAGACAATCTTCACTTCGGCGGTAATAACGCAGCCAAGTGGTACATCACCAATAAAATTGAAAATCCCGCTGCCCTAAGAGGTCAAAGGATTGTGAGTGTAACCCCAGATCTTTCTCCTACAGGCCAATACAATGAATTGCGTGAGGGAGATATGGTAAAACTTTTTAGTTTTAATGTTTACCCTCTTCCAACTTGTGGTGAAGCAGTGCGTTTGTTTGACAATGCCAAAGATCCGGGAAGCAGCGCCGAAGGTTTGAGAGGCGGAGATTTCAGCAATGGATTTACCATTGGTGGAACCGCTCAAAAATACAATGGCAACCTACCTACCGATCACCCGGGACTTCCTTATGGTGACATCGAATCTCACAAATCAGCTGTAGTAGGTGAAACAGTAGTATTGGAAGCTGGCGATTGGAAACATGCAGCCTCTTACTTGTGGACCGGCCCTAACGGCTTCCGCAGCGAAGGAAAAGATGTGGTTTTCACCAAAGTGGGAACTGAAAAATCAGGCAAATATACCTTGACCGTTACTTCTGAAATGGGTTGTGCTACCAGCAGAACCATGGACCTAAAAGTAGAGGGTGTTGAAGACCTTGAAAAAGCAACTTCTGAAAAGGCAGTCGCTTCTGTTGAAACAGTCGTGAAATCTTCAGCCCAGGATCACACAGCAAGGGTTTATCCAAATCCTGCTAGCTCCTACATCAATGTTGCTGTCAACGCAGCAAGAGGAGCTGTTGTAAAGGCTAATATTTATGCCATCGATGGCAGATTGGTAATGTCAAATGTTATCAACCAAACCATGGATGCCAACAGCATTGAAAAGACAATTCCTTTGAAACTTCAGGCTGGTGTCTATTCAGTAAAATTAAATGTGAATGGTGTTGAATCAGACCACCGATTCATATGTGTAGAATAATTTGAGTTCTTTTAGCCGGAACGCCGGCAATAAAATCACCTTAAAAAAGTCAGGTTGCTACCAGCCTGACTTTTTGTTTTTTTATCCAATCTGAAAAAAATATTATTCTGTCTATTGGTTAAATCATTGGCTCTCACCAAATTTTCATTGAATATATTAGGGTTTATGTAAGCTTTGTTCTGATAATTCAAAATCTAAAGCAAGCCCAATTGAAAAAAAATAAAATGTTTAAGAAAAACAAGAAAAAACTTAAACAATTTATATGACTATATGTTTCCTTCTCTATGCAAAGAGTAGGTGTCATCGGTTCTGGATTTGCCGGTCTGGCTGCAGCAGCTGTTTTGGCTAAGTCAGGAAAAAAAGTCGTCGTTTTTGAAAAAAACGAAGTACCGGGCGGAAGGGCAAGGGTCTTCCATGATCAAGGCTTTACTTTTGACATGGGCCCCTCATGGTATTGGATGCCGGAGGTCTTTGAAGACTTTTTTCAATACTTCGGTCACACTACTTCTGATTTTTATGATTTAAAAAGACTGGATCCCTCCTATAGGGTAGTTTTTGGCCCTGGTGATGAAATTGACCTCCCTGCCAACTTTGATGCCCTTTGCGACCTATTCGAAAGTATTGAGGCCGGAAGTGCAAAAAAACTGATACAATTTCTCGATGAAGCGGAATACAAATACAAAACCGGCATGCAGGAGTTTGTATGGAAACCCGGAGAATCCTGGTTTGAGTTTATGGAATGGAAGGTGGTCAGATCTTTGTTTAAATTAGACATGCTTACCTCACTCTCCAATCAGGTAAGATCTTTGTTTAAACATCCCAAACTGATTAAAATCCTGGAATTTCCTGTTTTGTTTTTGGGCGCCACACCTCAAAAAACCCCGGCACTCTACAGCCTGATGAACTACGCCGACCTCAAACTCGGAACCTGGTACCCAATGGGCGGCATGTTTAAAATTATTGAAGCTTTTGTGGCCATCGGCAAGGAACAAGGTGTTGAATTCCGTGCCGGTGAAGAGGTGGTCCGCATCCATTATAAAAACAATAAGGCCAATGCCCTTGAAACCAACATGGGAATTTTTGAAATGGATGCCATTGTGGCTGCAGCCGACTACCACCACGTGGACCGTGACCTTTTGCCTCCGGCAGTTGCCAACTATAGCGAAAAGTATTGGGACACTAGGGTAATGGCACCCTCCTCACTGCTCTTTTACCTGGGCATTGATCGCAAGGTGCAGGGCTTGCTTCACCACAATCTTTTTTTTGACGAAGATTTTGAGGTCCATGCCCATGAAATCTACAACAGCCATCAATGGCCTCAAAAACCACTTTTTTATATCTGTGCTCCCTCTATATCTGACAATACAGTAGCGCCTCCTGGGATGGAAAATTTATTTGTATTGATCCCTACCTCCACCCAGTTGACGGGTGATGACGAGCCCATGCGAAACAAATACCTGCATATGGTGATGGATCGTTTGAAGGCAGTCAAAGGAATTGATTTTTCATCCAATATTGTTTACCAAAGAAGTTATGGCATATCTGATTTCAAATCTGATTATCATGCTTTCAAAGGCAATGCCTATGGTCTTGCCAATACCCTTTCGCAAACAGCCCTGCTCAAGCCGGCAATGAGATCCAAAAAACTCAACAATCTTTATTTTGCAGGCCAGCTAACTTTACCTGGCCCCGGCATGCCTCCTTCCATTATTTCGGGAAGAATGGCCGCTCAATCAATCATCAAAAACCTGTAAAACACCATGGATAACCTGTATAGCCAAGTAAGCCACAAGTGCAGTGAAATCATCACCAGAAACTACAGCACTTCTTTTAGCCTGGGCATTGTGATGTTTCATAAAAACATTCGACAACCCATCTATTCTATTTACGGCTTTGTCCGCCTCGCAGATGAAATTGTGGATACCTACAAAGGAGAAAACCGCCAACAGCTGCTCAATGAATTTAGGTACGAAACCTTCCAGGCCATTCACCGCAAAGTAAGTCTGAACCCCGTCTTACATGCCTTCCAGGAAGTAGTAAACCAATATGGTATTCTGCCCGAACACATAGATGCATTTTTAAACAGCATGGAAATGGATCTCAACAAAGTAGTACATGACCAGGAATCTTACAATCGATATATTTACGGTTCTGCAGAAGTGGTGGGCCTTATGTGCCTCAAAATTTTCTGTGCCGGCAATGAAGATCAGTACAACAAACTCGAAGGGTATGCCAGGTCTCTTGGGTCAGCCTTCCAAAAGGTTAACTTCCTTCGGGATATGAAAAGTGATTACGATGACAGGGGTAGGGTCTATTTTCCCGATGTTGATTTCGACAACTTTACCCTGGAAGATAAAAAAAGAATTGAAGAAGAAATCAAAGCCGAATTTGTCCATGCCCGCGAAGGTATTCGCAAGCTACCACCCTGCTGCAGACTGGGAGTCTATTCAGCCTACAAATACTACCTTAGATTGTTTGAAAAGATCAAAGGCCAGCCCATTTCAACCCTGCTCAGCCAACGCATCAGGGTGCCAAATGTAGAGAAATTATTTGTGCTGACTAAGTCTGCCGTCAGACTTCACCTGGGCATCCTCTGATTTATTTTTTAGCCTTATCCCGGTCTATGATAATCTGGATCTGATCTGTTTTCAGGTTCTTGCCAATGATCTTTCGCTCTTTGTTTAAAACATAGATTTCCGGAGTCACATCTACATAATATTTGCCGTAGATGGATCTATTGGTAGGATCGTGTACATTGGTCCAGCTAAGTCCGTTTTTTTTGATATAAGCCTTCCACTTGTCGTCATCGGTGTCAATAGCAATAGCATAGACATCCAACCCATTGGCTTTGTTTTCCAGATAATATTTATGGAGTTTTGGTGTTTCTACCATACAATGTTCACAATCCGGATTAAAAAGGTAAACGATAAGATAATCTGCCGTTTTTGCCATCAGCTCCTGCTTCTTTCCCATAGGATCGGTAGAGATCACATTGGGTCCTTTCAATCCCAATAGACTCAAAGACATTTCGGTTGCCCTCCTCTGAATGGCATCGGTCTGCAGTGAATCTGACCAGAAAGCCCGTTTTTGGGTAAAGTAGGTCCTTACCATTTCAACAAATAGTTTTTCGGCATCCATGATCGGACATTTTCCGGGCTCATAGGTTAACACCACATAATTGGCTACTACCTTATAATATTCCGGCTTGTCCATGATCTTTGCCATAAGCTGATGGGCTGAGGCCAAGATGGAGTCCTGGTGCTGTACGGTCAGTTCTTTTAAAAATCTTTTGAGTTTGATGCCAAACATCGGTGTTCTGATCAACCGTGTATCATTAAAATCTATGTTGTCCCAAAACTCTTTTCTGTATTGTACAACCTGTAATTCTTTTGGAAGTTCTTCCTTCAATTTCGGATTCTGGCCACCATATTTATAATTGGCAAATAACAGCGTAGGGTGTTTGGCCTTTAAATCAAAAATCGCTTTCAACCGCTGATTTTCAAGGGCATCACGCTCTTTTTTCAGGGTATTGTAGGCTTCTGTACCCGAATTTCCATTTTTCAGCTGTGCGTTTAATTCATTGAGTCGTGGCCCAATGGTAAACGACTCAAAACGCATATTTTCATAAAACAACTCGTTTTCCAGGCTGCCGTTTATTTTCATGGTACTAAGTGGATCGGCCAGGGCAAGTTCCATTTCATATTCCTGGTCTTCTCCCATTATGATCTGCACAAATTCTTTGCGGCCGGTAATCATGATGTAGTAAATACCTTGTGCCAGTCCCTTGGGATTTACATATTCCAGTTTTCCGTTGGTAACGGCTGTACTGTCCAGAAGGTAGTTTTGGTCTGAATAAAAACCTATAATACGGGCAAACCCGGACTGAGGGAAATCAGAAAATACCATTTTTATGTGGGTGGGACCACCCATCACCGGTTCAGGATCTTTCACTTTCAGCGTCGGAGCCGCTTCCATATTACCCTTGCATGATAAAGCCAAAAGCAAAGGAAATACCATCATCCACTTCATTTCTACTTGTTTTTCCTGATATTAAACATGGTAAACCACCAAAATGTTACTCTTCAAGTCCTTCTTTAAATCCTTCAAAGTTAAAATTCAAGCCAAATCTTAGGGTATTATCTAGTGGATTGCGCTGGATAGAACTAGGTGCAAGATAAGACAGGTTAAATTCAAATACATTGTACTTGATGCCCGCGCCAATGGTAAAAAACTTCCTCGCACCTTTCAGTGGGTGTTCGTAGTAGTAGCCCGCTCTTACGGCAAATTGTTTGTTGTAAAGATATTCTGTTCCTATGCTGTAGTAAAACTCTTTTAGCTCTTCTGAAAACCCTGCCTGAGCATCTCCAAAGGAACCAAATACACCTTCAAAAAGTGTTTTTTCCCGCCAGTCTGCAATGTCATTGTCATTGGCATCCCATTTTGGATTCTCTATCGACCACGGAGATGGTACCAGCAATTTGTTGATGTCAAGGCAAAATGACAGACTGTTGTAGTTGTCAAAATCAATCCTCAACAAACCCCCAATTCCCAGGTTGGTAGGAATGAAGTCTTTGTCGTTGTTGTCGGTATAGGTCACCTTTGCGCCTAGATTGGACAAATTCATTCCTATTGCCCAGTATCCGTTGTAATTCGAAATTTTTGTCTTTTTTCGGTAGGTAAACGATACGTCTGTGGCAAATGAGGTAGCATTATTAATAATCACCCCCCCGGTAATTTGACCAGGAGCCAGACTCGACATCAAAAATTTACCCGACACGGCGGCTGAAAAATTATCTCCCAGCTTTCGGGCATAAGCAGCACCAATTTCAAACTCTCTCGGCCTTCCTTCTCCTGTCGATCCACCCGTATTGTCGGTAAAAAATATGGACCCCAGTGAAAAGTATCGAATGTTGAATCCAATGGTCTGGTATTGATCCAGCTTTGTATACCCTGCCAGATAAGTCAGGTAAAGATCATCAAGTCCTAAGTTTCTAAGCCAGGGTGTAAAGTTGAGAGACACTGCACTTTTATCTTCCGCAAAGGCGAGATTCGAAGGATTGTAGTGCATTGACGATGCAGATGGATCTGCCACAATACCGGCTTCTCCCATGGCTCCACCCCTGGCATCAGGAGCTATTCTTAGAAACGGCAGGGCCGTTAATATCGTTGTGGGTAAACAGTTTCCGTTCGCGTCAAGTGTGCAGTTTTTTGTTGCGCTCCATTCTGATTGAGCCATCATTTGGGCCGAAATGGCCATGGTCATCAGGATTGATAAGACTTTTTTCATCAAGTGTGATTTTTCTGTTTTATGCTTTGCAAATGTAAAATAATATGGTTATTTCAATCTAACCTTTTCTTTTGAGTTGGCATTGTTCTAACGTAGAAGATCCAACTTTAGTATTCTTTTGGTGTAATTATAGTTAACTGTATTTTGAGACAAAGATATATATATCTAATTATTTTTTAATATGTATCTTGATATCTACCTATTTTATCCGGGCTGATTTTTCTAACTATTTAATTATCAATATCATGTACTTATATTTTCACCATTTTTTGATAACCGCTGTCCCTCCTCAAGCCTTCGTTGGGCGCTGTCATGGTGATTTGGTATACATAAACACCACTGGCAAGATTAGATCCATAGTCTTCTCTTGTATCCCATTCAAACATGGATATGCGATAGCCTTCAGCTATCCTCCTTTCAGAAACGGATTTGACAAGACGGCCATTAATGGTATAAATCTTAAGCTCAATCTCAACATCCAGTCCCGCTAAATCATGCTCAAAGCTAAACTCTGTATTGTCGGTAAATGGGTTAGGGTAGTTGTATACTCTGTGCAACTTTTCATTGCGCGTTTCAACCACCCTGAACTCTGTTTCTCCTTCCACTGAATTGTTTGCAATGTCCCAGGCTTTTGCCGTGACTTTGTACACACCGGGAGCCAGCTTTGACAATGGATATCTAACTTCCCCCTGCTTGTAATTATTGGCAGCAGCAGTGTAATATTCGTTCAGTATAACTTCCTCATCAAAATCAGGTCCGGTTATCCGGGCAGTGATATCATGGCCGATGCTATTGCCAGTGATATTGATACCGTTGTCATCAGCCAGCTTTATCAACAGCTTGGGATTGGCATCTGTAATACCACCAAAAACAAATTCTTCATCGTTCATGAACAGGGCCATCTCTGGTGCCTCATCATCGTTTACCGCGGTATTGCTGCTTCCTCCGATGGTCAGTCGATCATAATGACCGGCTGCATCTGTAAGAGCGTTATGGGCATAAATGCTGATCCTGCCATTGCCGAGCTGATAATTGATGTCCTTCGGAAGGATAAATTCTATTTCAAACTTACCATTCACAGCAGATGCCCTGCCTTTAAAAATAATGTTGCGGTATTGGTTAAAACTTTTTTCGTAGCTGTCTTCATCATTGCCAAGGGTCTTCAATTCTGTAGCCTTGTCAAAAAGGGTTACAAAAACTTCACCTGAAAATCCACTCAGCAAGGCTCCGGTATAGTCCCTGATTTCTCCACCCAGTTTGATCTTGTCAAGCGCTCCTACTGTATCGGCATAGATAGTAGCATCCTGGTCATTGATGGTGGTCACTACTACATCATGCTCAGGAAGTGCAAGAATCTGTGAAGGATCACCCAAAAGGGTAAACTTCCTGGTATTGTCTTCCAGGGTATCAAGCGAAGTACCATTTTTGGCCCTTAGTATGATTTCACCAAACGATAAGGCCTTACCGTTTTCTCGGGCATATAAGTTTTTAAATACATTGGATGTCAAACGTTTGTTTTTGTCGGCATATACCGGCCTTGTTGTAGTCAAAAGGCCAATAGCGCCGCCTTTGGGATTGAGTAAGGCAAGTTCTCCTCCTGATGCAACACTTGGATCATCATAACCTGAAAAGGAACAGGTAGCAGTAATCAGCAATGTAAGTTTATCAGAATTAGACCAGCCCTGGATGTCACTCAGCTTTACCACTCTTTCCTGTGCCAGTCCTTTTGGCCCGCCATGGCCAAGGTAACACCAGGCAAGTTGGCCCTGATCCATTTGCTGATTGATGGCGGATGTTGCTTCATTGTAGCGCTCACCTCCCGGCGTGTTTTCCTGTCTGTAGGCATCCAGATATACCTTTTGCTGGTTGATGAGGGGGTCTTTTTCAAAGGCTTCTTTGGCTATGGTGTCGGCATCATTGACGTGAAGGTTGCCATCTTCATCATCTGCACAAAATCCGGTTTTGAGTTTCCATTCACCAAACCTCTCTGGTGATACATCGTACCGAATGATTTTATCTACCACCTGATCTGCTTCTTCTGCGGTACTCACAGTGAGTCTGCCAACTCTTATATCAAGGGCTCCTTTAAGGTTGGCTCCTTCATTGTTGCTCAGCAAAGCGTAGTAATCATCTGTAGGAAAAGCGTTGATCGGATTGAGAGATTCATCAGTTTCATATGCGGGTATATAATTTTGATAAGGTACCGAAGGCATCAGTTTTTTGTAATCATAACTGCCATCCCCCAATAACAAAAGATATCGGAAATTCGGATATCGGTCTAAGACCATCTTGGCAAAATTCCGAATAGCACTGGGATCCTGCCTGCCACTGCCAAACTCCTGATAGATCTGGCTTACATCTGCCAATGACACCTTGTAGCCATTGTGTTTTATTCGATGGTCAGCCAGCTTTTGGGCAGCATTGGCAAAGTCTGGATGATAGACAATTATCAGATCGCTTTCTGGTAGGCCATGCAAATTTTGATTGGTCAGCTTACTGCCCGTATCCGGCGTGTAGGCAGCATTGGTAGTAAACAACACCAGTCTCACATCTTCTTTGCCCGAAACAAAATTGACACTTCCGTCTTTGATGGTATAGCCACTTACATTGGCAGGATCACTCACCATCCAGGCCAAACCACCTGCAAAGTCGCCACCTATGATTACCTTGCTGTAGGCACTTGTTGAAAAGCCAGGATGACTTACCAATAGTTGATTGTTGCCAGGATTGATGTTTTGTGTACTCTTCACTTGGACAAAATCCAACCAGGCATCGCCATTGCCGGCGGTACTGTATTTTAAAGTAAATTTTGGACTGTTGGTGGCAATGGACACAGACTTCTGTATTATGCCTTGTCTGGCAAAGATGGCTTCAGCATTGCCCAGGCTCACAGCCGATGTTGTTGCTGTAAAACTCTGCCCATCCATTGAGAGGGTAAACCGACCCTCTTTGTCAGAGCGGCCATAGGCATGGACCAATACATCAACCGGTGTACCGGCAACCCTGTTTTTTAAATCGAACAATTTACTCAGATCTTTTTCCTGATTGTTGACAAGGTACTCTCCTACCCACAATTTACCGGAACCTATGGTGGCAGCATTGGATCCCAGCATATTTGTTTTATCCTCTGTAAAAATATCCCATACGGTCTGCGTTGCGGTCTCAAACTCCACCAGATTGTCTGTTATGTTTTCTGTGCTTACTCTTTTGCCATTGCCTTGGGATACTTTCAGGTAAACATAATTTTTATCGGCATAAATATTTTTATCAAAAATGTAAGTCTTAGAGTTGGCCTCGTATTTCCATGTATCGGCAGCCTCTGCATAAAAGTAGATCACATCTGCATCATTCATTTTACCATCATCCTCGCCATTGATCAAAAGCGGAATTTCGATGAGGTCGTCCGGGTAAGATTGCAGGATGGCCTCTGGAAGGGTTCCGCCATAATTGCCGTAAATTTTTATCTCCTTAGGATTGAGGGTTGTGGTGTTGACCCCGGCATCGTCCAGCATTTTTTTGGTCAATTTTTGAATTCCTGTTTTATTGATGCCAAAGCGAAAGATTGATCCATCTGACAAAACAGATTGAGTAACCGGGAAAATCTGGGCATACACCCTTCCCTGGCTCAAAAACAAAGCGAGTAATGTTCCTAATACAAAGTTGATTCTTTTCATAAATCCTGTTTTTTCAGGCATTCCAGCCACAATGGAGTAAAATTAGTGTTTTTCAATCGAACCTTACCTCTTAATTTAGTTATCCGTCTTTAAGTTATTATCTATCTTATATGGAACTAAATTTTCAGCAGATTGATGTTTAAACGCCACATTAAAAACCAACATTGTTCCAAAAATGTTAAATCTGCACATCATTTTCAGGTATCTTTGACGTTTTTCTATAAAAATGCCTCTTGAAAGACATTAACACCCAATATATAGAGCACAAAAGGACAAAAAGGGTTGCTTCCGGCTCAATGGGTTCGGTTCCTTCTACCATCATCTTGATTTGGTTGGGGCTTTGCTTTTCATCCAATCTCGTTAGGGCACAGGACCCGGTTTTTTCTCAATTTTTTGCAACCCCTATACAAATGAACCCTGCTTTCGCAGGTTTGAGCGAAGATGCCCATATTTCATCCGTATACCGATTGCAGTGGCCGGGTATTTCTGCAGCTTATAATACTTTTGCCCTTGGCTATGATCAATTTTTTGATGCCTCTAATCTTGGCCTTGGTTTCCAGATCAACAGAGATGTAGCCGGCAGTGGTGCCCTTGGTACCTCCAGGATCTCATCTATGCTTTCTTATCGATTGAATATCAATGATGAAACCTATATCAGAGGGGGTATTGAAGCTTCTTTGATTCAAAAATCATTGAACTGGCAGAAATTATTGTTTTTTGATGCCATTGAAAGTGTTGGAGGCAGCATTACACCTGGGGGTAGCTACCTGCCATCTGCAGAAGTGGAACCGGCCAATACCCGGAGGGCCTACCTGGATATAGGCAGTGGCCTGCTCTTGTACAATTCTGCTTACTACTTCGGTCTGGCCATCAATCATATGAATACGCCCGAAGATCGTTTTTTAAGGGATAATCTCGAAAACTACCAGGGTCTGCCGCTCAGATGGTCGGTCCATGGGGGCTACCAGTTTAAATTGGGCAGAAAAGCCGCCAATGGACTCTACTCTTTTTGTGCACCCAACTTACTGTACACCCGACAAGCTTCCTTCTCTCAACTCAATGTAGGTGTTTATCTTGCTGTAAAACAATTGGTTGGAGGCATTTATTACCGCCAATCCGGTGCCAATGGCGATGCCGTTATCTTCCATGCCGGAATCAGAGACAGACACTATACACTCGCCTATAGTTTTGATTATACGGTCTCAGGACTCACCATCGACACGGGTGGGGGACATGAAATTTCAGTTTCTTATCATTTTATGAGCGACAAGCCCAGAAGGTCAAAACTCAACGATTGTTTGCAATTGTTCAGGTAAATGCAATAAAACCTGAAAAAAATCGTTAATTCGTAGCATTATGGTGATCAGCAAATTGACTTTGATGGGAGAAAAAAAAGAGATAATTTTTCTCATTTTCACCCCAATTCAATTTCTGGTACAATTTGTGATGACATTTTGGAGACAATGTAATTTTTGGGTCATTGGTCTGCATTTTTTTGTGAAAACACAATAAAAATGGCCTTCGATCAATTTTTTACTTATATTTGTCGCCTGATTTGAATAAAGGGGTTTATTAAAATTAAAATTTTTTGTGCTAAATGAATAGAATGTTCAGGTTAACGCTTGGTCTTTTCACTGTGGTAGTTTTGCTCAGCGCGTGCAGCAAAAGTGTAGAAAAATCTTCTACTACAGGATGGAATTATAATGACCCTGAATGGGGTGGTTTCCAAAAATTGGATTATGAGGGTCAGATCATCGGCCCCAATCTGGTACCTATTGAAGGTGGAACCTTTAATATGGGACTTACGGAACAGGATGTGACTTTTGAGTGGAACAACGTTCCCAGAAGGGTTACTGTTTCTTCCTTTTACATGGATGAAACCGAAGTTGCCAATATTGATTATCGCGAATACCTTCACTGGTTGAGGAAAACATATGTTTCTTATCCGGGTGTTTGGAGACAAGCTTTACCCGATACCCTTGTATGGCGTGAAGAATTGGCCTACAATGAGCCAATGGTAGAAACTTACTTCCGTCACCCATCCTACGATACTTATCCTGTAGTGGGTGTAAACTGGGAGCAGGCAACCAAGTATGCAGAGTGGAGAAGCGACAGGGTAAATGAAATGATCCTGATCGAAAGAGGCATTCTGAACCCAACTCCTGATCAAAAAGATTCTGAAACTTTCAACACCAAATCATATCTTGCTGGCCAATACGCCGGCAATGTGAAGAAAAACCTGAAAGACAATGTCACAGGAGGCGAAAGACAGGTTACTTTTGAAGACGGTATTTTATTGCCAGACTACATTCTTCCAACAGAAGCACAATGGGAATACGCCGCTCTCGCTTTGAGAGGCAACCAACCAACTTCACAAGATGAAGTGGTGACTGACAGAAGACTTTATCCTTGGAACGGCAACACTGCCCGTTACAAAAAACATACAAAAACACAAGGTGATATCCAAGCCAACTTCAAAAGAGGAAGAGGAGATTACATGGGTATGGCAGGTGCACTGAATGATAATGCATCAATTCCTGGTCCTGTAAGATCATTCTTACCCAATGATTTTGGATTGTACAATATGGCAGGTAACGTAAGCGAATGGGTACAGGATGTTTACAGACCTATGACCAGCACCACCTTAAGCGATCCTGAAAACCACGACCTCAACTCATTCAGGGGTAACGTGTTTAAAGAATTGATCCTTGACGAAGAAGGTAAGCCTATTGCCAAAGACAGCCTTGGTAAATTGAAATTCCAAATGGTGGAAGATTCAATGGTAGCAGAAAGAGAAAACTACCGCAAAGGAAATGTCAAAAACTTCCGTGATGGTGATGCAGAGTATGTGAAATATGGCTATGGTGTTACTACCCTGATCAATGACAGTTCAAGAGTGATCAAAGGTGGTTCTTGGGGTGACAGATTATTCTGGTTGTCTCCAGGTGCCAGAAGATACAAAAATCAGATCAAGTCTGACAGAACCCTCGGCTTCCGTTGTGCCATGGTAAGAGTTGGAGCAGAAGGCTTCGATGGCGACCTTGGAGGAAACAACTTTAAAGAAGCGGGTGCTTCTAAAATAAAAAGAAGATACAAATAACTCAAAAAATAGAAAAGGCCCATACGGGCCTTTTTTTTTGTGCCATGGATACACTTTTACAACTCTTCCTATCTTCCCGCTCCATCTGTACAGATTCACGAAAAGTAAAAGCGGGTGATCTTTTTTTTGCCCTCAAAGGAGCCAATTTTGACGGCAATGAGTTTGTCTTAAGCGCACTTGAAAAGGGTGCCCTTGCTGCGGTTGCAGATGATCCAGCACGATTTACCGGGGCCCCTGAAGGGGTCATCCTGGTAGACAATGCCCTTCAGGCTTTGCAACAGCTGGCCAGACAGTACAGAGATACCCTGCAAATTCCGGTTGTAGCACTTACAGGATCCAACGGAAAAACCACCACCAAAGAACTCGTAGCAACCGTCCTTGCTCAAAAATTTAAAGTCCATAATACCCAGGGCAACCTTAACAACGAAATTGGTGTACCCCTTACCTTGTTATCAACACCCCCGGATTGCGAAATGCTAATCGTGGAAATGGGAGCAAACCACCAGGGAGAAATAGATTTGCTTTGTCAGATTGCCAATCCTGAGTATGGCCTGATTACCAATATTGGACTGGCCCACCTCGAAGGCTTCGGAGGTCCGGAAGGGGTTAAAAAGGGTAAATCCGAAATGTATCGCTACCTGCACGCACACGGCGGCACCATTTTTTTGAATACCTCTGACTCAACCCTCGTCGACCTTGTACCTGAAAAATGTAAGGTTTTGACTTATGCAGCCAATGATTTCAAAATCGTAGAAAACACCACTTTTTTGACCTTGGCGGATGATAGAAATAAGTTGGTCAAAACCCAGCTTACAGGTGATTACAACCAATCAAATGTGGTAGCCGCTATATTTATTGGATCTTATTTTGGAGTGGAAGAAACAAAGGTTTATGAAGCCCTTGAAAATTATATTCCTACCAACAACAGATCACAACAAATTTTATTCAAAGGCTGCCATCTGATTAAAGATGCTTATAACGCCAATCCCTCAAGCATGGCTTCGGCCTTACAGTCCCTGATCCATACTGTAAAATCACCCAAGGTAGTCATCCTGGGAGATATGTTGGAACTGGGAGAGTTTAGTCACCAGGAGCACCAAAAAGTCCTGGACCTGGTCTGCAGTCAACCGGATATCGAAGCCATTTTGATCGGACCCAGATTTGGAGCATTTAAAGATACTTTTAAGGCAAGATTTTACAATTCTGTACAAGAAGCCTACCCCAATATCAATTGGTCGGATTGGCTTGGCAAAACAGTTTTGCTAAAGGGTTCTCGGGGAATCGCCCTGGAAAAGCTGCTCGAAGAAAAGGCCGATTAATTTTCAAATAAATATCGATGAAGGCGGTGGGTTATACTGCCTTTTACTGCTTCTTCGTGGTCGGTTCTGGTACAAGGCAAATACGACTTTGCTTCTTCTTGTTGCACACGCACCCACCATCGCCGGGTGGAAGGGTCATGGGCAAATTCCAAAATTTCATCGTAATCCTGCAAATTGACAAAAGTAATCTCGGTAGCGCTTTCTGCCAACAAAGGACCCTGCTGAAGCCCTTCTACAAAGTACCAGATTGCTGTGGCATACAAATCCATCATGGCTGACCGGGCAGTTGTCGTGTTTACTTTAGCGGTGGTGTCAAAACCAATAAAGGAAATGTTCGGCGAATGAGAAGCAAACCTGACCAATTGGATGAGTTCTTCAGGGCTTAGACCCGAAGGCTCACTTGCAGAACAATCAGCGGCAAAAGAGGCCTTGCAAACGGATGCATCTACATGGACAGCAGCCGCTGACCTAAGAATCGGTTCCATGGCATTTAAATCCTCTGTCAGCAAACCCAATGAGGCTGAGTCCATCGATCTTTGTTCTAATATGTGGATGTCTTCTGAAGAGACCAGGTGGCGCTGAAAACCAAGGCAATGGGCAGTCATGGGGAGATTTAGCCCATGTATCCGGTTTGAGATCAAATGAATTTGATCAAAGTGTTGACTTAATTGCTGATAGTGGGCTGCTTCGGCACCCACCAACAAGACCTTACTCCCCCTTTGAATGCAGTGCCTGATCAACCCGATCTGCATCTCGGGGTCTTTCCCCAAAAAAGCAACGCCGACAGAAAGCCCTTCAAAATGAACTTCGAACCGATGGAAACACAACATCAATTCTTCCAAAACTTTCTCATTTACACCCAAAATAATTGCATCACAATAGGGCAAAATCTGATTTTCTTTACCAACTTCGCACTGCAAAATGAAATGTTTCATAAATCTATTTTATGAGGTCTCTTTTTGCCCGCTAACCAGGATAACCAAAGATGCCAACCAGCTCATTATTCTTGTGCTCAGGCAAAAATAAATGCCAGAGAGTCAAGTTTTTATCTGAAAAATGTTCCATTTTCCAGTCAGGCACTGCTCATTGTATCTACCCCGTTATTTCTGGCTTATCTTCCCTTCAGGCTTTAACAATTAGTCTTTTTAGGAGCGGCAAAACCTCTGTTGTTAACAGTTAAAATTTTATTCAAATATATAAAAGTTTATAAACCAAATAAAATAATGATGAATCTTGATCAACTGCTCGATAAATACAAGGCCAAGGAGCCGGAAATAGTCTTTGAATGGAAGGATGCCCTTACCGATGCCCGGGGCTGGGTTGTGATCAATTCGTTGCGCGGCGGAGCAGCAGGTGGAGGTACCAGAATGCGCAAAGGACTGACTAAAGACGAGGTGGTTTCTCTTGCCAAGGTTATGGAAATAAAATTTTCAGTTTGTGGTCCTCCCATCGGAGGAGCCAAGTCGGGCATCGATTTTGACCCCCAGGACCCCAGACGTACCGAGGTTTTACAACGTTGGTATGCAGCCGTTTTCCCCTTGCTCAAGTCTTACTACGGCACGGGTGGTGATCTCAATGTAGATGAAATCAAAGATGTGGTTCCCATCACTGAAGATCTTGGCCTTTGGCACCCCCAGGAAGGAATTGTCAACGGTCACCTGCATGCCGGTAGTGGGCAGGCCATCAATGTATTGGGTCAACTCAGGTATGGGTGCAGTAAAACGGTCGAAGATCCGAACTATTGTCCGATGTCCTCGCAGAGATATGCTGTGGCGGATCTGATTACGGGTTATGGTGTGGCTGAATCGGTCATCCATTATTACCAGATTTTTAAACAAAGCGATGTTGTTGGCAAGAAGGTTATTATCCAGGGCTGGGGCAATGTAGCTTCAGCGGCTGGCCTTTATTTGTCGAGGGCAGGCGCCATCATTGTCGGCATCATTGACAGGGCTGGCGGCATCATTGCCCCCGATGGCTTGTCTGCAGAAACGGTAGAAAGGCTGTTTTTGGATAAAAAGGAGAACCGATTGAGCGGTGAAATCCTTCCATTTGAAGAAGTGAACAAGAAAATTTGGCACTTGCCATGTGATATCTTTGTTCCGGGAGCTGCTTCAAAAATTGTGAGTCGGGCCCAGGCTGAAGCCCTCGTGGAAGCCGGCTGCGAAGTTATTTCCTGTGGCGCCAACGTTCCATTTTCAGATGACGGAATTTTCTTTGGCGAAACGGCCAGATGGCTTGATGAAAATATTGCACTTATTCCTGATTTTGTTGCCAATTGTGGCATGGCTCGGGTCTTTGCCTATTTGATGGAAAATGAGGCTGATTTGACCGACAAAGGCATTTTTCAAGATGCTTCTCTAACAATTGGCACGTTTTTGGAAGCTTTGTTCAGGGAAAACCCTGGAACAACCCGGATTTCCCAACGATCTTTGTTCAAAAGTTTACAAAAACTTGATTAAAGATACTTGCTTATTAACGAATAAAACCTACATTTGTAGTTCAAAGAAGAATATAAACAATTTTCCTATGACACGAAAAATATACGTTTACGCACTATTGTTTCTGGGCGGCACCTTGTTTGCGCAGGATGATATGAAAAAAGACCAGACGGATGCAAGTTTCCGCATGGGCCAGTCCAACTACACGGCCAAGCCAAAAAATGCTTGGGAGTTGGGAGTTCACGCAGGTCACTTCTTCATCGATGGTGACGTGGACAGGACTATACCCGGAGGATATGGACTTGGTCTTCACCTTAGAAAGGCCATTCATTACTCATTCTCTATCAGGGCTGACCTGTTTTATGGATCTGCAACCGGCCTCGAGCCTCAAAGATGGACACACGCATCAGTGGGTGAGCCAGTAGGCGGTGGTTTGATTGAGAAAGAATATTTACCTTATGCCAATAATGCCGATGGATGGTTTCCAAGCCATAAAACGACCCAGGTATATGGCGTTATGCAAGGTGTTCTTAACATCGGTAACATTCTTTTCCACCAGAAAAACAATAAGTGGAACTGGTATTGGACCCTTGGTGTAGGTCTTTCAAGCCACAAAACAAAGCTTGACTTGTTAGACGCCAATAACCAGCCTTATCAAAACCTTCTGACTGCTTCAGGGTACACAGAAGAAAAATTCAATACCAAAAAAGGTAGAGGTGAAATCAAAGATGCCCTCAATAAAATCTATGATGGTACTTACGAAACAGAGGGCCCTAAAAAAGCAGGTATCTTCCGTTTAGGTGATGAAACCAACATTCACGTAATGTTTACTACCTCAGTAGGTGTTTCAAGAAAATTGAGCAAGAGAATCAACTTGGGCATAGAGCACCAGGTAATGGCTACTGACAATGACTACCTGGATGGTATTCGTTTCCGCAGCGAAGATGACCTTTCTGCTGATGTTGACCTTGAGCACTATACCAACCTTCGTTTGGCCATCAACCTTGGCAACTTAGACAAAGTTACAGAACCTTTGTACTGGGTTAATCCATTGGATGCAACCATGAACGATATTGCTGAGTTGAAAGCAAGGCCAGTTCTTGACCTTACTGACAGCGACAGCGATGGTATCATTGACATGTTGGATCAGGAAGTTGAAACTCCTGCAGGAGCACCGGTTGACACAAGAGGTGTTGCCCTTGATTCTGACGGCGACGGCGTAGCTGATTACAAAGACAAAGAACCTTACTCTCCAATTGGATATGAAATAGGAAAAGATGGTGTTGCCAACGTTAAAAAATGCGAAAGCTGTCTTACTGAGGCAGATGTGTTCCGCATGATTGACTCAAGAACAGCCGGATTCAAAAACGATTGTGGCAAATGGTTCTTACCTATGATCCACTTCGATCTTGACAAATCAAGAATCAAACCTGAATTCTATGGTCACTTACACCATGTAGCTTCAGTTTTGAAACAATGCCCTTCTGCTTGCGTGTCAGTAGTAGGTCATACAGATGTTAGAAATTCAAACAACTACAACAATATGCTTTCTTACAATAGGGCTCAGGCTGCTGTTGACTACCTTGTTACCAACTACGGTATCGATAGGTCAAGACTGAAATTGATGTATGGTGGTGAAGATGCTCCAATGGTTGGAAAATCAAGGACTGAAACAGAACACTACATGAACAGAAGAGTTGAGTTCAGACTTTGTGAACCAACCGATGCTGAAATGCAAAAACCAGAAGGTAAAGGCGGAAACAGCGGAAATACTTCTGGCAATTCAGGCTCTATCTTCAAAGGCAATAAGAACTCTGGTTATTAATCATTTGAATTAATACGACATAAAAAAGGGAAGTGATACCATCGCTTCCCTTTTTTATTACCAACAATTGTCAACAATACTTCCCATTTTGCTTTGAGTGTTGACATTTTTCAAAACCCTGTGCCGCATCCTGTGTTTTATAACTATCAATTTTGGCAAAGGCTTTAAGTTTCTTGCTGAAATACCCTAATTTTGCACATTATCCAAATCATCAGAAATACAATACCTATATGGCGGAGATAATAAGAATGCCCCGATTGAGCGATACCATGGAAGAAGGTAACATCGTTGCCTGGTTGAAAAAGGTAGGCGATACTGTAAAATCCGGCGACGTTTTGGCAGAAGTGGAAACCGATAAGGCTACCATGGAGCTGGAAAGTTTTTTTAATGGAAAATTACTTTATGTAGGCGTTGAATCCGGACCTGTTGCGGTTGACGGCATTATTGCTATAATTGGTAAAGAGGGTGAAGATGTTCAAAGCATTCTTGCAAATGCCGGCACACCTGCAGCCACCGCTGCCCCTGCCGAAAAGCCAAAGGCTGAGGAACCACAAGCTGCCCCTGTTCAGGCTGCTGTGGCACCAATTCCCGCACCCACCCCTGCACCAACGGCCTCTGCTGAAGAATCAAGACTAAAAGCTTCACCCCTTGCCAGATCGGTTGCCGATAAATCCGGCGTAGACCTCAGCCTTATTAAAGGCTCTGGCGATCAGGGACGCATTATCAAAAAAGATGTTGAATCATTTTTAGAAAACCCGGTAACTACCCAGCCTGCTGCCATAGCTCAGGCTATCTCTCTGCCCGCAGGAGAAATTCCGGTGACGCAAATGCGAAAAGTCATTGCCAAAAGACTGGGAGAAAGCAAGTTTACAGCACCCCACTTCTACCTTACCATGGAAATTGACATGGAAACCGCAATGGCCGCACGCACTGCCATCAATGCCGATGGGGATGTGAAAATATCTTTCAACGACTTTGTAGTAAAGGCCTGCGCCTCCGCTTTGCGCAAACACCCCATGGTTAATTCTTCATGGATGGGAGATAAAATCATGATCCACAATGTGGTCAACATTGGTGTAGCCGTAGCTGTTCCCGATGGCTTATTGGTACCTGTTGTCAACAATGCCGATATGAAAAACCTTAGCCAGATAAATGCGGAAGTCAAAGAACTGGCGAAAAAAGCAAAGGATAAAAAATTGCAGCCTCAGGAAATGCAGGGCAATACTTTTACCATTTCCAACCTGGGCATGTTTGACATAGAAGAATTTACGGCCATCATCAATCCACCGGATGCCTGCATCCTTGCCGTGGGTTCTATTGTAGAAAAGCCGGTTGTTAAAAACGGAGCCATTGTGGTAGGTCATACCATGAAAGTAACCCTGAGCTGTGACCACAGAGTGGTTGATGGGGCTACCGGAGCCCAGTTTTTGCAAACACTCAAGTCTGTACTGGAGAACCCTGTAAAAATGCTGGTCTAAGCCTAAATGAGGTATCCATCGCAAACCCTGGAAAAACTGGTGGCCGCGATCGCATCGTTGCCGGGTATTGGCAAAAAAACGGCCTTGAGGTTGGCTTTGCACCTGGTTCAGGACAAAAGTGACAAAGCCGCTGTATTGGGCAATGCCCTCAGCCGCCTCAAAGATGAAATCCGTTTTTGTATTCACTGCCATGCCCTCTCTGATACCGATGAATGCAGCATCTGCCAGGCACCCTCAAGAAAAAATGGGGTTCTCTGTATCGTTGAAAACATCAGGGATCTTATGGCCATCGAAGATACAGCCAGCTTTCATGGCCGTTACCACATCCTGGGAGGCTTGATCTCACCTATTGATGGAATTGGTCCGGCCGATTTAAATATTGAAACCCTTATTGATCGCATTGACAAGGAGGGAATCGAAGAATTGATTATGGCCATCAGCCCTACCATTGAGGGTGAAACCACTTCGTTTTACATTTCAAAAAAACTGGCAGGCAGAAACTTAAGGCTCACCACCATCGCTCGCGGCGTGTCTTTTGGCGGGGAACTGGAATATGCAGATGAACTCACCTTAAGCCGATCCATAAGCGCACGAATACCCTACAAGATGGGTACCTGATCATGCCCACACTCTCTATAGTCATTGTCAATTACAATGTAAGGCACTTCCTTACCAATTGCCTCGACTCTATTGAGAAATCAAAAAAGATGGGGTTTCAGGTGGAAACCATTGTAGTGGACAATGCCAGCATTGACGGCAGTATCTCAGCTATCCATGCTTCTTTTCCCGAAGTAATACTCATAGAAAACAAGACAAATGTTGGTTTTGGGAAAGCCAACAACCAGGGTTTTAGCGTGGCTTCGGGTCAGTATATTCTGGCCCTAAATCCCGATACCATCCTGCAGGAAGACACCCTTTCCCGATGCTGGCAATTTATGGAAAGTAATCGCGATTGCGGAGTGCTGGGTGTTAAAATGGTGGATGGGTCCGGCACCTATTTGCCTGAAAGTAAAAGAGGCAGGCCCGGCTTGTGGAATGCCTTTTGTAAGTTCAGCGGACTAACGGCTTTATTCCCCAAAAGTAAGTGGATGAGTGGCTATTACCTTGGACATCTGGATGAAGATCAATTACAAGAAGTGGATGTTTTGTGCGGAGCTTTTATGTTTTTCAGATCAGAGGCGCTTTTGCCCTGTAAAGGTTTTGATGAAGACTTTTTTATGTATGGAGAAGACATTGACTTATCGGTGCGCATAAAAAAGGCCGGCTGGAAAGTTGTTTATTTACCCGATACAAGAATCATTCACTTTAAAGGGGAAAGTTCTAAAAAGGCAAGCTTCAATTACATCAAACATTTTTACCAGTCCATGTCAATTTATGTTGGCAAACACTATACAGGCTGGTACGGTGGGGCATTCCGACTCCTGATCAGGCTCGCGATCTGGCTTACAGCGGGCATCAGTTTTATCAAACACAATGTCTTGGGTAATTTTCTGCTTATCCTGGACTTTGCCCTTACCTTTGCCATCCAGTCGGCCTTAAAAAAAAGCTGGGCCGTTTTTTATTTTGATGATCCGGATTATTATGACAACCTGGCTTCTCAGCTGCATACCCTGGGCACTTCTTTTACATGGATATTTTTCCTCTGGTTTTTTGGACACTACGACCTCAACTGGAAACCCAGGAGACAATGGACAGGACTTTTTTTTGGTACCGTGGGTATTCTAATTGTCTATTCTCTCCTACCATCTGAATGGAGGAGCAGTAGGTTTCTCATCATAGCAGGTGCCCTCATTACTGTTTTTGCAACCCTCTTAACGAGAAAATTATCGGTTTGGGTGCTAAAAAACTGGCTTCAAAAAGGCAGAAGGCAAAACTATTTGATTGTAGCACTTTCAGAAAATGCTAAAAAAATAAGAGAAACGCTGCAACACAACGAACCGGAAGCCAATGTCATTGGATTTTTATACCCTCAAAATACCCTGCCGACTGAAAGCAAAGATTACCTCAATACCATCCAAAACATTGGTCAGGTTGTTGATCTGTACAAAGCTGACAACATAGTTTTTTCAACCGACGACATGCCCATGCAACGCATCCTGGATTTGATGGTTCAACCCGATAAAGAAGTAAGATACCTCATTACAGGCAGCGAAGACACGGCAGTAGTGTCCAGCAACAGCAGCACCCGCCAGGGTAAGTTCTATCACGCTGCCTCTTCTTTCCGACTAAGTCAGGGACTTTACATCAGACTCAAAAGAGCAGTAGATGTTGGTACTGCCTTTTTTGTCTTGTTGCTTTTTCCCATGATAGCCATGATGGGACCAAAAAAAAGAAACATCTTCAATGCAGCCTGGCGCGTTTTGAAAGGAAAGGCCACCTGGGTTGGCTACCTTCCACCAGTGGCAGAAGCTGTAAACAATGAAATCCTGCCTCCCCTCAAACCTTCCATCTGGACCCTCGAGCATTTAAAAAATAATCTCGATTATCTTCCTATGGTGACAGATGAGTACGCGTTGAATCAATATTATGCCAAAAATTACAGTCCTGTCATGGACCTTTCTATTTTGTACCATAAAATTTTTGTGTCATGACTCCAGAACCACAAAAAATTAAAGCCCTGGTTGCAGAAATCCTGCCCTACATTACCGGCGTTCGCAGGCACTTGCACCGCTTTCCTGAACTTAGTTTTGAGGAGTATGAGAGCAGTGCTTACCTGACCCGTATCCTGGAGGAAAAGGGCATACCCTTCACCATTGGTTGGGTTAAAACAGGCATCGTGGCTACAGTAGTGGGTGCCCATCCCGGTCCAAGAAGAGCTTTTAGAGCGGAATTGGATGCTTTGCCTATTCAGGAACAAAACCAACTCACCTATCAATCTGAGGTACCGGGAAAAATGCACGCCTGTGGGCATGATGTCCATGCAGCTGCCTTGTTGGGAGCTTGTATCATAGCCCACCAATGCAGGTCGGATGTCGCAGGAACCCTTGAATTTATCTTCCAGCCCGGAGAAGAAAAGTTGCCGGGCGGAGCTTCTTTGATGCTGGCAGAAAAAGCCCTGGGCAACGATTTACCCGAGTCCATCATAGCCCAACACGTTTTTCCGGACCTACCCGCCGGCCATGTCGGCATTTGCCCGGGAAAATACATGGCTTCATCAGATGAACTTTACATCACCATAACAGGAAAAGGAGGACACGGAGCCCTGCCGCACCTATGTATTGATCCTATAGTGATTGCGGCGGAACTGATTACGGCTCTGCAACAATTGGTGGCAAGAACCGCCAATCCTTTTTTGCCTTCGGTCCTTACCCTGGGTAAAATTAACAGCATAGGCGGGGCCACCAACATCATTCCTGAGCAAGTAGCCATCGAAGGTACCTTCCGAACCATGGATGAGGCCTGGAGGTATGAAGCCCATCGATGGATCGAAAATACCACAAAGGGCATAGCCGACGCACACGGGGCATCGGCCAGGGTTGAAATTAAAGTGGGCTATCCTTGTCTAAACAACGACGAAGCCCTCACCCATAAGGTAAAAAGCGCCATGGTGGCTTTTTTGGGCGAAGACAAGGTACACGATATACCCAAAAGAATGACGTCCGAAGATTTTGCCTATTTTGCTCAATTAATGCCGGCTTGTTTTTATAGATTAGGGGTGGCTTATGCGGATGGAAGGCCCGCACATGGAGTTCATTCTCCCTATTTTGAAGTGGATGAAAAGGCCTTGGAAACTGCCATAGGCCTCATGGCATGGCTGGCTGTGTTACCCTAGTTACACAACAATCTATTTGTAATTTGTTTTGTTATATTTAAACAAGCCATATCATTATATTTGCCATCCATAAAACAGAAACATGTCAAACAACATAGAAAAAGTAAATTGTCTGATCATAGGTTCGGGTCCCGCCGGATACACCGCTGCTATTTATGCATCCAGGGCCAACTTAAATCCCGTTTTATACACGGGTAAAGAACCTGGTGGTCAGCTTACCATTACCACAGAAGTAGAAAACTACCCCGGCTATCCCCAAGGTATACAAGGGCCTGAAATGATGGAAGACTTCAAAAACCAGGCACTAAGGTTTGGAGCTGACATCAGGTTTGAATTGATAGATAAAGTTGATTTTACAGGCCCTGTACATAGGATATGGTCAGAGACCGGCCATGAAATCCATGCCCATGCGGTGATCATTGCTACAGGTGCCAGCGCCAAATGGCTGGGACTGCCTTCAGAGCAAAAATTGATGAACAAAGGCGTATCTGCCTGCGCTGTCTGTGATGGCTTCTTTTTCCGCAAACAGGAAGTAGCCATTGTAGGTGCCGGTGACACAGCTGCCGAAGAAGCCACTTATCTGGCAAAATTGTGTTCAAAAGTGCACATGCTCGTGCGCAAAGACGAGATGAGGGCATCAAAAATTATGCAGGAAAGGGTCAAAAATACCCCAAACCTGGTAGTACATTACAATACCGAAACGCTGGAAATTCTTGGAGATGATGGCGTGACCGGTGCCCGTGTGAAAAACAACGCAACTGGAGAAGAAACCGTTTTAAACGTTACCGGATTTTTTGTGGCCATTGGACACAAACCCAATACAGATATTTTTAATGGCTGGCTCGACATGGATGACAACGGCTACCTCAAAACAGTGCCGGGTAGAACCCTTACCAACATCCCCGGTGTTTTTGCCAGCGGCGATGCCCAGGATCACATCTACCGACAGGCAGTTACGGCTGCGGGTTCAGGCTGTATGGCAGCCCTGGATGCAGAACGTTATCTTTCAGAACATGGAATCATATAAACAACAATAAAAACAACATGAAAACCAAATTCAGAACAGGTGTCCTTTTCGGCGATGAAGTAACAGAATTGCTGAATGATGCCAATAAAAACCAATATGCGATACCGGCAGTCAATGTAATTGGTACCAATAGTGTCAATGCTTGTCTGGAAACAGCCAAAGCAGTAAATTCACCTATTATCATCCAGTTTAGCAATGGGGGTGCCGCTTTTTACGCTGGAAAAGGACTGGACAACGCAGACCAGAAAGCAGCTGTTTTGGGTGCGGTTTCCGGTGCGCTTCACATTCACCAACTGGCAGAAGCCTATGGGGTGACGGTTGTCTTACATACCGACCATTGTGCCAAAAACCTCCTGCCCTGGATGGATGGCATGCTGGATGCCAACGAACGTCATTTTGAAAAAAATGGCCACGCCCTTTTTAGTTCTCACATGCTGGACTTCAGTGAAGAACCCATCCACGAAAATGTGGAAATGTGTAAAGAATACCTGGCCAGAATGTCGGAAATCGGTATCACCCTTGAAATGGAATTAGGGGTAACCGGCGGTGAAGAAGACGGAGTGGACAATTCAAGTGTTGACAGTACCAAATTGTACACCCAACCGGAAGAGGTTTCTTTTGCCTACGAGGAATTGTCTCGCATCAACAATAGATTTACCATTGCAGCAGCATTTGGAAACGTACACGGAGTTTACAAACCCGGAAATGTGAAATTGACGCCTGTAATCCTCAAAAATTCACAAGACTACGTTCAGAAAAAATTCAATACAGGCCCCAATCCGGTCAACTTTGTTTTCCACGGTGGTTCGGGCTCAACCCGGGAAGAAATCAGAGAGGCCATTACTTACGGTGCCATCAAAATGAACATCGATACGGATATGCAGTGGGCTTATTGGGAAGGTATTAAGAATTACTATGAAGCCAAAAAAGGTTACCTCCAGGCCCAGATAGGTAATCCTGAAGGAGACGATAAGCCCAATAAAAAACAATACGACCCAAGGGTGTGGTTGAGAGAGGGTGAAAAAAGTTTTGTCAGCAGACTCAAAATTGCTTTCGAAGACCTCAACTGCCTGGAAAGAAATAAAAACTGATGATCAGATTGAGGTAAATTGTCGCCTCGCTGTCATTTTATTGCGATATTATCCTTACTTTTATGGTTAATTTTCCGGCATTGCGATGTTCGGCACCATTTTATTTTGCTAACACACTAAAAACAGATAAGGCATGAAGCAAATCTACTTCTTTTTACTATTTATGCTGAGCACTCTTTGGGTTTCTGCTCAAGCTTCTTTTTCTGACGATTTTGAAAGTTATACCGTAGGTGAATACCTGGGTCCTCAGTCCGATAAATGGACCACCTGGAGTAATAAAGATGGATCTACTGAAGATACTAAAATTACTAATGTAAAGGCGGCAAGTGGAACAAAATCGATTTATTTTTCATCTTCCTCGACGACAGGAGGTCCTCAAGATGTTATATTTCCTTTCTCTGAATTGCATAATTCAGGTATTTTTACATTAAGTATGAAAATGTATATTGAGATAGGAAAAACTGCTTATTTTAATATTCAAGGAGATCAGACAGTGGGCAAAGTGTGGGCAATTGATGTAAATTTTAATGCTGATGGCTCTGTAGTATCATCGTCAGGAACAGCTTCATTATCTGATGGTAGTTTTCCTCAGGGAGAATGGTTTATCTATGAATTACATGGTAATTTAAGTTCAAATATTTGGACAATAAAAATTAATAATGTGTCTCTTGGTACTTTTTCCCTAGATGTTAATAAGGTTGCATCAATTGATATTTACCCTTCAAATGCAAATTCGTCTTTTTATATAGATGATTTTTATTATGCTCATGAGTCATTTGTGCCAAAACCCAATGATTTAGCTATCAGAAACTTGTCAGTTTTTCCAAAAGATATTGTTGGCCTTCAATCTAATCTAGGTATTAATTTAATAAACTTAGGTTCTTCAACAATTAATGAAATTGATTTAGAATACAACTACAATGGTAATTCTGGAAATAAAAATTTTAGTGGACTGAATATGGCATCTGGAGAAGTAAAAACACTTTTTTTTGATAACCAATATACTGTTGCAAATGGGGCAAATAAAATGACAGTAAGTGCAAAGCTTATAGGTTCAATAGATGAGGATACTTCAAACAATATAACGAATTTAACTATAAATGGTGTCATACCTGCAGCTGATAAGTTTGTGATTGCGGAAGAAGCAACAGGCACCTGGTGTGGCTGGTGTCCACGTGGAGCCGTTATGTTAGACAGATTGAGTAAAAGATATCCGGATTACTTTATTGGGATAGCAGTTCACAACGCAGACCCAATGGTGGTGACAGATTACGATGCAGGTATTAGAGGACTTTCAGGATTTACCGGTTTCCCAAGTGCAACCGTTGGCAGAACCGCCATCATAGATCCATTGGCCATCGAAACTGCGTTTTTCTCAAGGGTAATCGAAGCACCAAAATCAAGTGTAAGGGTAGGTGCCTCTTTTGACGAAACCAGCCGTGTGATCAAACTTTCTCCTAAAATTACCTTCAAAGCCAACGTTTCAGGATCCTACAAAATGGCAGTGGTCATTGTAGAAGACAGTGTTAGAGGCACCGCCAGCGGTTATGCCCAAGCCAATTATTATTCAGGAGGTGAAGTTAAAATGGGTGGCTATGAGTTGTTGCCCAACCCGGTACCAGCCAATAAAATGACTTACAACCATGTAGCCAGGGTACTGACCGGTGGATTCAAAGGCACTGCACTACCACTTAACTCTTACAAAAAAGACGACGTGGTGTACATGAACTTTGAAGCTACCATTCCTGCGGGTGTAAAATTGGAAAACATCCACATCATTCCTATCCTATTTGCTCCATCCGGACTGATCGATAACGGATATCCAGCCAAAATGGAAGAAGCTTTAGCAGAAGGATTTACCGTAGGTGCCAATGACATCACCTTCAACGGCGATGTAGTAATCTACCCCAATCCTGTTGCCTTCGAATCCATCATCGACCTTACCCTCGACAATCCTGCTGAGGTAAGCGTAGAAATTTATGACATGACAGGCAAACTGGTAGGCAGCAAAAACTATGGCAAACTCAGCGGTAGCAATGAATTGTTGCTCAACGCCTCAAACCTCAACAATGGTACCTACCTTGCCCGCATCAAAGCCGGTGCAGAAGAAATTACTAAAAACATTGTGGTACTGAAATAATCTGTATCCCATCGAAATAATAAAGGGGCCCCACAAAGGCCCCTTTTTTTTTAATATCGTCCAAACATTCTTTAGTATACTATCCTAATTAAATTCTGTTACCCGATCCCTACACCTCGAAGGAGGTGTAGGGACTCCGATGCCGGATGCCCCGATGCCGGTTGCTCCGTTCCCGGATACCCGGCTACCCCAGGCACAGAATAAAAAAATAACTATATTTGCAGCCTTAACAACCAACCACATAACAATGTACATTGATGTTTTATTAGGTCTGCAATGGGGAGACGAGGGCAAGGGAAAAGTAGTAGACTATATTGCCGATCAGTATGATATTGTGGCCCGCTTTCAGGGAGGTCCCAATGCCGGACATACCATCCGCATCAATGAAAACAAATATGTGTTGCATACCATCCCTTCTGGTGTCTTCAGGCCCAACATTCTCAACCTGATTGGTAGTGGCGTGGTCATTGATCCTATCACTTTTGAAAAAGAACTAATTACCCTCGATAAAGAAGGCATCGCTTACAGAGACAGGTTGTTGATTTCCCGCAAGGCACACCTGATCCTGCCTAGCCACCGTTGGTTGGATGCAGCCTCAGAAGCCAGTAAAGGCAAAGAAAAAATTGGCTCTACCCTCAAAGGCATCGGTCCGACCTACATGGACAAAACCGGCAGAAATGGTCTTAGGGTTGGCGACATCCTGGCTACCGATTTCCAACAGAAATACAATGCCTTGGTTGAAAAACACAGGGGCTTGTTGCGCCAGTTCCCTGAAATCGATTTTGACCTCAAAGCCGAAGAAGAAAAATGGTTCTCCAGCCTTGAAGTGCTGAAGTCCTTAAAAACAGTAAATGGCGAATATTTTATCAACAATGCCCTGACCGATCGCAAAAAAGTATTGGCCGAAGGAGCCCAGGGATCTATGCTTGATATCGACTATGGTACCTATCCTTATGTCACTTCTTCCAATACCATCACTGCGGGCGTTTGTTCAGGCCTGGGCATTCCACCTTCTAAAATCAATGAAGTCATGGGCATCGCCAAAGCCTATTGCACCCGGGTTGGCTCTGGTCCATTTCCTACGGAGCAGGAAAATGCCACCGGCGAAAAAATGAGGGCCATCGGCCATGAATTTGGCGCCACTACCGGAAGACCACGCAGGTGTGGATGGATTGATATACCACAGCTACTTTATACCATTATGATCAACGGGGTTACCCAGGTCATTATCACCAAACTCGACGTGCTCAATGATTTTGATGAAATTCTTGTGGGTGAAACCTACCGTTACGAAGGCAATACCACCACCGAATTGCCCTTCGATCTCTGTCGCACCGATCTGGAAGTAGCTTACTCCCAACACCCGGGTTGGAACCAGGACCTGGGGGGTATTACCTCTTTGCACCAACTTCCTGAAAAGGCAAAAACCTACCTCAACTACCTCCAGCAGAAATTAAATACCAAAATTTCTATGGTTTCAACGGGCCCTGAAAGATCAGAATTGATCATTTGTTGATCAGGTAATTAGAAAAGAAAATTTTTTTGGAGATAGTAGTTTTATTTGAGTTAAACACTTGAAAATTAAAACACTATATCATCTTAATGATATTTGAACACCGTAGCATTTTCCAATACTTTGATGACAGGGTTAATTTGTCACTTCTATTTTTGTTGACACTTTAACCTTCCACCTCCGGCAGGTTATTTCAAATTTAATTTTGCCTCCTAATGTCAAAACAAGTACTCAATAAGTACAGCCAACTCATTACCCAGGATGTCAGCCAGCCGGCAGCTCAGGCGATGCTTTATGGTATCGGACTCACAGAAGACGATCTCCAAAAAGCACAGGTTGGCATCGTGAGCATGGGTTATGAAGGCAATACCTGTAATATGCATCTCAATGACCTCGCCCTCTTGGTCAAAGCTGGTGTTTGGCAAGCCGATCTGGTAGGACTCATTTTTAATACCATTGGAGTCAGTGATGGTATCAGCAACGGCACCGATGGCATGCGTTATTCTTTGGTATCCAGAGATATAATCGCGGATAGCATCGAAGCAGTTTGTGGAGCCCAGCACTACGATGCCGTGATCGCCATACCGGGCTGCGACAAAAACATGCCGGGCAGCATCATGGCCATGGGCAGACTCGACAGACCCGGCATTATGGTGTATGGAGGCACCATTGCTCCAGGGCATTACAAGGGCAATGATCTCAATATTGTCTCCGCCTTTGAAGCCCTGGGTCAAAAACTGGCAGGACAACTCTCTGAGGGCGACTTTAAATCCATTGTACAGCATGCCTGCCCGGGTCCGGGTGCGTGCGGGGGTATGTACACCGCCAATACCATGGCTTCTGCCATTGAAGCCCTGGGTATGAGCCTGCCCTATTCATCCTCTTATCCTGCACTGAGCGATGAAAAAAAACAAGAATGTACACGGGCGGGTGCGGCCATCAGATATCTACTGGAACAAAATATCACGCCCTCCCAAATTATGACGCGCGAGGCTTTTGAAAATGCCATAGCCGTGACAATGGTTTTAGGGGGTAGCACCAACGCAGTCTTACACCTGATTGCCATGGCAAAAAGTGTGGATGTTGAACTGGGCATTGATGACTTTCAAAAAATCAGCGATAAGCTCCCTGTTTTGGCAGACCTTAAGCCCAGTGGCCGGTACCTGATGCAGGACTTGCACCAGATAGGTGGCGTACCTGCCGTTATGAAATACATGTTACAAATGGGCTGGATTCATGGTCATTGTCTAACAGTAACCGGTAAAACGATGGCCGAAAACCTGCAAGACATTCCGGAGCTCAATTTTGATACCCAGCAAATCATAGTTCCTGCCGATAAGCCCATTAAAGCCACCGGCCATATCCAGATTTTATACGGCAACCTTGCTACAAAAGGCAGTGTTGCCAAAATTTCGGGTAAAGAAGGTGACCACTTTGCCGGACCTGCCCGTGTATTTGATGGTGAAAAACAGGTCATTGAGGGCATTCGATCCGGTAGGGTAAAAAAAGGCGATGTAGTGGTTATTCGGTATGTGGGCCCTAAGGGTGCTCCCGGTATGCCGGAAATGCTCAAACCCACTTCTGCCATCATTGGCGCCGGCCTCGGCAAAGACGTAGCCCTGATTACCGATGGCAGATTCAGTGGGGGAACCCATGGTTTTGTGGTAGGTCATATTACACCTGAAGCCACAGAGGGGGGCTTACTTGCCCTGGTTCAGGATGATGATAGGATTACCATCGATATTCAAAAAAACACCCTCAACTGTATGCTTACAGAAGAGGAAATTACCAAAAGAAAAGAAAAATGGAAGTCTCCTGAGTCCCCGGTTACAAAAGGCTTGTTGTACCGGTATAGAAAAACCGTACAGGACGCTTCACAAGGATGCGTAACCGATGTGTAAAAGCCAACCCCACGAATTAAATTTGAACATTAAAAAGTATAAAAAAATAGCATCTTGAACCACACTTATTTTATAGAAATCGCAAAGTTTAATCAATGGGCCAATCACGTGGTGATTTCCTGGCTCAGAGAGATCAGTGATGAGCAGTGGAAGGCAGAAGTCATTTCCAGCTTTAACAGCGTAGGAGATACAGCCATTCACATCATCGGGGCTGAAAAAATATGGTTGCAACGCTTACAAAAGCAATCTCATCCGGAGTGGTTCCCTGCTGTATTTAAGGGGACCAGGACAGAGGCCTTAGACGCCTGGCAGGAGGCCGCAGAAGGCCTGCTCAACTTTGTAATGCAATTGAATGAAGAAGATCTTTTGGCATCATTGCACTATACCCGAATCAATGGCGATGCCTATACACAGCCCGTTTACAAAGTATTGGCCCACGTTTTTAATCACTCTACTTATCACAGAGGTCAGCTGGTTACCCAGCTCAGGCAAGTGGGGTACGAGGGCATTACCACCACCGATCTTTTGGCATATTACAACTTAAAATTTTAACGATGAATACCGCCCAGACTCGCCAGGATATCAAGGCCACAGCTTTACAACAGGAAACCACCATGACAGGAGGTGAAATGGTAATGCAGGCCTTGTTGGCAGAAAATGTGGAGCTGATTTTTGGTTATCCCGGCGGTGCCATCATGCCCATTTATGACGCACTTTATGACTATACAGACCGCATGAAGCACATCCTGGTCCGACACGAACAAGGGGCAATTCATGCTGCACAAGGCTATGCCAGGGCGTCCGGAAAAACGGGAGTGGTATTAGCTACCAGTGGCCCCGGAGCTACCAATCTGGTTACCGGACTGGCCGATGCTTTAATAGACTCAACCCCGCTTGTATGTATTACCGGCCAGGTATTTGCCCACCTCCTGGGTACCGATGCCTTTCAGGAAGTTGATGTCATCAATATAACCACACCAGTCACCAAATGGAATTGTCAGGTAACCGTTGCCGAAGACATCGCACCGGCACTCGCCAAAGCCTTCTACATCGCTTCCACCGGCAGACCAGGTCCGGTTTTAATAGACATTACCAAAAATGCGCAACTTCAAACAATGGCGTTGCAGGAATATCAAAAGTGTCAGAGAATCAGAAGTTATCGGCCCGAGCCCATCGTGAGGACTTCTTACATTGAAGAAGCCATTCAGGAAATCAACCGGGCAGAACGCCCCTTCCTTATTTTTGGACAGGGCGTCATACTTGGAAATGCTGAAAAAGAATTGTTTGACTTTGTAGAAAAATCCGGCATTCCTGCCGCATGGACCATTATGGGCAAAGGAGCCATGCCCACAGACCACTATCTCAATGTTGGCATGCTGGGCATGCATGGCAACGCAGCCCCTAATATCCTTACCAATGCATGTGATGTACTCATTGCGGTGGGCATGCGTTTTGATGATCGGGTCACCGGTCGCCTCGACAAATATGCCCGACAAGCCACCGTCATTCACCTCGACATTGATCCGGCTGAGATCGATAAAAATGTAAAGTCCACCATCCCTGTCTGGGGCAATTGCAAAGAAACATTGCCTATGCTCACAGCCGGTATTAATAAAGCAGCCCACCCACTATGGTTGGAAGAATTCCACAAGCTGAATGAAGTGGAAAATGAGGTGGTCATTCAAAAGGAACAAAATCCCACTACAGGGTCCCTCAGTATGGCGGAAGTGGTTGCCAGACTCAATGAACTTACCAAAGGTGAAGCCATCATGGTTACCGATGTGGGCCAACACCAGATGGTGGTGTGCAGGTACGCCAGATTGAATCACAGCCGTTCGAACATAACATCAGGAGGCCTCGGAACCATGGGCTTTGCCCTTCCTGCCGGCATTGGGGCAGCCCTGGCAGTCAGAGACCGTCCAGTTGTTGCCATCATCGGAGATGGTGGCATTCAAATGACGATTCAGGAGATGGGCACCCTCATGCAGACCAGAGCACCTTTAAAAATCATTATCCTCAACAACGCCTATTTGGGCATGGTGCGCCAGTGGCAGGAACTGTTTCACGAAAAAAGATATTCCTTCGTAGACATCTCCAGTCCCGATTATGTGGCCCTGTCAGCAGCCTACCAAATTCCTGGTCAAAAAGTAAGCACACGTGAGGATTTGGTCCAGGCCCTCACTACCATGTTGAAAACCGAAGGTCCCTATTTGCTCGACGTTGTAGTAGCAAAAGAAGACAACATCTTTCCCATGGTACCTCAGGGCAAGGGCGTTGCCGAAATAGTACTGACTAAAGACGATATGAAATGAAATCAGAGATTACCATAACCGTATATACGGAAAACCAGGTGGGCTTGCTCAACCGGATCGCCATCTTGTTTTCAAGAAGAAAAATCAATATTGAAAGCCTCAATACCTCTCCCAGCGAACTCGAGGGCGTGCATCGATTTACCATCGTGGTGATAGAAGATGAAGAGGTAGTGAGGAAACTGGCACGCCAGATTGAAAAGCAGGTAGATGTTTTGAAGGTTTATTTTAATACCAATGATGAAATCATCTGGCAGGAAATGGCCCTGTACAAAGTACCTGCTGATATCGTTGCCGAAAAGGTAAGGGTAGAGCGACTGCTGAGAGAAAATGGCGCCAGGGCTGTGGTCATTCGCAAAGATTATATAGTATTTGAAACAACCGGCCAGCGAGCTGAAATCGACAGCTTAATCGAAAGATTGCAGCCCCTGGGTTTGATTGAATTTGTCAGGTCTGCAAGGGTGGCCATTATCAAAGCCAGTGCAGGCTTTCACAACCAGTTGCTCGAATTTGAACAACAGCAGCCCGGCCCCGTATTGAGCGAAAATCCCTTTCTGGGGCGCAATGAAGAAATTTTTTCCATGTAATAAATAACAACTAAAAATAGTATGGCAAAATTAAATTTTGGTGGCGTTGAAGAAAATGTTGTCACCAGGGATGAATTCCCGATGTCAAAAGCATTAGAAACACTTAAAGATGAAACAATAGCCATCATTGGCTACGGTGTCCAGGGTCCGGGTCAGGCCCTCAACCTGAGAGACAATGGATTTAAGGTTATCATTGGTCAGAGAAAAGATTCGCCTACATGGCAGAAAGCCATCAACGATGGCTGGGTGGAGGGTGAGACCCTCTTTGAAATAGCGGAAGCAGCCTCCAAAGGTACCATCATTCAATACCTCTTGTCGGATGCAGCACAAATAGCCGTTTGGCCTGAAATTAAGCCCTACCTCATCACCGGCAAAGCCCTTTATTTTTCCCATGGTTTTGGTGTTACGTATGCAGACCGCACAGGTATTGTACCTCCTGCCGATATCGATGTCATTTTGGTGGCCCCCAAAGGATCGGGTACCAGCCTGCGCAGGCTATTTCTAGCCGGTAAAGGCCTGAATTCAAGTTATGCCATCTACCAGGATGCTACCGGAAAAGCCAAAGAAAGGGTAGTAGCCCTGGGTATTGGGGTCGGTTCAGGTTATCTTTTTGAAACCGATTTTAGAAAGGAGGTTTACAGCGATCTTACGGGCGAAAGAGGTAGCCTGATGGGTGCCATCCAGGGCTTGTTTGAAGCACAGTACAACGAACTTCGCAAAAGGGGACATTCTCCTTCAGAGGCGTTTAATGAAACCGTAGAAGAGCTCACCGAGTCACTCATGCCGCTGGTAGCCGAAAATGGCATGGACTGGATGTACGCCAACTGCAGCACTACCGCTCAAAGAGGAGCACTTGACTGGAGGCATAAATTCAGGGATGCTGTAGCACCGGTATTTTCCGAGTTATATGAAAGTGTGGCATCGGGTCATGAGGCACAGCGATCCATCGATTCCAATTCTCAAACAGATTACCGTCAGAAACTGGAAGTAGAACTCAGTGAACTGCGCAACTCAGAAATGTGGCAGGCAGGCGCTGTGGTGCGAAGTTTGAGGCCTGACAGAAATAAATAAAATACGTGATTAGTATATCCCAAAGCCGGTCAGCTGCTGAAACTTTGTCTTCGGTAATATCACCGAGTCCGCTCATTTACAACCCACGACTTTCCCAAAAATACCAGGCCCACATCTGGCTGAAAAGGGAAGATACCCTGCCGGTCAGGTCTTTTAAAATTCGGGGAGCTTTCAACAAAATGGCTACCATGGGTCGTGATCAGCTGAGCTTGGGCATCGTTTGTGCCAGCGCCGGCAACCATGCCCAGGGTGTAGCTTATTCCTGTGCGCGACTGCAGGTACAGGGCACCATTTTTATGCCCAGTACAACCCCACAACAAAAAATATCCAGGGTTCGGCATTTTGGAGGTGACTGGATAAGTGTAGTGCTGATTGGAGACAGGTTTGATGATGCCCAGATCAGTGCCATTCAATTTGCCACTGAACGAGGCCTACCTTTTATTCACCCATTTGATGACATGGATGTCATAGCCGGCCAATCAACAGTTGCCTTGGAAATTTTGGACGAAATAAAAGAGCCGGTGGACTATATCATGGCCCCAATTGGTGGAGGCGGCTTGATGGCAGGCATGGTTTCAGTTTTTAACAAGATGAGTCCGCATACCCGCATCGTAGGCGTAGAAGCCAAAGGCGCGCCTGCCATGTATGAGTCGCTTGCCAGTGGATTTCCGGTACAGCTCACCCAAATAGACCCCTTTGCAGATGGCATAGCCGTTAGAAAAATTGGTGGGCTTGCCTTCAATATTTGTAAAGATTATCTGGAGGAAGTGATCCTGGTGCCCGAAGGCCATATTTGTTCCACCTTGCTGGAATTATACAGCGAAGAAGCCCTGGTAACCGAACCAGCGGGAGCCATTGGCATTGCAGGTCTGGAGTATGTGAAAGAAAAAATCCGCAATAAAAATGTGGTAGTGGTAGTCAGCGGTGGCAACAATGACATAGCCCGAACCGAGGATGTCAGAGAGAGGGCCTTACTCTTTGAGGGTAGAAAGCACTATTTTCTGATCCGTTTTCCACAAAGGGCGGGGGCACTCAAAGAATTTCTGGATGTGTTGGGACCGGGAGACGATATTACCCACTTTCAATACACCAAAAAAAACAACCGGGACACCGGCCCCGCTTTGGTAGGTTTAGAATTGACAGACAACCAACAGTTGGAAATCCTGATGACCGCCATGTCTGCCAAGGGCATCGTTTTTCAGCACCTCAACCACGATCCCATACTTTTTGAAATGTTGGTTTAAATGTTTTTAAACATCCATAAACCACAGCCGGAATGTCCTGAGTTGCCCATAGGGCCTTCGAGGTAATGATAACCCATTTTTTCATACATGGTAAGCGCATTGGCCAATTCAGGCATACTCTCAAGGTAAAGGCCGGCATAGCCCATTTTTTTTGCCATTTCTTCTGTTTTGTTAATTAACAATTTGGCCAGTCCTAGGCCCCTGGCTTCCGGCCGCAAATACATTTTTACCAGTTCTGCTATCCCATCGGGCAATCCATTAGTAGGAAAAAAACCGGCTCCACCCAATAATTCACCCGCTTCTTCAGCCACAAAATAAGCGCTCCCGGGTGTTTGAAAAAGTTCAAACAACGCATCGGTAGTTGGGTCAAAATAAACTGTTCCCGGCTTATTGGCACCAAATTCCTCCAGGGCAGATCTGATGATTTTGGCCAGGTAGGGGTTGTCATTTGGTTTTATGGCCCGGATGATAAGGGTATGATTTACCATATTTTGTCTTATTTATAGGTCACAAAACTATGTATTTCTGCTTATTCTGATACCGGTATTTCACCTGATTTTATCACATTAAACAAATGTATAATTTGAATGTAACCGGTTGAAAATGAATAATTTTAACAAAAATTTGAAGACACTTTAATCGCAGCTTCCTACCGTTTACTCATAGAAATCAGCATTTCACTAATTTTTTTTGGTTTCTGTAGGGAAAAGCAGTTATATTTACGTTGAAAAAGACAAAAATCTTACTTAAAATGAGGAAAATCACCTTAGCAGCAATGTTATCGATGATGGCCTCTTTGTCATTTGCACAGCTTGTAAACGACGGGGCAACGATAACCATCAAAAACGGAGCTACTCTTTATGTAGAGTCTGACGTTACCAACAATGGCGCTGGAGCCATTAATATTGAAGGTACTGGCATTCTGGAAGTTCAGGGTAACCTTACCAACAACGCAACTCTGACAACACAAGCCCCTTCAAAGGTGAAGTTCAGTGGCGCAGCAAACAGTAACTTCAAATCAAATGGAGCTACTATTTCCAATTTAGAGATTTCGAAAAACAACTCTACTGTTACACTCACAGACGCAGCAAGCGTTTCAGGTGTCCTTGAATTTGGATCTGGCACCAGCAGCAAAATGTTGTTAGGAGCTAATAATTTAGTTTTAGGTACAGGCGCTTCTGCTTCAGGCCATGATGCAGATGAGTATGTAGTTACCAATTCTACAGGTGTTGTTCAGAAAAACTATACTGACAATACTTATACTAACCAGTCATTTACCTTCCCTGTTGGAGATGCATCGATTTATTCGCCGCTTACTTCCTCATTGAGCGGTACCGCTTCAGGAGCCAATATAAAAGTAAAGGTTACCAATGCAGACCAACCCAATAGAGCTACAACGCTGCCAGAGGCAACCAGCTATCTAACCAGATATTGGTCTGTTGATGCAACAGGTATTACCTCTTACTCAAATGTACTTACCGGTCAATACAATACCATCGATGACATTGTAGGTACTGCTGCAAGAGTTAAGGGTTCTTCTTTCCTAACTCCTAACTGGTCATTTGCCGGTGCAGCTAATAACTTGCTTACACCAAGTGTTACAGGTACTGTCACTGCAGATCCTGTTGATTTTACAGGAACAGACGCTTTAAATGGAGTTAATATTACTGCATTATTGGTAGGAGCAATGCCTGGTGCCGGAAGTACCATG
This sequence comes from uncultured Bacteroidota bacterium, assembly GCA_937872515.1. GTDB lineage: Bacteria > Bacteroidota > Bacteroidia > Chitinophagales > Saprospiraceae > JADKBO01. The sequence goes on from CALMSX010000073.1 coordinate 137,293, forward strand.
ACTTCAGATTTGCAAAACTACTTTGGAGGAAATACTGGATTACTTCCCAACACAAGTCCTTATGGAGCCCCTACATCAACTTACGCAAATATCAACAACCCTGCCGGAGCTGCCGGCCAGGTTACGGATTGGGTGAAAGTAGAAGTTAGAGCAGAGTCAAACCCAGGCACTATATTAGAAACAAGAAGTTTAATCCTTAAAAACAACGGTCAAATCGTTGATCCTACCGGAAAGATTCCATATTTTAAGGAAAGCACTTCGCCTGTTCAATTGGCGGTTCAACACAGAAACCACTTAGGCGTTATTTCTAACCCAATAGCTTCTTTCTCTGGTGCAACTGTTGCTTATGATTTCACGACAGGCTTAGCCCAGGCTTATAATGCAGGTGGTGACCCGGCACAAATGGTTCAGAAAAACGGCGAATGGTGTATGATCTACGGAGATATCAACTCAGACTTTAGCGTTGATGCCATTGACATTACACTTGGTAAAACAGCATTTAACAATGGTATTTCTGATGAATACAATGCTTCAGACATCAATATGGATGGTGTTGTGGATGCCATCGATATCACCTTAGTTAAAATTGCGTTTGCCGCAGGATACTATTCAACATTGATTAATTTTTAATTTGAACAACAAATGAGATATATATTCAATCTATTATTGGCAACTCTACTAACAGCCAACCTGGCAACAGCCCAGGACATCGATTTGATATTGGCCAATAAAACGGTTGCGCCAGACGGCCTCAGCTGGAGTTTTGACTTGCAGGCTACAGCCCTTCCATCCTATACAGGCGCATCAGACAACTGGTCCGCCCTCAATGTTCGTATGGATTTATTTATTCCAACCGGGGTGTCTATTACAGGGGGATCAGGTATGGGTCTAAATGGCTACGGAGAACCTTCAGGTGCCGGTGTTACCACATCGCCTCCGGGCAACCCTCCTACAATGGAATGGGATGAAGTGGGACTTTCATTAAATCGTGCCAATACCAATGCTTCCTCAGAATTTCAAATTGGAGTTCCTGTAATTATTGCCAGTTATACGATCAATTTTAGTAGCTCTGTTTTGCCCATTCCTGCAACAATTGTAGATATTAGAGAAACTGCCAATATATCCGGAAGTTTTTATGTTACCTTTGATGACCCAACAACCAGAAGACCATTTATTTTACCAGCTCCGGCAGCACTACCCATCAAGATTGCTTATTTTGATGCAGACCGCTACAGAGACCAAAATGCCTCTGACGTAAGATGGACTTCTGTATCTGAAAAGAATGCTTCTCACTTCGAATTGGAAAGATCAACAGATGGAAGAAACTTTGAATTCATAGCCAATATCAAAGCTGAAGGTGGCATAGATAAGGTAAAAGAGTATCAATTCATCGACGATAAACTGGTGTTTTCAAGATCTACTGTCAATATTTTCTACTATCGTTTGAAAATGGTTGATTTGGATGGTAAATCTGATTATTCCGAAGTTAGATCAGTAAGATTTGACAATACAGATAAAATTGAGATAACTTATTCTCCTAACCCAACAGCCAACAAGGTTTTCGTTAATATGAGCACTCCGGTTGTGGATGAGGTACATCATGTCAATGCTGTCATTTTTGACCTCAATGGCAAACAAATCATGACCAGGAGCATAAGCACAAATGGCATCACAGAAATTGATCTGAGCCACCTGCCTGCCGCCAGCTACAACTTTAATGTTGAATTCGCCGGTAAGGTATTTACCAAAACAATTATTAAAACCAATTAATAAGACACATTACAAAGCCAGTAACCTCAGGGGACTGAGCTTAAAAAATACCTGGTTTTTGTTTTATAAAATGGGCTTGTCGATAGGGACAGGCCTTTTTTATAATACATCCAGCACTTTCTAATTTTGGCACCTGCATGAATCGTTTTTTTAGCATCGGCATCTTTGATCGGTATGTAATCAAAAAATACCTTTCAACTTTTTTCTTTACCATGGTCCTCATCACAATGATTGCTGTGGCCATCAATTTTTTTGAAAATGTCGACAAATTTTTAAGCGATGAGGTAAAACTCAAAGACGTTTTTCTCACCTACTACCTCAATTTTATTCCCTGGATCAATGGCTTGTTATGGCCCCTGTTCGCGTTATTGGCCGTTATCTTTTTTACCAGCAGAATGGCAAGGGATTCAGAAATTGTGGCAACACTCAGCGCAGGAATCAGCTATAACAGAATGCTTAGACCGTTTGTTGTAGCCGGAGGCATCATTGCCATCTTACTCTGGATCGGCAATAACTATGTCATCCCCAATAGCTCCCGGATCAAAAACGAATTCGAAAGTCAATACATCAGAAGAGGAGCTAAACAGACGCTTTCATCCGACATCCATTTTTATACTCGTCCCAATGAAAAAGCTTATTTCAGGTTATTTTCTTCCAGAGACAGCACAGCGCGCAATTTCAGGTTAGAAAGGTTTAAAGCCGGCCACCTGGTCTACATGCTCAAATCCGACAACCTCAAATTCATCAAACAAAGCGGAAAATGGAGGATGAATGACTATGAAGAACATTTTATCAATGGTCTCAATGAAAGAATGGTAATTAAAAAGGAAATCACCAAAGACACTCTTTTTCCTTTTCAACCCGAAGATTTTGTACGCTATACCAAACAGATGGAAATGCTCACCACCACCGAGCTAAGGCGTTTTATCAACGAAGAACAAGACAAGGGACTCGATACGGCAAAAAAATATGTAATTGAACTGTACCGTAGGTCGGCAGATCCCTTCACCATCATCATCCTGACCTTTATAGGGGTTACCATCGCATCCCGAAAGGTGCGTGGTGGCATGGGCCTCCACCTGGCGTCAGGGGTGATTCTGGGTTCGATTTTTGTGATCTTGTCTAAGTTCACCGTTACCTTTGCCTCTAATCTCGACCTGCACCCGGGTTTGGGAGTATGGTTGCCCAATCTCATTTTTTCGGTAATTGCTTACTATTTATACAGAAAAGCACAAACCTAAATTGCCTGCTTTTTACAAATAAGGTATAAATAAAAAACCCCGATCTCTGAAAAAGACCAGGGTTTTATGTTGACCCATAAGGATTCGAACCTTAACATACAGAACCAAAATCTGCAGTGCTACCGTTACACCATGGGTCAAGGCTTAAGGAAGCGGACGCAAAGGTAAATTTTTTTTACAAATCGTAAAACGATTTTATTGAAATTATCTTTTTATAATGCAAAAAATGCTGATTATCAGTTGATTTTATTTCAATTCCGCCGATGATGCCAATACTATTTCGACCGTACGAATGCTTCCATCCCGTTCAACCGACAACTTCACCTTTTGCCCCGGCTGGTATTTCTCAAGTGCAAGCACCAGGTCATTGTAGTCTTCTACTTTTACACCATTGATGGATTTAATCACATCACCTGGCACCCATCTTCCGCCGCGATCCTGGCTAATGGCTTTTAATCCCGCCTTAGCTGCCGGCCCGCCCTTCACTATTTCTGCAATGATCAGTCCGCCATCACTCATGCCCTTGGCATAATATCCGGGCAACAATGACAAGCCCAACACGGGTCTGCGTACTTCACCATACTTTATCAAATCAGGAACCACCCAGTTGACCTCGTCTACAGGAATGGAAAACCCTATGCCGGCAGAAGCTCCTGAGGGACTATAGATTTGGGTATTTACCCCAATAAGTCGACCACTGCTGTCCAACAGCGGGCCTCCAGAATTGCCGGGATTGATGGCCGCATCGGTTTGAATTACATCGCGAATGGCCCTTCCATTGACCGACTTAATCTCCCTGCCCAGAGCAGAAATTACGCCCGTGGTCAGGGTTTGATCCAAGCCAAAGGGATTACCAATGGCAAAAGCATACTGACCTACTTTGAGGTCATGAGAGGTGCCCACCGGCAGTGGTTTGAGGGATGAAGCCGGGGCCTTAATTTTTAGTACGGCCAGGTCTTTTTCCGGTGCTACCCCAACGATTTCTGCATCATAGGTCTTTCGATCGGCTAAAGTAACCGTAGCACGGTCACCACCCTGGATGACGTGAAAATTGGTGATGATGTGACCTTCTTTATCCCAGATAAATCCAGAACCGGTTCCCGATGGTTGCTCTTCTATATTGCGCGACCAATAATCTTGTCGCACGTTAAGGGTGGTTATAAAACAAACCGATGGCACCGCTTTTTCAAACAACTCAATGGTGGCTGCCTCAGAATCAAAGACACGGGTTACAGGTGCAATGTTTTGAGCCCTACTATCTTTTACCGTTGTGTAAGTTTCTGAATTGGGTGTGGTGGTTTCATCAGCGGAAGCTTCTGTTGTTGCTGTTTCTGCTTTGTTTTCTACCAGGCCCTTTCGGATAAAATAACCGCCTGCTACCAAACCTGCGGCAAGAATCAAATGGTAAATTTTCATACTACTGACTTTTGCTAATGTAACGCCAAAGCACAAAAAATGATTTCTTAAAGCATTAAAATTATCGACCAGTGATCGGTTTTATAGGTCCAAAAGTGAAGCGCGAAATGGAGTGCCAATAGACAAATATTAGTTTTAGGGTCAAAACTATTTAGTGATATCCAAATTAATGGTTAAAATACTGGCTTGAGCAGCTAGGTTATAATTGGCTTCGTATTTATAACCAAAAGCAGCCTTAATTATTTTTTTTAGGGTACTACCGGTAGTAATAGTGGTTTCCGGCAGGGTTTCCGCGTAGGTGACCGCTCCCGTTTCGTTGATTTCAAGATATAATTTTACAACTCCACTATCGGTCATTGGCAATTGAAGATAATTTCTGAACAGCACCCTGCGTACTGGTTTTTGGGGATCTGGAATCTTATTGTCTTGCAACTTTTTTTCACCCGCAAAGTAGATGATGCGATTCTGGATCAATGTATCCCGCACTTCAGGAACATGGTAATCATACACCTCTCCGTGGTCTTCGGCAAACATTTTTTTGTGACAAGAGCTGAACTGTATTAGGCAGAGACCCAAGGTCAACCCAACAAAATAAAACTTATTTTTCATCTTGGTCAATTGATCAATTCTGCCTCGGTCAGGATGTAGTTGAGCTGCGACAAATCATCTTCATTCAACTTGAGTTTTCCCCGGAACTTTAATTTTTTATCCAATTTGGCTTTGATCTTTTTTTTGCTTTTGATGTCCATCACCGATTCAGGACCCGCTGCCCCGCAAAAAAAACACTGGGAATAGGGCAGGGCAGAAAGCACCAGGATGTCGGCACCCAACTCCTCAATGGGAATGGCATAACCTTCAATCTCCACCCACTTATTATCCAATGCCTTCACCTTCGCCCCAAATTTGGGATACAATACATTGAAATCAAACTCTTTGTTGTATTTCTCATAAAAGGTAACATCACTCAGTGTCTTCCAGGTTATAGGCATCGCCGTCTGGGCTACCATCCCTCCTGAAAAAATGGCCACCAACATGCCCATCAACAACACTCCTCTTTGGATTCTTTCATTCATACAGCAAATTTCCCAAATATAACGGGCATTACCAAACCTTTGACCTCATTTACAAAGCCACTTAACACAACTTTGACATTTACCCAGCATCTCCCACCTTTTAAATTCCTTTCTTCTTAATCCAATTTCTACCCCCTTCCCAATAAATACGCATAAGCTGGATCCTTGATCATACCCAATCATAACCACCCACAATATATCGTATGCAGAGAAAGTAAATTACAGGCATAGCGCATTACCCCAATCCTAAGGCACATTGCCCACAGCGCCCTCCGCTTTGCGCACTAAGCGAAGCGTATTGACCTAAGGCATGACTGAAAGGTTGCGACATTGGAGCAAATCGAGTGAAAGATTTCACTCGATAATGAGGGAACCGTGCAATACCTTGCACGGCAACGACCAAATTATTCCAGAAATGTTTTTATTTCAAATAATTGACCTAAGGCACACCGCATTGCGCTTAGCGCTCAGCGCAATGCGCAAGCATTGCCCAAGCACAAAGTGCTTGCATTTTCTCCATTTAGAACATTTTCTTACCTTGGTCCAAAATTGAAACCATGGCGCGTTTAATTTTGATTTGTTTTGTATGGACCCTCTCCTATGGTAGCAGAGCTCAGCAAGCAGTGGATACATTGATGGCTCAAACCCAGATTTCACTGCTCACCTGTGATCCGGGCTCAGAAATTTATTCACTATTTGGTCACAGTGCCATTAGGGTAAAAAATCAGGCAAGGGATTTTGATGTCGTTTTTAACTACGGCACCTTCGATTTTCAAACGCCTAATTTTACCATTAAATTTATGAGGGGCAAGCTGCCCTACCGACTATCGGTGTCGTCTTATGCTGACTTTCTGAAAGAGTATCATTACTTTAAAAGGGGGGTGAGAGAACAGATCCTGCAAATCAATAGCACGCAAAAGGAAGAACTAATTAAATTTCTTGAGAACAATGCTAAACCCGAAAATGCAGAATATAAGTACGATTTTTTCTTCGACAACTGTTCGAGCAGGATCAGAGATGTATTTGAAACTTCTCTCCATTATCCACCTCAATACAGTGGGGAATCCAATCTCAGCTACCGAGACCTCTTGCACCGCTACCTCCAATCCTGGCCCTGGCTGCGTACCGGTATCGACCTGATCATTGGCAGTAGAGCCGACCAACAGGCCGATGCCTCAGGTCAAATGTTTTTACCCGATAAATTGCACGACAACCTGGCTTCAGCACAGATCGATGGCGAAAATTTATTGGGAGATACGTATGATGTTTTAATTTTTGAGAGAATAAAAGGCAGTTCCTGGTTTTCACCCGATGTGGTCAATTTTATTTTAATGATGGGCATTATCTTTTTAGTATATAAGAAAAAAGACCGCTATCTGAATACCTGCTTTAATGTATGGTTGGGCTTCGTCTTTTTTGCCGTCTTACTCATTGGCTTTCTGTGGTTTTTTACCGACCACCAGGCCACAAAGGCAAATTTCAACCTGCTTTGGCTGAATCCCTTGTATCTGGTATTTCTCACAAAAAACAAAGACTGGCAGCGAAGAATTGGGATCTTGCTGGTGGTACTTTTTATTTTCTGTTACTTTAACCCGCTTACCGGTTGGATTCAACAAGATATGCCTACCAGGCCTTTTTTATGGGGCTTTTTACTATTGTCATATAAAATCAGGAGCCTTCAACCTTCCAATACAGCCACGAGTTAAAATCATCGGCGGAGCTGAAATATTATTCTTTAATTTGCAAAAAAACTCACCATGAATAAAGTGTTTGCCAACGCAGACGAAGCCATCTTTGATATACCCGACAATGCCACGCTGATGGTAGGGGGCTTTGGTTTGTGCGGAATACCGGAAAACTGTATAACAGCCATGGTAAAAAAGGGCATCAAGGGGCTGACTTGTATTTCTAACAACGCCGGGGTTGATAATTTTGGCCTGGGCCTGCTATTACAAAACAGGCAGATCATCAAAATGATATCCTCTTATGTTGGAGAAAACGAAGAATTTGAGCGTCAAATGCTGAGTGGTGAGCTGGAGGTGGATCTCATCCCACAAGGCTCGCTGGCCGAGCGATGCAGGGCAGGAGGCGCCGGTATCCCCGCTTTTTATACACCGGCCGGCTATGGCACTGAAATCGCCTATGGTAAGGAAGTTAAAATATTCAACGGCAAGCCCCACATCCTGGAATCTGCCTTACAAGCAGATTTTGCCCTGGTCAAGGCCTGGAAAGGTGATACCCTGGGCAATCTGGTGTTTAAAGCAACCGCCCGCAATTTCAACGAAGTAATGGCAATGGCCGGTAAAATCACCATCGTAGAGGTGGAAGAGTTGGTGCAACCGGGTGAACTGGATCCCAATTTTATCCACGTTCCCGGCATTTTTGTGCAACGCATTTTTCAGGGTGTCAACTATGAAAAAAGAATCGAACAACGCACCGTTCGCCCCAACCCAACCCCTAACTAACCCCTAGCCCCTAACCCCTAGTCCCTAACTAACCCCTAACCCCTAAATCAGATCCAATGTTAGATAAAACAGGCATAGCAAAAAGAATAGCCCAGGAATTGAGAGACGGCTGGTACGTCAATCTGGGAATTGGCATTCCTACCCTGGTGGCCAACTATGTGCCGGATGGCATGCAGGTAGAATTTCAATCAGAAAATGGCATCTTAGGTATGGGCCCTTTTCCCTTTGAAGGGGATGAAGACCCCGATCTGATCAATGCCGGTAAACAAACCGTTACCCTCAAAGCGGGGGCAGCCATCTTTGATTCATCCATGAGCTTTGCCATGATCAGAGGCCAGCACATCCAACTTACTGTTTTGGGAGCGATGGAAGTTTCTCACAACGGCGACATTGCCAACTGGAAAATACCGGGTAAAATGGTCAAAGGTATGGGAGGCGCCATGGACCTGGTGGCCAGTGCCAACAACATCATCGTTGCTATGATGCACACCGATAAAGCAGGTAATTCTAAATTACTGCCCCACTGTCAGCTACCCCTTACAGGCGTGAGTTGTGTGAAAAAAGTGGTGACCAACCTGGCGGTCTTGGATATTGAAAACGGTAGTTTTATCCTTAGAGAAAGAGCCCCGGGCGTAAGTGTGGAAGAGATTGTGAAAGCTACTGCCGGACAATTAATCGTACCTGATGTGGTACCTGAAATGAAGTTATAAAAAAAAACAGGCTTAAATTACTGAGCCTGTTTTTTTACCACAACTACCTTTTTGGCTTTGTGTGGCCTTGCCTTTCCGTAAGATCCTGATGAAATTTTTCCTCTTCTGGATCTTCTGTCTCCTCTACCCATGGTTATTTAATTTAGGCTGCGAAGGTAAAGAATTTTTTAAATTTATTACAATTAATTATCACTTCCTGCCCTTTATTTTTAAGGCTTAGGGATATAAAAAACAAATTCAATAGCTTACATATTGTACTTTTTTTATCCATTTTAACAATGACGGATGTTTGATAAAAAAGCAAGATTGATATTCTAATGGCTGATCATTTTGCTGTATCTTTCAACCAAATACTTGTTGATAATGGCTGAAACACCGATTAAAATACATTTTGTTTCTATGGAATGTTACCCATGCGCCAAAGTGGGAGGATTGGCAGATGTGGTGGGTTCCCTTCCCAAATACCTCAATGCGCAGGGTGGAGAAGTCACCGTTTTTATTCCAAAGTACAGGATGAAATGGTTTGAAGGCAAAAATTATGATTATCAACATGTTTCACATTTTTACCTCCACCACGAGCGCATCGACTACGGCATCGCAGAAGTAGTAGACAGTCAGCTGGGCTTTAAGCTCATGGTCATCGACATCCCGGGTAAGATGGACAGGGATGGTGTCTACGCAGCTTCCAATGGCCACTTTTTTGGCGACGAAATACAGCGACATCTTTGTTTTCAAAGAGCTTATCTCAATTTTATTGTCAATGCTGAAAACACCCCCGATGTGGTGCATTGCCATGATCATCATACGGGCCTCATTCCGTTTATAATGCAAAACTGCGATGGATACAGAAACCTGGCTTCTGTACCGGTCGTTTTTACCATTCACAACGAACGCTACCAGGGTGTATTTCCATGGACCCTGCACTACTTACTGCCACAATTTGATTCCTGGAAGGCAGGCATGCTCGATTGGTCCAACATGATCAATCCCCTGGCGTCAGCCATCAAGTGTTCGTGGAAGGTTACCACTGTTTCTCCGAGTTACATGGAGGAATTAAAATACAATTCTGTCGGTTTGGAAGCCCTGTTTATGCAGGAAAACCACAAGTGTGTTGGCATTTTAAACGGCATCGACAACGAAGTGTGGGATCCTGCTACAGATCCTTATCTGGCCCACCACCTGGAAGCCGATATCGATGCTTTTAAAGATAAAAACAAAGCCGTGCTTTTGCAAGGCACTCAATTGGATCCGGAATTACCCTTGGTTGCCTTTATTGGTAGATTTGCGGGTGAAAAAGGAGCTGACCTCCTGCCGGGTATCATTGAAGAATCTCTGCGCCGCGACCTGCCCCTCAATTTTGTGGTGCTCGGTACCGGAGACAAGTGGGTAGAGCACCAGATCGGCATCCTGGCTTATCACAGGCCGGATAGGGTAGCAGCCATGATTACTTACAGTGAGGAGGTTTCACATAAAATTTATGCCGGGGCTGATTTTCTGATCATGCCTTCAAGGGTAGAACCATGTGGACTCAACCAAATGTACGCCATGCGATATGGTACCATACCCATCGTACACAACCTGGGCGGGTTGAAAGACAGTGTCAGTTATTTTGATGGTGACAATGGCACCGGACTCAAATTTAACGGGCTCGATTTTTATCACATTTTTGAAGAATTTCAACGCGCACTCTACCTGCACGGTGCTAAAAAATTACTTACCACGGCCAGAAACAATGGCATCGCTGCCGACTTCTCCTGGGTAAAAAGTGCAGGCCAATACATGGATATTTACAATGCTGTAACAGGCAGATAAATAAATTAAAAAGTGTGAAATAAATTGAATAATATTGCAAAACAAGAAGCGTTAATGTCACTTTAAATTAGGTAATAGTAATTTTTAAAAAATATTATTCTGTTTTAAGCCATTAATAGCCTTGTCCACCAAATAAAAAATCAGGACATGAAACAACAAAGATCGATTACCAGCAGATTCATTTGTTTAATTCTTGGAGGAGGAGTGGGATCTCGTTTGTATCCGCTTACCAAAGACAGATCAAAACCGGCAGTACCCATCGGGGGCAGATATCGTTTGATCGATATTCCCATTTCCAACTGTCTTAATTCCGGCATCAACAAAATTTTTGTGCTTACCCAGTTCAACTCGGCGTCTCTCAACAGGCACATCAAAAACAGTTTTCACTTTGATCACTTTACCAATGGTTTTGTGGACATCCTGGCAGCTGAACAAACCTCAGGCAACCTCAACTGGTTTCAGGGTACTGCAGATGCGGTGCGACAATCGGTGCGCAACATCACGGTAAGTGATTTTGACTATGTGTTGATTCTCTCTGGCGACCAGCTCTATCAGATGGATTTTGAAATTATGGCCAAGTACCACGTAGCTCAAAACGCAGATATCACCATTGCCACTATACCGGTCAATGCTGAGGATGCTACTTCGTTTGGCATTATGAAGGTTAATCAGTATGGCTACATTAATAGTTTTGTTGAAAAACCACCTTTGGCAGATTTGCCCAAGTGGAAGTCGGCAGTAGATTCCAAACTCATTTCGGAAGGCAGAGAATACCTGGCCTCAATGGGTATCTATATCTTTAGCAAATCAGTACTTAGGGACTTGTTGGAAAAGTACCCGAATGCAGTAGACTTTGGCAAAGAAATCATCCCTGACTCCCTGCGGACCGGACTCAATGTTGCCAGCTACATGTACGATGGGTATTGGACAGACATAGGAGACATCAAGTCATTTTTTGAGGCCAACATTGCCCTGGCCGATGCCATACCTAAGTTCAACTTATTTGACAACGTCAACAAAATATACACCAGGGCACGCCAGCTGCCTCCGTCTAAAATTTCGGGAACCAGCTTTCAAAACTCAATCATCTCTGAAGGTTGTATCATCCACGCCAAAAGTGTCATCAATAGTGTAGTAGGCATCAGGGCAAGGATTGGCGACAATTCCATCGTAAAAAATAGCTACCTAATGGGAAGTGATTATTTTGAAACCTTGGAAGACATGCGAAAAAATGCCATCAACATAGGTATTGGTAGAAACTGCCTGATCGAAAATGCCATCATTGACAAAGAAGCCAGGATTGGCGACAATGTGGTGATCAAGGGCAGTCCGGATTTACCCGAAACCGAGACCGACAACTATGTGATCAAAAAAGGCATCGTGGTTGTCAACAAAGGAGCCCTCATACCCGATGGCACCCGTATTGGTGATGTAAAATAGAATCTGAAAAAGATCTGGCTTAGGCCTTCACGAATGAGCTGACCACAAATGAATCGTTGTCAGACAAACGGAGGAGGTAGATGCCCGTTTTGAGCGTATCTACACTGATTTTAATGAGGCCTTCATAGGCATCGATGATCTTATTGGAAATAATTTCCCTGCCCTTGGTATCGATGATGGTATAATAAAGATCAGTGGAAATTTTGGTTATGGTTTTAACGATCAGAAGATCTTTCACAGGATAAGCAGGTAGGGTTACTGAAGAAATGGTAAGTCTGTCCATAATGCTTATATTTTTAAATTCTGATTGTACTAATAACTGTAAATATCACCTCTTTGTTGTATAAAATAAAATGTTTAATAAATTTTAACATTTCATATTTTCTTTGTCATTTGAAAGATTTTAAAAACAATAATTGCGAACATTGAGCAAAATTTAAAAAATATTATTTTATGAAAATAGTCTTTTTAGATGGTTATACCACGTCACCCGGTGATATTGATGACTCATGTTTGCAGCTTCTCGGAAATTACCAAATGTATGACCGAACAACCCTTGATCAACTGGAAGAAAGGGCGGCTGAAGCTGAAGTACTGATTACCAACAAGTTTGTCATTGACCACAATTCTCTTGCCAAATTGCCCAAGGTACAATACATCGTGGTGGCTGCCACGGGATACAACAACATTGATATCAAACCTGTCAGGGAAAAAGGCATAAAGGTCAGCAATGTAAAGTCCTATTCTACCTCCTCTGTGGTACAACAGGCATTTGCGTCCCTCTTGTCAGTACTCAACAGACCGACTCATTACTTTGAGGCTGTTCGCAAATCTAGATGGGAAAACAGCATTGATTTTTGTTTTTATGACCATTCCATCAGAGAGTTAAGCGGCCTTACCCTTGGCATTATTGGCCCCGGACAGATTGGAAAAAAAATGGCTGAGCTGGGCCACGCCTTTGGCATGAAAGTCTTACTCTATTCCCGGTCAGGAGTATCTCTTCCTTTTGCAGAGACCTCTCATTTATTGCCCCATGTTCTGGCTTCGGCAGATGTGGTTTCTCTCCATGTGCCCCTATCCGATGATACACGCGAAATGATCAATGCCGATAGTTTGGCGTTGATGAAAAACAATGCCATCCTCATCAATACCGGGAGAGGGGCCCTTATCCGCGAAAGTGAGCTGGCAGATCATTTAAAAACCCATCCCGCTTTTACAGCCATTTTAGATGTCCTTACGTCAGAACCACCTCAGGCCCATCATCCTTTAATCGCTCTGCCCAATTGTTACATTACACCCCACATTGCCTGGGCATCGGCTAAGGCGCGCCAAAATCTGGTCAATGGCATTGCCCAAAACATTGAGGCTTATTTGAGGGGCGAATGGATCAATGCCATTTATTAAAACAATACTTACCGCGGGGAGGTCCTTATCCCCAATTACTGGTCAAACTTACCTAACTTTGCCCCCGGTTAGCCCACTTAAAAATTGAACCATGGCCTTAAAATCGATGCTGAAAGCGCTTTTCCGATACCTTCCGTTTGATGTTTCCATCAATCAGGCTTACGACCGCCAATCGTGGCAGGTAATTAAAAAGGTATGCGATCAAAATGCTTGCTGTGTGGATGTGGGCTGCCACAAGGGTGAGATCATGGATTGGTTTATCCAGCGTTCTCCCAAGGGAAAACACTGGGGCTTTGAACCCATTCCGGCCATGTACGATAAGCTGGTTTTAAAGTATCAAAACAACAGCAACATCACCATCTACCCTTATGCACTGAGCGAAACCAATGGCACCACTACTTTTAATCTGGTAGTGACCAACCCCGCTTACAGTGGTATGGTCAAAAGAAATTATGATCATGCCAACGAGAAAGACCAAACCATCGAAGTGGAAATGAGAACCCTGGATGATTTGTTGGCAGCGGTCAATCGAATAGACCTTATCAAAATCGATGTAGAAGGAGCGGAATTGCAGGTACTCAAAGGCGCCGTAAATACCCTGACCAGAACCAAACCTACCGTCATCTTTGAACACGGTCTTGGCGCCTCTGATTGTTATGGTACCCAGCCGACTGATGTGTTCCAATTTTTCCAGGGGCTGAACTACAGCTTAAATACAATGGAGAATTGGTTAAAAAACCTTCCACCGCTTTCAAAAGCAGAATTTGAACAACAATTTTACCAAAAACTGAATTTTTACTTCATTGCGGTTCCTTCTTGAAGAGAAATGGGGGTAAAAAAAAAGAGGTAATGCAAGTGCACTACCTCAACCCTAACCAAATGAAACCAAATTGATTGATTTGCTAGGATAAAGGTAAATATTTTGTCTTTTTAAATTTTACCAAATTTGTGATAAGTTTAAAAAATTATATTTCATTCATTATTTTGCACATTTTGCCTTTCTATTTTAGATAAAATTTAATAATGAATTGTTAACAGATTAAATAATGCAGTAAAATGCCTGAAAAAGAACAAAATCATCAGAAATCGGTATTCGAAATGGATATATCGCCTTTTCGCATTTTACTGTGGAATGCTTTGGCAGCCATCTTTTTTCAATTGGTGGTTTATTGGGCAGCATCGGGCGACCATATTCACTTTTTACCCAGAACCCACTATACCATCGTTTTGGGTTTTTTGATGGTCTTTGCCATGTTTACGGCCGTTTTGAGTGTATCCAGTCATAAACCCGATGCCTACTGGTGGAAATCATTGGTTTCTTATGCTCTATTATCGGTTTCAACAGGCTTTACAGCATATCTCTTTTCGGGCATGACTCCAGATGAGGCAGGGCCCTTCCGATGGATGTTTTTTGTGTTTACTTTTGGCTTCGTCTTTCTCCTGGCCATTTTCAGGGTCATCAAATGGCTGGTCAAACTGGCACAAAAAATGGACAGTCGACTGCCCAAATAATGTTACCGTACGATGAGGACTTTGGCTCGTTTTTGTCCGGCTTTTAGCACATACATACCCGGCTGAATGGCCGCTAAATCCCAAACCTGATGGCCTTTTTTTAAGGGTTCCTGTTTCATAACCCTGCCTGCCATATCTGTCAGATAGGCCATCACAGCTGCATCACTTTCAATGGTAAGGTATTGCTGCACCGGATTGGGCAGGATGCGGATGCTGCCTATCACTTCATCCACCACGCTGGTAGGCCTGATCACAACACTCACCGGTAGATAATCGCTATAACAATCAATACCACCATCAGACAACAACAGGTTGTAAAAATAATAATAGGATGTTGGCCCTTTGATGGAGGTGGGCACTTCTGCAAAAAGTCCAGAAGTATAGGGGTAATGCACTTCTTCTGCTGTTCTTACCAACCTCGGCCCTTCATGACCAAAGTTGGCCATGTTTAATTCGTGATCTGTCTTCAATTGATAATAGGTGCCTGCCGGGATAAAGGCATTGAGTTCTACCAGTGTGGGTAGCCCTGCCGGGATCATTACGTCTTTGCGCAGTAAGGTATCTCCCTGATAACTGATGAGCAAAAATCTTCTTACCCCGGCCTTGTCGGTCCGTACCCTGAAACTATGAAGCACAATATCTCTGTATACATTGAGGTAAAGCCCTGCATCTACATTGTTTGATGAATAGATATTGCCGGTGGGCATCTGCTGCTCTCCCAACCACTCAAACTGATATCCCTGGGTTGAGCCGGCCCTGGCGTAATAAGTCATACCGCTTTGTACATTGGCAATGGTAAGGGTGTTGCCCTGGTGTACTTTCTCTTTTCCCAAGTTATCGGCATACCATTCTACATTTTCTCCTGATGCTGTAAGCATTGCGGTTTCGCCTACCAGTACGGTATCATTGGTCACAGTCAGGCTGCCTTTGATGATCGATACATATACGCTGTCTTCCCATGCTACACCGCATGGATCATTGGCAGTGACTTTCAACCAACCTTGTTCTGACAAGGTGATGGTCTCACTTGTTTGCCCGTTGTTCCACTTTATGTCGGATAAACCATCCAACAAGCTGAGATTGCCAATACTGAGATCGCAGCTGTAAACGGTGTCTGATGCCGTGCTTATGATACGTTCTGCACTAAATGTTTTTACATTGGCAATCTCTGAAAAATGTTCGCAACCCGAAGCATCGGTAGCTATGGCGCTGTAAATACCGGGACTTGTAACAGATAAAATAGAAGAAGTGCTGCCATCTTGCCATTGATAGCTTGTAAATCCTGCCGGAAGAGTAAGTTGAACAACTTCACCCGGGCACTGCAAGTCTTTGGATTTGATGATGGGCAGTCTGCGCGAAATACACTTACCTTCCTGCACAAAATAAGTGGCATCGGCAGCTATATTGGTAAACACATCTTTTTGTCCTGAAGGCCATTTTACTACCAGGCTGTCAGCCAAAGTGGCGTCACCCAAGCCAAAGTGTTGGGTAAGGGTACTGCTCACACCATAACTCAGGCCGGCATGCACCCCACGCGTTTGTTTGCCCCATGATCCGTACAGCTCCAGCCTGGCACCCACACCCATGGCATTGGAGTTACTGCCCCTCATCACAAATTTCAGGTAGTGGTGGCTGTTTCCTTTGTTGATAAAAATCTCATCACTGATAGGGCCGGGCAGGTTGATGCCTATTCCATAATAGGCAGCCACATCCATAAACCCGTCATCGTTGAGATCACCCAGCGCCGCTGAATTGAGGGTGACTTCGTATACACCTTCTACTTTTTGGAATTTTTCTCCATCCTGATTCATGTAATAATAAGTCTTATCGGCACCTGTGATGAGGAAGTCCAAAAAGCCATTGTTGTCAAAATCTGCCCAAAGCGATTGAAAGGCAAAGGTGGCATCCAACGGTATATTGAGTACGTGTTCGGTAAAATGGCCCTTACCGTCGTTGCGCATCAAGGCGTGAGGCACATCGTGGTTGGTGATCAGGCAGTCCTGGTCTCCATCGTTGTCATAATCTGCAAAACTACCGGTCCATGACTGGCCCTTGTGCTTCATGCCCCTTGCCTCGGCTTCATTGGCAAAAACGCCATTGCCCTGATTCATAAACAACATGTTGTGTCTGCGGGGATCTTCAAAATCGGTAACCCCAAACTTGCATTTGGCAATGTACAGGTCCATGTCGCCATCATTGTCTATATCGGCCCACTCACTGCCATAGTTGCCCGAATTATCGGAGGGAGGCACAGTGCTCCAATCGATGATATTGGCCACTTCCAAGGCACCATTTACATTTTTTGCAAGAAGATTGTTGCCCTGGTCGTTGCAGGCAAAATAATCGAGGTAGCCATCATTGTTGTAATCAACCATATTGGCACTTTGGGTATAAATGGGCTGACTTACATTTTGATCCTGATAATAATTGCCGGAGGCATCTCTTTTAAAAAATTTAGATCCAGAGTAAATACCGCCAGTGACGATTTCAGCTATGTGATCATTATCTATGTCTCCTACACTCAGGGCATACTCTTCATTGGGGTTTACTACCAATGGGTTTGACCATTTGAGCGGCTGCCCCGGTCCCTGGTAGATGCCTACTTCCAGGATTTTTGATTTATTGAGAACCACCAGATCATCATATCCATCCCCATTGACATCGGCTACCGCTCCCGCTACCCCGCTTCGGTGCTCTCTGTCGGGTCGAAAAAGCTGGTTGGCGCGTTGAAATGAAAGTTGGCAGAATACCATGCCTGCGGATAAAAAGCAAAGCATCATCAGTAAAATCTTCCTCATGGAACTTGGATTAAGTTGAACACGAAAATAGTTACTTTTAAAGATATATATTAAAATTTTTGTAATACGTTAGTTTTTCATGATGAAAATCATGATTTTTGACCCGAATAAAACCAAAATTGGTTAATTGATAGTGGATCATATCCTTCGATACTGGGAATATTACCGAAAGGCAGATACGGTGTACAATGTACATTCGCCTTTTATCTACGATTTTATCAACAATGTGCTGGATGTGAGCAAAAACTACTATGCCTTCAATGCCCTGGAGCATGAAAGGCGGATGTTGCTGGCCAATAGCAGTGCTGTACAGATAGTTGACCATGGGGCAGGCAGCCGCAAAAAAGAAGAGATGCCCACCATTGCTTCGATCGCCAAAAAATCTGTGTCCCCCCCGTCCAAGTGTCGGATCCTGTTTAATCTCGTTAACTATTTTAGACCCCAGACCCTGATAGAACTGGGTACCAGCCTTGGTCTCTCAGCTCTGTATATGTCGCGCGCCAATCAGGCTACCCACATCCATACCATCGAAGGAGCTCCTGAAATCCATCGACTCGCCCGTCTTTTGTTTGAAAAAAATCACGCTTACAATATACATGCATATAAAGGCACCTTTGCCGAACAGCTACCTCTGGTACTTTCCTCCAACCCTGTTGTAGACATGGCTTACATTGATGGCCATCACAACTATGAGGCTACTATGTCCAATTTTAATACCCTTTTACCCCACCTGCATAAAAACGCAATCGTTGTGCTGGACGATATATACTGGTCGACACCAATGGCCCGTGCCTGGAATGAGATCAAAGCCCTGCCCCAGGTGGCCATGACCATTGATACCTTTGATTACGGCTTTGTCTTTTTTAATCCAGATGTGGAAAAACAACATTTTGTCTACATAGACTACCTAAAAAAACCCTGGCGCATTGGTTTGTTTGCCCCGTCGTTGTAGGTGCGCAAAATTTTGCGCACCTACAAGGCAAAATTTTGCGCACCTACAAGGCAAAATCTTGCGCACCTACAAGCGCACCTACATATCAAAATCTTACGCCACAACGAAAGAATATAACAAAAGTTATACGTATTTATACTTATTTATGTTAATTTATATCGGATTTATTGCAAAAAACAAAATTAAATATTAAGTTTGTTTTGAAAAATTGACATTGTTTAAAAACCCATAAAACAGGCTATCATGGAAAAACCACCTGACTAATTAAAAACCCAAGCTAAGGAGATGATCGTATTTACACCCAAACGGTAATGATGGTACCGAACAATCCATCGCTATTTTTAACATAATAATTACAAAAAATGAAAAAATTTAATTCACCCCAAGTAGGGGGGGGCAAAACATTAATTGGAAAAAATTTGATTAATTTTTACAAAAGTTGGTTTGTCAATCCCAGCATTTCATTCTCCATTATTTTAATGGCATTTATGAGTATTTATTTTTTATCCTGCAGCGATGATCATGCAGAAAACAATCCATCGCAATATGCCCAAACAAGGGAGTTGCCGGACGGAGCTTGTGATATTCCATACCAGGAGGGATGTGACACAATGACCATAGACACTTTTGTAACAATAGACACCTGTGAAGTACCGGTAAGATTTTTTAGGAAGATATGTGTTACCCCATCGGGTGTATCTTTTACTTTTGGCAATTTTGTCATTAATAACAACAGTCTTCAATTGGATGATACCATATATTGTGACAACCTTGATACATGGTCAGCCCTATGGGCCATGGGAAACAATGCCGGAGCTGAAGCTGCCTGGGATAATTTCAGAAAACAGGTGTCAATTGTTGTAGAAAACCTTGTTATACTTGATTACATTTCAAAACATGTAGCAAATTATAATTGTGAAAGTTCCATAGGTGTAATCACTATAGCCTCTTCTTTCATAGATACAAATTGTAAATCCATTTGCGGAGAGCAGGAGGAAGGGGTATGGAATCTCCGAGATGTAGTGTGCGGTATAAGTTGCTGTGTCAGATTTACAGATTATTGCTATAGAGATGGTGTTCTGATTGTAAAAGCGACCCACACAGAATCTGCTCCTGGTTGCGAATCGGTTGACAATGATTGCAGAGGTACTTTAGGCAATTGCCGCAACTCATGCGCCGGGTTATAATATTAATTCAAATCAGAGTGGGGCCATTTTTGGCCCTACTTTTTAAATATAAAAACATGAATAAGTTTATACAAATATCCTTTTTATGGATAATATTTACGTCAGAATGTTATGCACAACTTAATTTGCCCGTAGAACCCTTTGAGCAAATAAAATGGAAAAATTTAAGCCCCAAATGGCATGTTACAGAATATGATGACGGCATGTTGAGCGATTCTAGTGATGGGTATAATTATTTTTTCAATCTTGATAATGATCCCAAAAGACTATATATAAATGGTCAATATATATTTGCATATTACTTAAGAGGCAAAAGAACCAGTCCATCCGGTCATTACATAGTGAAAAGAAATTTGGAAACAGGAGAGAAATTATGGAGCATAAGGGAAGATCATACCATGACAGGTTGGAGAACCAATATAACCAGAGCCTTATTTCTAGATGAAAGCTCAAATCTGATTCATATAGGCTTGGTCCCAATTAGCACATATCCAAAGAGTCCTTCGGGCTATCAATTGGATCAGGAAACACAGTTATCAAAAAAAATAATTGATATAAATTCAGGAAAAACAATCATATCATATTTTCCCGATAATACCGATTCAACTATTTCCATTATGCCACAGGCAGTTTTTAAATATGGGCCTTACAACCACTTATATAAGGAAGAAGATAACTACAGATGTTTCTACCCAGTAAAATACTACGATCGGCTTGATTATAAATTGGTCTCACAATTGGTCGATAGTGAAGGCAGAAGGGTTGGTGCTACAGATTCCATACCCTTTTACGAGGGTCAGCGTTTTGTCAACTTTACGCGGATCAGCGAAGATACTTTTTTGTACATTGAAACATTTAAGTTATCAGACAGCATTGTGTTTAATTTTGTGGACAAAAATTTAAATACTTTAAAATTATTAAGTATTAAGGAGGATTTTCCCATTAATGACATGTTGCTCACAGCCTATCAACGAAATAAACTTATATTCACCAGCTTTGATACCAAAACAGATCCCTTTGAGCCGCCCATAAGCCATGTCATCTACGATTTGAATGGGAACAGATTGTTAAATGCAAAAGTAAATTTAGAATATTTAGAATTCTATCCAATACCATTGTTATATGGTAAAACCGATGAATTGTTTTTATTTTCGAGATATGCAAAAAAGCTGGGAGTTGGTGAATGGGATTTCTCAATGAATGTATATAAACTGCTTCAAGATACTATGATCCTGATATCAGCCTTTAAAGTAGAAGACAAAGACAGGTTTGTTTTTGTGGCATCAATTGATGAACTTCCTGATGGAGATATCTTAGTTGGGGTGGAAGAAGACAATATGATTTATAAGAATGGCAATTATCAGCACGATGGCAATGCCCGTGCCATGAGCACCATGCGTGTGAGCCCTGAAGCCCTGGGCTTGATTCCGGTATCCACCAATACAGAATTTATTGCAGACCAACTCAACCTTTATCCCAATCCAAGCTCAGGCCCTGTGCGCATTGTATTTCCCAATGGGATCAATGAGGGAACCATAGAGGTGTACAACCCAGCCGGCACCCTGGTTCAGATCCAAGATTTCGATAAACACCTGTCCAATTTTTTTGAATTTAATGATTTGATTCCGGGCCTTTATATGGTGAAAGCGGTTGATAAAAATGGAAAAATGGCAGTGGGGAAATTGGTATTAACGGAATAAATATTTGATCATGTAGGTGCGCAAAATCTTGCGCACCTACAGATCAAAATCTTGCGCACCTACAGATCAAAATCTTGCGCACCTACAGATCAA